>JBEVIH010000047.1:0-5456 GCA_040510815.1 Xanthobacteraceae bacterium | reverse complement strand
GTCGCGCCCATGCTGCGCGCCGCCAGGATGAACTGCGGATCGATGGTGCGGATGCCGGCCGCGGTCGAGAGCATCACCGGGAAGAACGCATAGATGCCCGCGAAGGCGATCTTCGACTGCGAGCCGACGCCGAACCAGGCTGTGAACACCGGATAAAGGATCACGATCGGCACCGCGTAGAGGCTGGAGAACACCGGCAGCAGGAGGTTGCGCAGCAGCGTGAGGCCACCGACCAGCGCGCCCGCCACTATGCCGGCGCCGCAGGCGATCAGCATCGCAAAGGCCACCTCATAAAGCGTCACCAAGAGCGCGGCGAAGTAGGTTTGCCGGTCCTCGATCAGCACCGTCAGCGTCTTCGACAGCGACGGCAGGAACAGCTCGGGCACAATGCCGGTCGCCGGCACCAGCTCCCACAGCAGCAGGATCGCGGCCAGGAGGCCCCAGCGGACGGTGGCGGGCGCGGGTCGTCGCATGCTCTGCCTCACGATGCCTTGCGGATCTGTTGCCAGATGCGGTCGCGCAGCCGCCCGAACACGTCGGTCGCCATCATCTCGTAGGTGCGCGGCCGCGGCAGCGTGATCTCGATGCGGTCGATGATCCGTCCGGGCCGCGCCGACATCACCAGCACCTCGTCGGCAAGATAGACCGCCTCGGTCAGGCTGTGGGTGACGAACACCACGGTCTTGCGGGTCGCATTCCAGATGCGCAACAGCTCGTGCCCCATGGTCATCCGGGTCTGCTCGTCGAGCGCGGCGAACGGCTCGTCCATCAGCAGGACCGGCGGATCCTGCACCAGCCCGCGCGCGATCGAGACCCGCTGCTTCATGCCGCCCGACAGCTCGTGCGGATAGCGCGCGCCGAATCCGTCGAGACCGACCAGCGAGAGCATGGCGGCGGTCCGCTGCCGGCGCTCCTCGCGCGGTGCGCCGCGCAGGCTGAGCGGGAACTCGATATTGTCGAGCGCGGTGAGCCAGGGAAACAGGCTCGCCTCCTGGAAGATGACGCCGACGCGCTGCGGGTCGGGGTCGCGGATCGGGCGCCCGTAGCAGAGGATCGTGCCTTCGCGCTGCGCCCGCAATCCCGCCAGCATCATCAGCAGCGAGGTCTTGCCGCAGCCGCTCGGGCCGACGATCACGACGAACCGGCCGACGCCGACCGACATCGAGATGTCGTCGAGCGCCGGCACGTCGCCGTCGGCGCTGGCATAGGCGTGGCTGAGCTTGGCGACCTCGATCGCCGCCGCGCCGGGCCGGCCGTGCAGCTCCGTCACGTTCGCCACGTGCTGCATCGCGCCTCCAGGAACCGCACCGCCTCGTTGAACAGGATCGCCATCGTCGCCAGCAAAATGACGCCGGCGAACAGCTGCCGCATCTGGAAGTTCTCGCCCCAGCTGGCGATCAGGTGGCCGATGCCGGTGCGCGAGGCATACATCTCGGCGATCATCACGCCGGTGAAATTGAAGATCATCGCGATGCGCAGCGTCTCCAGCAGGATCGGCATCATGCTCGGGACGTAGACGCGCCACAGGATCTGTCCGCGGGTCGCGCCGTAGGAGCGCGCCACCAGGACGTGGTCGGCCCGCACCGATTCCACCGCCGCGGTCGCGCTCATCAGCACCACGAAGGTGGTGGTGAAGGCCGCGTAGGCGACCTTCTGCTGGAAGCCGATGCCGAACACCAGGATGAACATCGGCAGGAAGATCGATTTCGGCACGCTGAACACGTAGAACAGGATCGGCTTGAAGATGTCGCCGAGATATTCGTTCTCGGCGATCAGCACGCCGATCGTGGCGCCGAGCGGCACCGCGATCAGGAACGCGACCAGCACCTCGGCGGCGGTGGTGGCGAGCGCATCATGCACCTGCGGCCGGCCGAGCAGTTCGCCCAGCATCGTGAGCACGTCGCCGAGCGGCGGCAGCAGCAGCGGATTGATCACGCCGTTGCGGGGCAGGACTTGCCACGCGCCGAGCACCAGCGCGAGCAGGGCGAGCCGCGTGAGGATGATGGCTGGGCGGCTCATGGCCGATGCATCGGCGTCACGCCATGGTCGGGACCGGCCGGAACGTCGTGAGGTAGATGTCCTCGACCGGCGCCAGGTTGGTCATGCCGATGAGCCTCGCCATCTCCAGCGACCGCTCCATCCATTCCTTCCTGATCTCGCCGTCGGTCGACAGCTTCATGATGTTGCCGTCGAGCTCGGCCGCCGCCACCGGCTCGGCGATCTCGTCGATCTCGGCGATCAGCTTGACCGCGGCGGCGCGGTTCTGCGGCGCGCGCAGGAAGGCGAGCCCGCCGTAGATGGCGTTGAGCGTCTTCTGCACCGCCTGCGGGCGCTCCTTGATCATCTTGTCGGTGGCGATCCAGCTGCCGGTCGAGTGCGCCGGGACCTCGGCGCCGAAATCGAGGATGGCGCGCGCCTGCTTCGCCTGCATCACCTGGTAGGTGAGCGGCGAATAGAGCACGGTGGCGTCGATGTTGCCGGTCAGCAGGTTCGGCACCAGCCCGCCGCCGCCGAGCGGCACGCGCGTGAAGTTGACCTTGCGCTCGGCGAGCGTCCAACGCGCCAGGATGTCGGAGCCCGATCCGGCCGAGGTGATGCCGACCTTCTTGCCCTCGAGCTCGGACACCTTGGTGATCGGCGATTCCGGCTTCACCATCAAGTACCAGCCGTAATAGCCGAGCGCGCCGTTGGCGACGCATCGCACCTTCACGCCCTTGTTCAGGCCGCCGGCGACGCTCGACGAGGAGTTGAGGACGACGTCGGAGGCGCCCGCGGCGATCGCCTCGAAGCCTTCGGCGCCGCTGCGATAGATCGTCAGCTCGGCCTTGATCCCTTCCTTCTCGAACAGCTTCTGCCGGATCGCGGTCTCGCAAATGATGGTCGGCCAATAGGTCTTGGTCGGCACGCCGATGCGCACGGTCTCGCGCGCCTGAGCGAGCGCGAGGCGCGGCATGCACAGGCCGGCGGCGCCGGCCAGCAGCATGGAACGGCGGGTGAAGCTCGGACGTCCGTGTTGTTGCGTCTCGCGCATGGTTCATTCCTCCCGGAATGCGTAGAGTACTTTCGGCGTTCCGGGGTGACAATGATCGATCCTGTCGCGTGCGGCCTTGGCGGCGGGAGTGGGCCGCGGCCCACGACAATCGGGTTCGGGAGAGGTGCATGCTCAAGTTCGAATTCCTGTTCAAGCTGAGCGCCGACGTCGGCGAGCTGGTCTCGCTCGGGCCGTGCCCGCTCGGCGAGCGCCGCGTGGTCTACATCACCAGCGGTACGTTCGAAGGGCCGGCGATGCGCGGCGAGATTCTCGGCGGCGCCGACTGGCAGATCCTACGCAGCGACGGCGCGCTCGAGCTCGACGCCCGCTACGCCATCAAGGAGGCGCGCGGCGCCGTCGTGCAGGTGCTCAGCCAAGGCTACCGCCACGGCCCGCCCGAGGTCATGGCGAAACTCGCGCGCGGCGAGGACGTCGATCCGGCGAGCTATTTCTTCCGCGCCACCATGCGGTTCGAGACCGGCGCGAGCGAGCTCGCCTGGCTCAACAAGACGATCGCGGTGGCGACCGCCGAGCGCAAGGCGCGGCGCGTCGAGGTGCAGGCGTTCCGGCTGCTGTGAACAGATTCATGCCATACCGGGAGGGAGGAAAAATGCACATCACCCGACGGGCCGTCGTGCGGGCGGTCGGCGCAGCCGCATTGGCAGGTTCGATCCTGCCGATGCGCGCGCGGGCGCAAGCCTATCCGGCGAAGCCGATCCGCATCGTCCATGGCTACAACAGCGGCACCAACCCCGACGTGATCTCGCGCATCATCGGTCCCGGCCTGACCGAGCGGCTCGGCCAGCCGATCGTGGTCGAGCCGAAGCCCGGCGCCGCCGGCCGCGTCGCCACCGGCTACGTCGCCACCCAGGAGGCGGACGGCTACACGCTGATGATGCTGACCGCCGGCGACGCGGTGACCGCCGCCTTCGACCAGAAGCTCGCCTACGACCTGCTGCGCGACTACGCGTTCATCGCGACCGCCGTGCACACCTCGCTGATGATCGTGGTCGGCGTGGAGTCGCCGCTGAAAACCGTGCGCGACTTCATCGAGACGGGAAAGAGCAAGCCGGGCGGGCTGACCTTCGGCACGCCCGGCGTCGGCACCACCCAGCATCTCACCGGCGAGCTGCTCAAGGCCACGGCCGGCATCAACCTCGTGCATGTCCCCTACCGCGAGAACGCGTTCCCGGACCTGATCGGCGGACGGCTCGATCTGCTGATCGCGGCGCCGTCGGTGTCGGTGCCGCAGATCGCCTCCGGGCGGGTGCGCGCCATCGCGGTGACCTCGCGCGCGCGCATCGACGCCGCCAAGGACGTGCCGGCGGTCGGCGAGACCTTGCCCGACTTCGACGTGAGCTCGTGGCTCGGGCTGGCGGTGCCGACGAAAACCGACGCGGCCGTGGTCGAGCGACTTTCGGGCGCGATGCGGCAGGTACTCGGCGATCAGGCCGTCCGTGCCCGGCTGCTCGCGACCGGCAGCGACGTCGGTGGGCTCATCGGCAATGATTTCCGCGCGCGCGTGGAGGCCGACGTGCGCAAATGGAAATCGCTGGTCGGCAAGGTGCGGCTGGACGGGTGATCACTGCCGCGGGATGCCGGCATCCGCGATCACCTTGCTCCAGCGGGCGATCTCGGATTTCACCTTCTCGGTGACCCGCTCCGGCGTGGACGAGGCCGGCTCGCCGCCGAAATCGCGCAGCCGCTTCTCGACCTGCGGCATGGCGATGATCCGCCGCAGTTGCGCGTTGAGCTTGTCGACGACCGGCTTCGGCACCCCGCGCGTCGTCGCCACGCCGATCCAGGGCAGCACCTCGCCGAACTCGGGGACCGCTGATGCGATCGGCGGCACGTCCGGCAGCACCGGCCAAGGCTTGCCGGCGGTCGATGCCAGCACCCGGAAGGTGCCGGCCTGGATATTGCCCATGACCGCGGGCAGCGGCGCCATGATGAAATCGACGTCGCCGGCCAAGAGCCCGGTCACCGCCCCGGAGTCGCCGCGATAAGGCACATGCACCATCCTGGCGCCGATCGAAGCGTTGAGCAGCTCGCTCGCCAGATGCTGGCCGGTGCCGACGCCGGCGGTGCCGAAATTGACGCCGCCCGGTTTTGCCTTGGCGGCCGCGATCAGCTCGCCGATGGTCTTGTGCGGCGACTTGGCGGCATTGACCACGATGAAGTGCGGCAGCTCGGAGACCGTGGTGATGAACGCGAAGTCGTTGATCGGATCGAACGGCAGCGACCTGTAGAGCGCCGCCGAGATCACATGCGCGGTGGTCATCAGCAGCAGGGTGTGGCCGTCGGGCGCCGCCTTGGCGGCCGCCACGGCCGCCCAATTTACCCCCGAGCCCGGGCGCGACTCGAAAAACACCCGGAGGCAAAAGGCCATTGAAAACAAGTAAACCAACACACACGGGAAGGCGTA
>JBEVIH010000046.1:0-15482 GCA_040510815.1 Xanthobacteraceae bacterium | reverse complement strand
TAGTCGCGTCGATTCCGACCTTGGCGCCGGTCGGCACGACGCCGTATCCCTTCAGCAGGCTTGGATCGAGTGGCTTGGCGCGCGCATTTCTGATGATCATCACGTACATATCGCCCTGGACGCGGGTGGCGATCGCCCACTCGACCTCGGTCGGATCGAAGATGTCGATGTCGTCGTCGACCACGACGACGTGCTTGAGGTCCATGACCGAGAGCGCGGCAAGGAGCGCGTTCTTGCCTTCACCGGGCTGCTTCTTGATCGAGATCACCGCGTGCCAGAAGGCGCAGCCACCGAGCGTGACGTTGATGTCCTTGACCTGCACGCCGGCGGTCCGCAGCGCCTGGCGGATCGCCGCGTAGCGCGTGGGCGCCGCCAGCCAGGTGTTCTCCCACGGCATGTGGAGGTTGTAGTAGATCGCATCCTTGCGCATCGAGATCGCCTTGATGCGCACCAGCGGGTTCCAGTGCAGGCCGCCCATCAGCCGGGTGAACTCGCCGAACCGGCCCTCCGGCCAGGTCCAGCCGGTCGGCAGGATTTCCGCCTCCAGCACGATCTCCGCGTCCGCGATATAGGGCAGGTCGATGGTCTCGCAGGGCGCGAGCTCGACCGGCGAGCCGCGCAGGCCGCCGGCGATCGCCATCTCGTCGACGCCGAGCGGCGCCCGGTAGCCGGAGCCGGTGATCTCGATCGGATGAGTGCCGATGCTGATCGAGATCGGACACGGCCGCCCCGCCTCGTAGGCGCGTTGCGCGAACATCCGCATGTTGTTCGGCGTCACGATATCGATGCCGGTGAGGTTCTTCTCCTTGACGATGAACCGGTAGATGCCGCTGTTGATGCCGAGCTCGGGGTCGCGCGTGATCACCACTCCGGCGGTGATCATCGGCCCGCCGTCGTAGATCGACGACATCGGGATCGGCAGCTTGAAGAGGTCGACGTCGTCGCCGAGCAGCACCACCTCGCGGGTCGGCGACGTCTTGACGTATTTGGGCGGGATCGGGTGGTCGATCGCCCGCTTGAGCTTGTCCTCGATCTCCCGGTAGGTCTCGCAGCCGAGCGCCATCATGGCGCGCTCGCGCGAGCGGATGATGCCAGAGACCACCGGCATGTCGTAGCCGATCACCTTGTGGAAATAGAGCGCGGTCTTGGCCTGGTCGACCAGGGTCGCGATGTGGCGGATGTCCACCGCCTGGTGCAGGTCGACAAGCTCGCCGGTCTGCCGCAGCCGGTCGAGGAACTGACGAAAGTTCTCCTGCATCAATGGTCTCCGGCAGCGAGAAGCAACGGTTGTTGGCGAGCTTTCCCTAAGCTACTTAGACTGGGACCCCGCGGCAATAACGGCGGCGAGGGAAGGACAATAAAGGTGAACGCCAGCAAGACCATGAGAGCCCTCCTTCTCCGCAAGCACGGCGGGCTCGACGACCTCGACGTCGTCGACGACCATCCGCTGCCGAAGGCAACCGAAGGCCATGTCGTCATTCGTGTCCGCGCCTCCTCGTTCAACTACCACGACGTGTTCACGGTCCGCGGCATGCCGGGCATCAAGGTGCCGTTGCCGGTCATCATCGGCCTCGACATGGCGGGCGAGGTCGTCGAGGTCGGCGCCGGCGTGAGCGGCTGGAAGGCCGGCGACCGGGTGCTGGTCAATCCGCTCAACAAGCAGAAAGGCCTGATGGGCGAGATGCTCGACGGCGGCATGGCGGAATATTGCCTGGTCGCCGCCGACCAGCTCATCGCCATGCCGGATGGGGTGAGCTTCGAGGACGCGGCGTCGCTGCCGGTCGCCTACGGCACCGCGCACCGGATGCTGATCACCCACGACACCGTGAAGGCCGGCGAGCGCGTGCTCATCCTCGGCGCCTCGGGCGGCGTCGGCACCGGCTGCATCATTCTGGCCAAGCATCTCGGCGCCGAGGTGATCGCCTGCACGTCGAGCGCCGAGAAGGTGCATAAGCTCAAGCAGCTCGGCGCCGACCAGGTGATCAACGTCAAGGACACCGACTTCTCGAAATGGGCGGTCGAGACCTACGGCAAGCCGCAGCGGCGCAGCTACGACGGCGGCGTCGACGTGGTGATCAACTTCACCGGCGGCGACACCTGGCATCCGTCGCTGCGTTGCCTCAAGCGCGGCGGCAAGCTCCTGGTCTGCGGCGCCACCGCCGGCTATGACCCGAAGGAGGACCTACGCTACGTGTGGAGCTTCGAGCTCAAGATCATCGGCTCGAACAGCTTCTACGACGACAACCTGGCGGCGCTGATGGCGCTCATCCAGCAAGGCAAGATGAAGCCGGTGATCGACAAGGTGCTGCCGCTCGATGCGGCGCGCGAAGGGTTGCGGCTGATCCAGGACCGCGAGGTCATCGGCAAGGTCGTGGTGGCGCCGTGATCGGGAGGGCTCCGTGAGCGAAGAATTGACGATCGAGAAAGTGCAGGAGCTGATCACGCGCGGCCCTTACCACCAGTGGCTCGGGCTCAAGGTCATCGCGCTGTACGACGACGGCATCGAGATCAAGGCGACCTGGCGCGAGGAATGGGTGGTGAATCCGCAACGGCGCTACACCCATGGCGGCGTGCTGGCGGCGTTGATCGACCTCGGCGCCGATTGGGCGATGGTGAAACGGCTCGGGCGACCCGTTCCGACCATCGACCTGCGCGTCGACTATCACACCGCCGCCATGCCCGGCGATCTGACGGTGCGCGGCAAGATCGTCCGGATGGGCAGCCAGTTCTCGACCGCCGAGGCGCAGGTGCTTGACGCGGAGGGCAAGCTCCTCGCCAGCGGCCGCGGCAGCTATTTCACCGCGCCGCCCAAGAGTTGATGCGAAGCGCTGCGATGTCGAGCTTTCGGAATCTTGGCGATCTCGTCCGTCGCGAGCGCGACCTCGACAAGATCGCCGTCATCGACCTCGGCGGTGAGCGGGCGCCGCGCGAATTCAGCCATGCCGAGCTCGACCGGATGGCGAACGGCGTCGCGCGTGCGCTGGCCAAGCGCGGCCTGGCGCGCGGCGACCGCATCGCTATTCTTTCCGCCAACCGCGCAGAATATCTCGCCGCCTACTACGGCATCATCCGCGCCGGCCTGGTCGCGGTGCCGGTGAACTTCAAGTTTCCGCGCCAAACGATCCATTACATCCTGACGGATTGCGGCGCAAAGCTCGTGTTCTGCGACGTGCCGCGCCGGCAGGATTGCCTGCCCGGGCTTGCGGCCGTCTGCTTCGGCGGAGAAGGGTCCGAGAGCTTCGATACCTTCCTCGATCCCGGCCCATTCGAAGCGGTCGTGCCGACACCGGCCGAGCCGGCGATGTTCCTCTACACTTCCGGCTCGACCGGCAAGCCGAAGGGCGTCGTGCTCTCGCACCAGAGCCAGCTCTGGATGATCGAGATGCGGCTCACGGAGGACCTCGATCGCCACCGCTACCTGATTGCGGCGCCGCTCTATCACATGAACGCGCTGGCGCTGGCCAAGCTCGCCTGCGCCGCCCACGCCACCATCGTGCTGCTGCCGCAATTCACCGCCCGCGCCTATATCGAGGCGATCGAACGCTACCGTTGCACCTGGCTGACCGCCGTTCCGCCGATGATCGCCATGATGCTGCGGGAGCGCGAGCTGATCGGGCGCACCGATCTTTCGAGCGTCGAGTTCATCCGCCTGGGCTCGGCGCCGGTGAGCCCGAGCCTGATGGAGGCGATCCACGGCGCATTGCCGCGGGCTGCGGTGACCAACGTCTATGGCACGACCGAGGCGGGGCCGGTCGTGTTCGTGCCGCACCCGAAAGGACTGCCGCTGCCGGACATGTCGCTCGGATACCCGCATCCGCAGGTCGCGCTTCGGCTCGTCAACGGCCGCGACCGCAACGCGGATGAAGGCGTACTGGAAATGAAGTGCCCGGCAATGATGAACGGCTATCACAACCGTCCTGACGTGGCGGCGCCGTTTACCGCCGATGGCTTCTATGTCACCGGCGACGTGTTCCGGCGCGACGCCGAGGGCTTCTACTATATCGTCGGCCGCACCGACGACATGTTCGTGTCCGGCGGCGAGAACATCTTTCCGGCCGAAGTCGAGGGAATGCTGGAGCGCCATCCCGACATCGCGCAGGCCGCGGTGGTGCCGATCGAGGACGAGATCAAGGGCCAGAAGCCGGTTGCCTTCGTCGTCGGCAGGCGGGGGCATTCGCTCGACGAGGACGCGGTGAAACGGTTTGCGCTTGCCAACGCGCCCGCCTATCAGCATCCGCGCTTCGTCTGGTTCGTCGACGAGCTGCCGCTCGCCTCGACCAACAAGGTCGACCGCACGGCCTTACGGCGCCAGGCCGAGGAGCGGATCGCAAGCGCGGATCGCTGACGCCTTTCACTCGACCTTGAAGCCCGAGGCCTTGACCACCGGACCCCAGCGCGCGGTCTCCTCGTTGATGAAGCGCTGCGCCTTCTCCGGGCTGGAATCCGACGACGCTTCGAGGCCGGACGTCAGCAGCACCTTCTGGAACTCGTCGTCCGCCATCAGCTGGCGGGTGGCGTCGCCGATGCGGTCGGCGATGGCGCGGGGCGTTGCGACCGGCACGAACAGGCCGAGGAAGAGCTGCCCGATCATGCCCGGCAAGCCTTGCTCGGCGGCGGTCGGAATCTCGGGCGCCGCCTTGAGCCGCTCGGCCGAGTTCACCGCCAGGATGCGGATCTTGCCGGTCCGATGAAGCTGGAGCACTTGACCGGTGATGTTCGGCGTCATCACCGGAATATGTCCGCTGACCAGATCGGTGATGCCGGGACCCGCTCCCTTGTAAGGGATGTGGACCAGGTCATTGAGGCCGGTGAGCTGCTTGAACAGCTCGCCCGAGAGGTTCGACATGGTGCCGCTGCCGGCGGAGCCGTAGGACAGCTTGCCGGGATTGGCCTTGGCGTGGGCGATGAGTTCTTTCAGGTCTTTGACCGCCACCGACGGATGCACCACGATCGAGGTGGTCGAGACGCAGAGTATGGCGATCGGCAGGAAGTCCTTGATCGGATCGTACGGCACCTTCGCCATGGTCATCGGGTTGAGCACCATGGTGCTGGTGCTGCCGAGCAGGATCGTGTGGCCGTCGGGCTGGGCGCGGGCGACCTCGCCAGTGGCGATGGTGCCGCTGCCGCCGCCCTGGTTTTCCACATAGACGGTGCCGAGCAGCGGCTTCATCCGGTCGGCCCACTGGCGGCCGACGACGTCGTTCACCCCGCCGGCCGAGAACGCAACCATCAGCTTGATCGGCCGTTCGGGATACTTGGCTTGCGCCAGCGCCCGCAACGGCGTCAGCGCGGTCGCCGACAGCGCCACCAATGCAAACGTCAGCAGGTTACGCCGGTTCATGGTCGTCCTCGTGGTTCATGCATCGTGTCGATAGCCTGAAGCTATCACGCCTTCCAGCGGGTTTTTCGGAACTATTGCCGCACTCCCGTTCGACGAAGCTCTTGCTATGCAAGACACTCACGCTGGTCATGCGCGGCATAACTTGTTCCGCCACCGTGTTCTCATCAACATGCGCCCCGGCGATTCAGCGGCGTTCGCCAAGAAAGGCTCTGCTGGTGCAAGACGAGAGACGAGAGGTGGACCGCCAGCTCCCCCTTGCCGGCGAGATTTTCCTCGACCATATCGCCCATTTCGTGCGCGACCCGGAAGCGGCGGCGCAGGCGCTGACGCGTGCGGGGTTCGCGCCCACGTCGGTTTCGGTCCAGGTCAACGCCGATCCGGCCGGCGGCGCGCCGCAAGTCACCGGCACCGGCAACGTGACCGCGATGTTCTCGCGCGGCTATATCGAGTTCTTGTTCAAGACCGCCGACACGCCGCTCGGCCGCGAGTTCGACGCGGCGATCGGGCGCCATCCGGGCGTGCATCTCGTGGCCTTCGCGGCGGACGATGCCGCCAACGAGCATCGACGCCTGTCCGAGGCGGGCTTTCGGGTGCGGCCGCTGGTCGACATGCGCCGCCCGGTCGACACCGGTGCCGGCGCCGGGACGGCGGCCTTCAGCGTCGCAAGAGTCGAGCCAGGCGAGATGCCGGAAGGCCGCATCCAGATCCTCACCCACCGGACCGAGCGCATGGTCTGGCAGCCGCGCTGGCTCTCGCACCCCAACGGCGCACTCGGCTTGTCGCATGTCGTGGTTGCGGTCGCCGACGTGGCGGAGGCGGCGCAGCGCTTCGCGCGCTTCACGGGCCGCGAGGCCCGGCCGCATGCCGAGGGCCAGACCGTCGACCTCGATCGCGGCCGCGTCGAGCTCGTCACCGCCGACGCCTTCGCGCAGATGCTGCCCGAGGTCGCGATCCCATCGTTGCCGTTCATCGGCGCCTACGGGATCAGGGTGATGTCGCTGACCACGCTCGACGACATGTTGAAACTTGCCGGCCTGACCACGCGGCGACGCGAGCATGATCTGGTCGCGATCTTTCCCGGGGGGCTCGGGCACGGCGCCTGGCTGTTCGCCGAATAGATCGCAGTAGGCAGGCCGCCGGATGGCGAGCAGCTCATCACGGGAATCACGGCCGAATGAGCAGCGTCTCCCGATAATGTTCCATCCCGCCGCACCTGCTGGCGCTATAGTGCTCCCCAAACTAGAATTTCCTCGATCCGTCGAGGCTGCGGGCGGAACGGCCGACGTCGCCGATCACTCATGCGCTCAAGTCCATCGTCGATTCATGGCGCCAATGCTTGAAGACGTTTTGCAGCGCAGGCCCTACAACGCCGTCAGCGATTTCGTCGATGCCAATGTCGCGCGCGGTCTCGGCGGCAAGGTGGCATTCACGGATTCCGACCGCTCGCTGACCTATGGCGCGCTGCAGGAACGCTCGTGCCGCTTTGCGACGGCGTTGAAGGTGCTCGGCCTGCGCGAGGAAAATCGCGTTGTCCTGCTGTTCCACGACACCGTCGACTATCCCGTCGCCTTCTGGGGCACGATCCGCGCGGGTGTCGTCCCCATTCCTATCAACACGCTGCTCACCGCCGAGCAATATGCCTACCTGTTTGCGGACAGCCGCGCCGCGGCGGCTGTGGTCGCTGCCCCGCTCGCGCGGATGCTGCTGTCGATCCGCGGTCGGCTGCCGCATCTGCGCACGATCATCGTCGTCGAGGCGGGCGCCGAGGACAAAGCGGACTTGACCGACGTGCTCTTTTTCGAGGACGTGCTCGCGCTCGGCAAGCCGGAGCCGTTCGTCGCGCCGACCATGTCCGACGACGTGGCACTCTGGATGTATACGTCGGGCTCGACCGGCGATCCCAAGGCCGTGCGGCACGTCCACACCAGCCCGATGGCCGTGGCCAGGCTGATGGGCCAGGGCGTGATCGGCATCCGCGAGGACGACGTGGTGTTCTCGGCGGCGAAGCTGTCGTTCTCCTACGGGCTCGGCAACGCCATGGCATTTCCGATGTCGGTCGGCGCCAGCGCCATCTTGTTGCCGGAGCGGCCGACCCCGCAGGCGGTGCTCGACACCATTCGCCGCCATCGCCCGACCATCTTCTACGCGGTGCCGTCGCTCTATGCGGCGCTGCTGGCGCATCCGGAGATCGGCGCCGGCGCCGGCTCCGACCGGCTGCGGCTGTGCGTCTCGGCCGGCGAGCCGCTGCCGGCCAATCTCGGCGAGCGCTGGCGAGCGACGGTCGGGGTCGATGTTCTCGACGGCATCGGCTCGACCGAGATGTTGCAGACCTTCCTCAGCAACCGCCCCGACGACGTCCGCTACGGGTCGACCGGCCGGCCGGTGCCCGGATACGACGTGAAGATCGTGGACGAGAACGGGCACGAGCTGCCCGACGGCCAGATCGGCGAGCTCATCGTGCGCGGGCCGTCGGCCGGCGAAGGCTATTGGAACCAGCGCGCCAAGAGCCGCCGTACCTTCGCGGGCGAATGGACTTATACGGGCGACAAATACGTCCGCGACCAGGACGGCTACTACTATTACTGCGGGCGCACCGACGACATGTTCAAGGTCAACGGCATGTGGGTCTCGCCGTTCGAGGTCGAGGCGGCGCTCGTCTCCCACGAGGCGGTGCTGGAAGCGGCGGTGGTCGGCAAGGAGGACGGCGACGGGCTGATGAAGCCGAAAGCCTTCATCGTGCTCAAGAACGGCTATGCGGCCGACGAGCGACTATTGGAGACGCTCAGGGTGCACGTGAAGGAACGCGCCGGGCCCTGGAAATATCCGCGCTGGATCGACATCCGGCCCGACTTGCCGCGCACCGCCACCGGCAAGATCCAACGGTTCAAGCTGAGGGACTAGACTAGGCCAACCCCCAGAGCGTCGGAAAAGCCGACATTCAAGGACCGCTGCTTAGTGCCAAAGCGGACAAATGGCAGAGCAGGGCCACGAGGGTCAGGCCTGCATCGCCCCGCAAAGCCGCAGGCCCTCGACCAAAGGTTCGCCCACCGCTTGCCATGAGAGCGACCCTGTGTTTATCCGCTCTGGCGTCAAACCGAGCGCTGAATAATTCGGATGAAGTTTCTGAAGCTTCCGAAGCACCGTGTGCGCCTGATCGATGCGTCCGAGTAGCGCGTGAGCAGCGGCCAAATAAAGGAAAGTGGACGGTCGGGGATGCACCGCCTCGATTCCCAGTTCGGCGACCACGGCGGCCTCGTCAAATCTGCGCAGCGCAATCAGCGCACCCGCGCGCATACTCAGAACGCCAGCCGAAAATGCGCTGTGCGGGCTGAGGCGCTGAGCCTTGTCCAACGCTGTAAGCCCGGCGTCGAAGCAGTCACCGACAATTAGCACGTATCCCAGCGCGTGGTGAGCCATCCAATCATTGGGATTGAGGCCGATGCCCTGTTCCGCGAAACGTATCGCTCGTTCATGATCGCCCTGGAACGAGAGCACCCTCGCGTAGATGCTGTAACCAATGGAGTCGCGGCTATCCAGCTCGATCGCCTTCCACGCGAGTTCATTGGCTGCAGCCAATAGCTTGGGCTTTCCTTGCACATCGAAATGTATTGATTGCCGGTGCCTCGCATCGGCGGCGAAGGCATGTGCCTGAGCGAATTGCGGGTCTCGGCGACAGACCTCATCAAGAATCTCAATGGCGGCTTTGAGACTGTTCTCAGTCGTCTCGTAATACGCAGTCAGACCCTTTTGGAACATCAGCCAGGTATCGACGCTCTCGGGCGTGTACCGTTCGACGCGCTGCCGTTCAGCTTGGTCGACCTCCGGCGCGATGGCACCCACCAAGGTCTCAGTGATCTCGTCCTGCAGTGCGAACAAATCCTCCAGCCCGCGGTCATAGCGCTCTGACCAGATCGGATTGCCGGCCAGCGCGTCAATGAGCTGTGCCGTCACCCGAATATGATCACCGCTCTTACGGATGCTGCCCTCCAGCACGTAGCGAACTCCCAGCTCGCGCGCCAACTGTCGGACGTTGACCGGCCGGCCCTTGCAAGTGAAGGACGAATTGCGGGCGATCACGAACAGCCAGCGGAATTTGGAAAGGGCGGCAATAATATCTTCGGCCATGCCGTCGCCGAAATGCTGTTGCTCCGGCTCCCCAGACAAGTTGTCAAAGGGCAGCACCGCGATCGAAGGGCGATCCGGCAGTGGCGGGTGCAAGGCCGGCACAGCAGCCTTGCTCGGACGCGTCGCGGCGCCTCCGATCCGGATCTTTTCCAGCAAGTCCATCGTCTCCTGGGCGGGAGCTACATCCAATTCGTTACGCAGCAGCCGTTCGCAGACCTGGTACTGGCGGATCGCTCCGGCCCGGTCGCCCGTCGCCGCGTGCAACTCCATCAGCTGCCGATGGCTGGACTCTCGATAGGGGTCGAGCCCCACCAACCGCTTGGCCAGTTCAACGGCCTTTCGCCAATCCTCGTTGTTTGCGGCTTGGGAAACGGCGCGTTCGAACGTCTTACAGGCGATCTCACGAAGTGCGGCCCGCTCACCCGTCAGCCAGTCCTGGAACGCGACGTCGGGCGCCGTGAAGCCATCGAGCAGGTCTCCGGCATACAGGCCTGTGGCGGCGATCGGGTCGTCGGCGCTGAGCTCTTGGAAAGCCGCTACATCCGTTTCGGTCACCCCATCGGGCAGTTGCACCCGGTCGCCATCCGTCTCAACGAGGTCGATACCGAGGCCCTCGCCGAGATTCCGGATCGACGCCAGTGCCTGGCGCAGGCTGTGGCGCGACTGCGCCTCTTGCCGGTCGCTCCACAGCAGTCCCGCCAAACGGTCGCGTCCATGCCATTGCCCCGCCGACAGCGCCAAATAGGCCAGCAGCGCTTGCGCCTTTCGGGCCGACAACGCGACTTCGCCGGTCCTGTCTTCAAGCACCGTGTAGCCGCCCAGGAGCTTGATCCTCAGTCTCGCCACGCCTCGACGCCTCTTTTGTCGACCGCGATTGCCGGCTCGGATCCGATGTTCGCGATTTTAACGCATTTTTGCGGGCCGTTTAACGCCCAATTGCCGTGTGCTTTGACGGCATCTCCCTAGCATCGGCCCGTCGAGTTTCCGCCACATGCCACTCGCCCGATGGAGGTGACGGGATGCGCGCAAGCGGAAAGGCCGCCCGGACCCCACGCGTCCGGCCTCACGAGGCGCGCGCGTCGAGCGATGCAAAATGAGCTCTCCGAAGAGGAGCGTGACGACGATGACAGACCAGTGGGTTTTCAAGAGCGAGACTTACGACAACTGCAATTGCGCGGTGAACTGCGGTTGCCAGTTCAACTTGCCAAGCACCCACGGCTTTTGTCAGTCGGCCTTCGTCGGCAAGGTCGTTGAAGGCCATTTCAACGATACGCCGCTCGCAGGCCTGAACTGGGCGGGGCTCTACAAGTGGCCGGGCGAAATCGCAGATGGAAACGGTAAGCGGCTGATCGTCATCGACGAGCGTGCCAATAAGGCGCAACGGTCAGCGCTCGAGACGATCATCTCGGGCGGGGCGTGTGCGCCCTTGAGCAATCTATTTTCCGTGTTCGCATTCACCTGCTCTGAATTCTGCCAAACCCTGTACCTGCCGATCGATGTCGAGGCGAACTTCGAGCTCAGAACCGCACGGGTCGAGATACCAGGAGTCTTGAAAAGCAGCGGCAGGCCGATCATCAACGAATTCAATGGCGAGCCGTTCCGCATCGCACTGGCGCGACCGAGCGGCAGTTTCGAATTCACCTATGCCGAAATCGGACTAGGGACGACCTCGGTGACGGGTGACATGGAGATGGCGTACGAAAATTCATATGCGCACTACTGCGTTCACCATTTCAACCAGGATGGATTGGTCCGAAGTCCGTGAGGCTCACCCCGGTTTGGCCTATTCCCGAACCGGGGTGCCGAACGGTGCATCGTGTTGTTCTCGTTCTCGCGGAACTCGGCAATGGATCCCTTGGAATCCTCGAACACAATGGGTGCTCGGACGCAGCGGGAATTCGAAGACCTGCTGAAGCACGACCGCGCGGTCGTGGTCGGCGCGCTGGTCCTCGTCATCGCCATCTCCTGGCTCTACCTGCTGGCCGGCGCAGGCACGGGTATGTCCGCGTTCGAAATGTCCTCGCTATCCACGGCTATCTGGGCATCCGGGGGATCGTCGATGGGCCTGCCAATGACCGGCGCAATGGGACACGCGATGGCGGCCATGGCGACGCCCGCTGATTGGACATGGGCCTACGCGTTCGTGATGTTTGGAATGTGGTGGGTGATGATGATCGCAATGATGCTGCCGAGCGCCGCGCCGATGATCCTGTTGTTCGCTCTGGTCAACCGCCGGAGCCATGCGAAGGGTGGGCCTTACGTGCCCACCGCGGTGTTCGCCGGCGCGTATCTCGCTGCCTGGGGCGGGTTCAGCGTTGCTGTGGTGGCGCTGCATTGGGGGCTGGAACGGGCGGAGCTGCTGTCGCCGATGATGGCGAGCCGCAACGCGACGTTCGGCGGAGCGCTGCTCGTCCTGGCCGGGGCCTATCAGCTTTCACCGCTGAAGCACGCCTGCCTGCGCCATTGCCGGGCGCCGATCGATTTCATCTCGCGGCAGTGGCGGGCCGGCCGCCGGGGCGCGTTCCGAATGGGCGTGCTTCACGGCCTCTACTGCCTCGGCTGCTGCTGGGCGCTGATGGCGCTGCTCTTCTTCGGCGGCGTCATGAACCTGTATTGGACTGCTGGATTGGCGCTGTTCGTGCTGCTGGAGAAGACCATTCCGCCGGGGCACTGGCTGGCGTCGCTCTCAGGGCTCGGACTCGTCGGGTGGGGCGTAGCGCTTTTGACTGCCGTCGCCTAGGTGCCGCATCGCCCAAAATGACCCAACTTCCAATGAGCCGCTTAGCAACCACGGTTTGCTATCTGTGAATGGCTGCATAGTTCTCGCAATGTCCAAGTTGGGTCTCGACAAACTCAAGTGAGCATAACGAGTCCGCCTCGGGGGCATAGCGGCCAAAATGCCTTTCGGCGGCCACTCTCTAACGGCGCTAAACTAGCGCTGTCCAGTTGATTTGCGCCAACCTTTCCGTCGTCATTCCGGCACGGGCCCGAAGGGCCGGGCCCGAAATCCATATTCACCAGCCTGTGGGTTATGGATTGCGGGCTCGCCGCTTCGCGGCGCCCCGGAATGACGCAAAGAGGTCAACGCTAGCGGAACTGCGCTAAGGATAGTGCTTTGTTCGAGCAGGGTCGCTATCGAACAGCCTTGCCACCAACCTCCGCGCCAACACCCCAGCCACCCGCCGGCGATAGTGGCCGGGCGTGAAGGTCGTCTTCATCGACATGATCTGGTCGCGCACGAGCTCGTCGAGCCCCTTGAACACCTGCTCGTCGAGCGGGCCGCCGCAGAGCGCGGCCGTGCCTGAGAGCAGCACCGGCCGCGGATTGGTGCCGGTGAAGGCGACCCGCAGATCGGCGAGCGTGTCGCGCTCGCGCCGCAACGCCACGGCAACGCCGCAGACCGGATACTCGATCGAGCGCCGGATGCGGATCTTGTCGTAGCCCGAGCGCAGGCCGGGCGTGTTGCTTGCTCGCGCCGCGGTGACCAGCTCGCCGGGCCGCAGCGAAAGATAATACTTGCCGTCGCCGAGCGTCTCGGTGACCGGCTGGTCCTGCCGCGCATAGCCGATGTAGATGCGCTCAAGCGGCAGCGTGCGCCGCCCGTCGGGGCCGGCGAGGTCGACCTCCGCGCCCAGGGTCAGCAGCGCCGGCGCCAGATCGCCGCTGAAGGTCGCGAAGCAAACGCCGCGGCTCTTCGGGGCGACGTGGCAGATGTCGCCGGTGGTCTTGAGGCAATGGTGATTGGCCGACCGCCACCATTCGCTTTGGTTGTAGAAGATGCAGCGGGTGTCGAGGCAGAGATTGCCGCCGACCGTCCCCATGTTGCGGTGGGTTGGCCCGGCGATGAAGCCGGCCGCCTGCGCCACCACCGGATAATGGCGAGCGACGTCGGGATGCTGGGCGAGTTCGCTGAGCGTGACCGAGGCGCCGATCTCGATGCCGTGCGCATCAGCCTTGACGGCGCGCAGCTCGCTCACGCCGTTGACGTCGATCAGCGTCGGCGGCGCCTCGATGCCGCGCCGGATGTTGACGATGAGGTCGGTGCCGCCGCCGAGCAGCCGGCTGTGCGGGTGGGCGGCGCGCGCCTTGATCACGTCCGCCAAGGTCGTCGGGCGGACGACCTCGAATTCCGGCAACGCGTCCATCAGGCGCCTCGGCTGGTCGCGCCGCCGTTGCCCGCCGCGCGCCGGCGCTTCTCCAGCGCCGCGAACACCCGGTCGGGCGTCACCGGCAGGTCGTTGAACCGCACGCCGACGGCGTCGGCGATGGCGTTGGTGAGCGCGGGCAGGAACGCCGCCAGCGAGCCCTCGCCGGCCTCCTTGGCGCCGAACGGTCCATGCGGATCGTTGCTCTCGACGATACCCACTTCGATCGGCGGCGAGTCCTGGATGGTCGGCACGCGGTAGTCGAGCATGTTGGCGGTCAACAGCAGGCCCTCGTGATAGGCGGCCTCCTCGCTCATCGCCTGGCCCATGCCCATCCAGACCGAGCCCTGCACCTGGCCTTCGACGGTGAGCCGGTTGAGCGCCTTGCCGCAATCGTGCGCGACCCAGACCTTGTCGACGTTGACCACGCCGGTCTCCTCGTCGATCGTGACCTCGACCACCTGCGCCGAATAGCTGTAGCCCATGGTGCCGCCGATCGCGGCGCCGCGATATTTCTTGCCGCCGTGCGAGGCGGGAATCGTGGAGTAGTTGCCGGTCACCGTGAGGGTGCCGGTGTCCTTGAGCGCCTCGGTGACGACCTCGTCGAAGGTGGCGCCCTTGTCCTGGGCGCCGGCGCGGTAGAGTTCGCCGAGGCACTCGATGTCGTCGGGCTTGGCCTCGAGCTTGCGCGCCGCCGCCGCGACCAGGACGCGCTTGAGATTCTGCGCCGCGTCGATCGCCGCGTTGCCGACCATGAAGGTCACGCGCGACGAATAGGAGCCGTTGTCCTTCGGCACCACGTCGCTGTCTCCGGTCACGACGCGGATGCGCGACAGATCGAGGCCGAGCACCTCGGCCACGCTCTGCGCCAGAATGGTGGTCGAGCCCTGCCCGATGTCGGCGGCGCCCGAGAGCACCACCACCGAGCCGTCGAAATCGAGCTTGATCTTGACGGTGGCGTGCGGCTCACCCGTCCAGTTCACCGGCTTGGAGGCACCGCTGATGTAATGCGAGCAGGCAAAGCCCAGTCCCTTGCCCTTCGGCAGCTTGCCTCGGCGCGCTTGCCAGCCGCTCTCGCGCTCGACCCAGTCGACGCATTCGGGCAAGCCGTAGCTGTTCACCATCAGGTCGTTGTCGGTGAAGGTCGGCGCGCTGAGATAGTTGGCGCGCCGCACCGCCAGCGGATCGAGCCCAAGCTCGTGCGCCATCTGGTCCAGCAGGCTCTCGAAGGCGAAGCGGACGTCGACGGTGCCGTGGCCGCGGAAGGCGCCGCAGGGCGGCGTGTTGGTGAGCGCGCGCCGGCCGAGATATTTCACGTTGTGCAGGTCGTAGATGGCGTAGAGCATCGAGCCGGAATAGAGGATCGTCACCACGCCGTAGCCCGAATGAGCGCCGCCGCGCTGGTCGCATTCGCATTCGACCGCGGTGATCCTGCCGTCCTTGCGCATCCCGATCTTGAGCCGGATGTCGGTCTCCGGCCGACCGCGATGGGTGATGAACGTCTCCTCGCGGTTGATCACCATGCGCACCCTGCCGCCGGCGCGGCGCGCCAGCAAGGCGGCGATCAGCTCGACATTGAGCGTCTCGGTGCGGCAGCCGAAGCCGCCGCCGACATGCGGCTTGATCACCCGGATGCGCGACATGTCCATGTCGAGAATCTGCGCCAGCATCAGGTGGACGTAATAGGGAACCTGGGTGCTGGCGTGCACGGTCATGCGGCCGCGCTCGACGTCGTAGTCGGCGACCGCGGCGTGCATCTCCATCTGGTTCTGGCAGACCTCGGCGCAGTTGTAGGTGCACTCGCGCACCAGCTCGGCCTCGCCGAATCCCTGCTCGACGCTGCCGAGCTCGAACAACACGTCGCGCTCGAT
>JBEVIH010000045.1:0-10757 GCA_040510815.1 Xanthobacteraceae bacterium | reverse complement strand
ACCAGCAATACCGGCGACGAGGACGTGCCATGACTGCCCTGGCCGAGCCACGAGCGACGCTGCTGCGGCCGGTCCTGTCGTCCAGAGCCTGGCTGCTGCCGGCGCTGCTGCTCCTGCCGTGCCTGGCCTGGATCACTTTCTTTTTTTTGGCTCCGCTCATCCTGATGTGCTGGCGCAGCCTCGCGAGCGAAGGGTTCTCGCTCGAGACCTATGGCGTTCTATTCACCTCCCCGCTGTTCACCAAGGTCATGATGACGACGGTGAAGACCGCAGGCATCGCCACCATCTTCGCGCTTCTCCTGGCCTATCCGCTCGCCTACGCGCTCACGATCAGCGGCGGCAAGGTGCGCGCACTGATCCTGGTCTTCGTCCTCATCCCCTACTGGGTCGACATCATCGTGCGGAGCTTTTCCTGGCTGATCCTGCTCGGCGACAACGGCATGGTCAACAAGGCGCTCATGGGGCTGGGCATCATCGCAACGCCGCTGCAGTTGCTCTACAATCCGTTCAGCGTGCTGCTCGCGATGGTGCAAATCCTGCTGCCGCTGACGACCGTGACCTTGTTCGGCGCCATGTTGCGGATCGATCGCACTCTCATTACGGCGGCGAAAATCCATGGCGCGAGCGGATGGCACGCCTTCCGCACCGTCTTCTTCCCGCTGAGCTTGCCGGGAGTCTACGGCGCGGGCCTCCTGGTTTTCGTACTTGCGCTCGG
Source organism: Xanthobacteraceae bacterium (assembly GCA_040510815.1). Taxonomy (GTDB): domain Bacteria; phylum Pseudomonadota; class Alphaproteobacteria; order Rhizobiales; family Xanthobacteraceae; genus VAZQ01. The sequence continues at coordinate 10,042 of JBEVIH010000045.1, read as the reverse complement.
TTTCTACGTGACGCCGGCGCTGCTCGGAAGTCCGCGTGAAACGATGATCGCGCAGACCATCATGGTCGAAGCGAGCCAGCTTCTGGACTGGCCGCAGGCGAGCGCGGCCGGCGCCGTGCTTCTCATCATCACCACGTCGATCGCAGCCGTCTACAACCGTTACTTCAGCCTCGACCGATTGTGGGGAGGCTCCGACAAATGAGCGTAACCGCGGGCAGGCTCGGAATGGGCGCGGCCGTCCTGGCCGTTCTCATCTATTTGATCTTCCCTGTGATCGTGGTGTTGGCGATCTCGTTCAGCTCGGGCAATTTCCTGGTGTTTCCGCCGCCCGGCTTCTCGCTTCGCTGGTACGAAAGCATCGCTGGCGATCCGGAATGGGTCAGCGCGCTGTGGGTGACGCTCAAGGTCGGCAGCCTGTCCGCCCTGATCGCAGTCCTGCTCGGCGTTCCCGCCGCCTTCGCGCTGGTGCGCCACGTCATTCCTGCGAAAGCCCTCCTGAACGCGCTCATCCTCTGCGCGTTGGTCACCCCGCCGATCGTCACCGCGCTCTCGACCTATCTCTTCTTCGTCCCGCTCGGACTGGTCAACACCGTCGTCGGGCTCGCGTGCGCGCATGCGGTGAGCGGCATGCCCTTCGTGGTCATCAATACCTCCGCGAGCCTGCGCAGCGCCGACATCAATCTCGAGCGCGCGGCGGTGATCCATGGCGCCCACCCGCTATGGGCGGTGCTGCGCATCACGCTGCCGATCATATCGCCCGGCATCGTGATTGGCGCAATTTTCGCGTTCGTTCATTCCGCGCATGAATTGCTGGTGGCGACCTTCGTCCTCGGCGGCGTGGGCAAGCCGGTGGCGGTGAAGATCTGGTCGGGGGTGCAGGCCACATCCGACCCCACCATCGCCGCCGCTTCAGCCATTCTCATCGCGCTAGCCATATTCACCTTTGCGAGCGCGGCAGCGACGCAATCGCTGGCGAAACGGCGTACGGCGTAGGGGGTATGCGATGATTGATCGATCCCGGGACATCGACGTCGAGGAGACGTGCGCACGCCTGCGTAAGCTGTTGATGGAGACGCGCGGGCTGGGCCGGCGCGAATTCATCAAGGCGCTAGGCCAGACGTTGGGCGGCTCCGCATTGCTTTCCCTGCTTCCACGCATGGTGCCAGACGCCGCGGCGGCGGAGCAGCCGGTCACCGCTTTCGTGTTCGGCGGCGTGTGGAAGAAATCGGCCATGGCCGCGTTCGGCGAGCCGTTCACCAAGAAGACCGGCATCCCGGTCGTTTACCAGGACCCCTACACGTTCGCGAAGCTGCGCGCCATGCACGAGGCCAAGGCCATGCAGGTCGACGTGGTTTCGGTACAGGGTGGGGAGATGTTCCAGGCCAAACGGATGAACATGCTCACGCCGCTCGATTTCGGCGTCATCGACCGCTCGGTGCTGGCCGAGCGTCAGTTGCGTCACGGCAATGCGATCGGCGCGCACACGCTGTCCCACGTCATCTGCTACAATAAGAAGAAATGGCCGGGCGAGCATTACCCCAAATCCTGGGCTGATTTCTGGGACGTGCAAAAGTTTCCCGGTCGCCGCGTGCTGCGCCGCGAGGAGGTCTGGGTGACCGAGGCGGCGCTCAAGGCCGACGGTGTGAAAGAGGGCGAATTCTATCCGATCGACGTCGCCCGGGTGTTCCGCAGCCTCGACCGCATCAAGCCCCACATCATGGCATGGTATTACGACAACTCGCAGGCCCAGCAGCTGATGGAGCAGGAGGAAGTCGATCTCATTGCCATGATGAATGGACGCGCGACCGAGTCCATCCTCAATGCCAAGGCGCCGTTCGAGATCGTCTGGAACGAAGCGATCTGCGAGGGCGGCATCCAGGGTTGGATCGTGCCGATGGGATGTCCCAATCCGAAGGGCGCGATGAAGTTTCTCGACATCGTCGGGCGCGCGGAATACCAGGCCGTGTTCGCCCGCCTGATGTATTACGCGCCGCAAAATCCCAAGGCTCTGGACCTGCTCGAACCCGCCATCGCCAGGCTGATGCCGACCTATCCCGAGAACGAGCGCCTCGCACACATCATCAATTTCGAGTGGTGGGCTGACAACCTGCCGATGATGCAGCGGCGCTTTCAGCAATGGCTGCAATCCTAGGAAGGTTCACCGGCGATGGAAGCCATGCGCTCGCTGCTCGATCCCAAAGGCGTCGCGGTCGTGGGCGCTTCTCAGCGCCGCGGCCGCGGGACCAATGTCATCGCCAACCTCCGGGACTGCGGCTTTGCGGGCGAGATCTTCGCGGTGAATCCGCGCTACCAGGACGTGCTGGGCTGCAAATGCTTTCCGACCGTGAGCGACCTTCCGGCTTCGGTCGATTGCCTCGTGGTCGCGGTCGCCGCCGATGCGGCCTGCGACGTGCTCGAGGAAGCGCACGCGCACGGCATCAACGCGGCCATCGTCCTCGCAGCGGGCTTCGGGGAAGGCGGGCACGGGCATGCCCGTGCCGCGCGGCTGCGATCGCTCGCGGACCGAGGGATGTGCATCTGCGGGCCAAACTGTTTCGGTCTCATCAGCGTGAAGACCGGTTTTGCAGCCTATAGCGGCCCCCTCTCCCGACCCTTGCGTGCGGGTCCGGTAGCAATCGTGTCCCAAAGCGGGGGCCTCGGCGCGAATGTGTTCGCGCCCCTGATGACCGATCGCGAGCTTGGTTTCAGCCATTTCGTGTCGTGCGGCAACCAGATCGGGGCAACGGTCGAGGACTACATTGAATACTTCATCGATGACCCCGACATCACGGTGATCGCGGCTGTTATCGAGCAGCTCAAGAATCCGCGCAAGCTGATTCACGTCGCCCATACCGCCCATGCGCGACGCAAATCCTTGGTGCTGTTTCAAGCCGGGCGCTCGGCGGCCGGCCAGATCATGGTGCAATCCCATACCGGGGCGCTCGCCGGCAATGCCGAAATTCTCGCCGCCTTCCTGCGCCGCTGCGGCATCGTCCAGGTCGAGCGTTACGATGAATTCGTCGAGACCGTCGAACTGTTCGCGATCGCTCCACGCGACGAAACGGTCGGAAGCGAGCTCGTGGTGATTTCCGGCAGCGGAGGCGGAGCCGCCATCGCGGCTGACGCGCTTCAGGACGCGGGCGCACCGCTCGCGTCGCTTCATCCCGCGACCAAGGAGCGCATCGCGTCGGTGCTGCCGGAATTCGGCAGCATCACCAATCCCATCGACGGAACCGGCGCCATCTACGACGACCCGGCGCTGCTGCCGAAAATCTTCGACGCGATCGTCACCGATCCCGCGCGGCCGATCATCGCGGCAAGCGTCGCCGCGAAGCCGGTCGGCAACGAGACGATGCGGCGCTTTGCCCGCACATTCGCCGACGCGGCGCGCACGTCCGGCCGTACCGTCGTCGCGTACCAGTATAGTCCGCTCGGAGGGCCGCTCGATTCCGAGATCATCAGGACTCTGCATGGCGCGCAGGTCCCTCTGCTGCTCGGGATATCAAACGCGATGGGCGCGCTGAAACATCTGCCGCTGCGACGCGCCTATTGGGCGCGGGCCGCAAAGGCCGGCGCTCCCCAGCAAATCGGCAACGGCCCGGACGCCAGCTTGGACCGCGACTTGCCCCGGTGGGATTTTCTGGCCGCACGACAGCTCTTGGTCGCGAGTGGCGTGCCGGTGGTCGATGCCGCCCTTGCGCATTCCGAAGACGAGGCCGTCGCCGTGCTGCGCCGGTTCGGCACCGCGGTCGCGGTCAAGGCGGAGGCCCCGGGTCTTCTGCACAAGAGCGACCTCGGCTGCGTGCGGCTGGATTGCAGGGACGAACAGGAGGTCCGGGACGCCTATGCGGCGGTCGTCCGGAATGCGCGCAACGCCGGCTTCGAGGGCGGCGCGCTGATACAGCCGATGATCAAGGGCGTCGCGGAGGCCTATGCCGGCATCATCGACGATCCGCTGTTCGGTCCCGCGATCTGCTTCGGCCTCGGAGGCGTATTCGTCGAAATCTTGCACGACACGGTGACCGAGATGGCGCCGCTGACCCGCGACGGCGCCCTCGAGATGATCCATCGCATCAAAGCCGCGCCGCTGTTCGAAGGCGCGCGCGGCCGCGAGCGCGGGGACGTGGAGGCGCTCGCGGCCGTGCTGGTCGCCCATGGACAATTCGCGATTGCGAACAGCGGACGGTTCCGGGCGCTCGACCTCAATCCCATCATCGTCGGCAAGGCTGGCGTGGTCGCCGTCGATATCGCCATCGAACCCGTCATGGCGGACGCGCCGGACGTCATCGCCAGTGCCGCCGAGTAGCGCCCAACAACGAAAGGACGAGGAATGAGCCAAGGGACGAACAAAGAGACGAGCAAGGAGCTGCTCTACAGCATCGAGGACAGCATTGCGACCATTACGCTCAATCGACCCGAGCGAATGAACGCGCTTACGCACGAGCTCGAAGCCGAACTGCATCGCGCCTTCGAACGCGCGGATGCCGACCGCGCCGTCCGCGTGATCATCCTCACCGGCGCCGGCCGCGCGTTCTGCGCCGGCTATGATCAGGGTCAGACCGGAAAGGCCGGCACCCGGCATTCCGATCCGAAGGGAAAATCGCACGCGGAGTTCATCGAGTTCTGGCAGCGCAACGATGCCGGCCGGGTCGCGCAGTGGACCCACATGTGGCGGCTGGGCAAGCCGATCATCGCGGCGGTCAACGGCTGGGCCATGGGGGGCGGCTTTTGGTACCAGCTCGCCGCCGACATCACCATTGCGTCGGATCAGGCGGTGTTCGCGCAGCCCGAGGTTCGCCACATCTCGAACACGACATTTCTGCTGGGCGCGCTCTGCGGCTGGAAGGCCGCGAACCGCTGGGGGCTGACCGGCGATCACTTCGATGCCCAGGAGGCGTTGCGCATCGGCATGGTGAACGAGGTCGTGCCGCATGATCAGCTCATGGAGGTGACACGCGCGCTGGCGAAACGCATCGCACTGGTGCCGGAGCCCTCGGTGCGGCTCAACAAGTCCATCACCATGCTCGGCATGCAGGCCGCCGGTGTCTATTCGGGCCTTCTGCTCGAAGGGGCCCTTGGCGCGCTTGCGCACTCGTCCCACAATGAATTCCGGGAAAAGTTGTTCGAGACTCAACGCCAGCACGGGCTCAAGGCCTATCTCGACATGCGCGACGGACCATTTCAGCCCGAACCCATGGGCCCACGGTCGGCCAAGGGGCGGCAAAAGAAGGCGGGACCGTAGGTCGAGAGCGTACGGAGGATAGCAATGTTCGATCCTCGAAATGGCGATGCAAGCGTCGACGCAGCCTGCGCCCGGCTGCGCGACGCCCTGTTGCAAACGCGCGGCCTCGGGCGGCGCGATTTTCTGCGCGCGCTTGCCAAAGCCGCAGCCGGATCGGCGCTGCTGTCGCCGCTGGGCGCGATTGCGACGCGCACGGCGCAGGCTGCCGAGCCGCCCGTCACCTATTTCACTTATGGCGGGGCCTGGAAGCAGGCGATTTCTGCCGCTTTTTTTGATCCCTTCACGAAAAAGACCGGCAGCCCCGTGCAGTATCAGGAGCCTTACACATTCGCCAAGCTGCGCGCCATGCACGAGGCCAAGGCGCAGCAGATCGACATCGCCGGGCTCAGCGGCATGGACGTGTATATCGCCGCCCGCATCAAGATGATCAGCCCGATCGATTGGACGCTGGTGGACAGATCGGCGCTCGATCCACAGCAGCTTCACCATGAGAACGTGATCGGCTGCTCCAGCCAGTCGATGAACATATGCTACAGCAAGAGGAAATGGCCGGGTGGGGAACACCCGAACTCATGGGCCGATTTCTGGAATGTGGAGAAATTTCCCGGCCGGCGCGCGTTGCGGCGCGATGCCTTCTGGACGATGGAAGCGGCCGCCAAGGCCGACGGCATCAAGGACGATGCCTTCTATCCCCTCGACGTCGACCGGGTGTTTCGCAGCCTCGAGCGCATCAAGCCGCACATCAAGACCTGGTGGTCCGATAATTCGCAAGCGCAGCAACTGATGGAGCAAGACGAGGTCGATCTCATCTATATGACCAACGGGCGCGCCACTCAGTCGATCCTCGACCACAGGGCGCCGTACGAGATGATCTGGAACGAGGCGATCTACGCCGGCCACGCCGAAGGCTGGATCGTCCCGGTCGGCTCGCCCAATCCGAAGGGCGGGATGAAGGCTCTCGATTTCATCGGCCGGCCCGAATACCAGGCGGTGTTCGCGCGCCTGCTCTATTACGCTCCGCAAAATCCCAAGGCCTTCGATCTCCTCGACCCGGCGCTGGCGAAGCTGATGCCCTCGTACCCCGACAACGAGAAGCTCGCGCACATCGTCGATTACAGGTGGTGGGCAGACAACAATGCCCGGGTGCAGCGGCGCTTCGAACAGTGGCTGCAATCCTGAAGCAAATCAAATGATCGTCGTGACGCTTCGCCCACGGCCACCTTCGCCGATCGGGCCCGGCTCAATCTTCTGCCTCTCGCGGAGGGTCAGGCGGCCCACGGACTGGGCCACAAGGTTCGCTGCGCGCACAAGGGTCGTTGCCACCGTCAACGACGCGTGCAAGCCGTGACAGCAACCCGCTACGTCGGCCACTCCGTCAAGCGGCTTGAAGATCGCCCCCTGCTCACGGGTGCGGGCCGCTTCGTTGCCGATCTGCGCTTTGCCGACATGCTGGAGGCGGCATTCGTGCGCAGCCCGCATGCCCATGCCCTGATCCGCGCCATCGACACCGGTGCCGCTCAGCGATACCCCGGCGTGCATGCCGTGTTCACGCTCGCCGATCTGGCGCCGCTGCTCGCACAGGAGCGGCTTCCGCTCCAGTTTCGCACGGCGCAACTCCCGCCCGATATAACGCCACTCGTGCTCGCCAAGGACGAAGTCGCCTTCGTCGGCGAAGCGGTGGCGGTGGTGATCGCGCAGACGCGCTTTATCGCCGAGGACGCCGCGGCACTCGTTGCGGTCGACTACGAGACGCTTCCCGCGGTGTCGGACTGCCGGCAGGCCCTGGCACCGGGAGCACCGCGTGCCCACCACGCCCGCGCCAGCAATCTCCTGACCGAGTTCCGGCAGTCCTACGGCGACATCGCAGACGCGTTCGCGCGAGCTCCCCATCGCGCCAGCGTGAAACTCAAGCAGCATCGCGGCGGCGCGCATTCGATCGAAGGGCGCGGCGCGATTGCGGTCTACGACGTCAACGAGGACCGGCTCACGCTATGGTCGTCGACGCAGCTCGCGCACGAGGTGCGCGCCTTCCTCATGATGCTGCTGCGGCTCGACGAAAATCAGCTGCGCGTGGTCGCGCCCGACGTCGGCGGCGGCTTCGGCGCCAAGTTCGTCATGTATCCGGAAGAGGTCACGCTGGCGGCGTCATGCCTGCTGCTGCGACGCCCGATCAAATGGATCGAAGACCGGCGCGAGCATTTTCTCTCTGCGGTCCAGGAGCGCGACCAATATTGGGATCTCGATGTCGCATTCGATAGCGGCGGTCGCCTCCTGGGCGTGCGTGGGGAGATGATCCACGACGAAGGCGCCTACACGCCGCAGGGCATCAACCTGCCGTACAATGCGTCCACCGCGCTGCCCGGTCCCTACATGCTACCGGCCTACCAACTCGACGTACGCGTGGCCGAGACCAACAAGGTCGCCACCATGCCGGTGCGCGGCGCCGGCTATCCGGAAGGTGCATTTGCGATGGAGCGCCTGCTCGACCGCATCGCGGACGAGCTTGGCCTCGATCGCGCGGAAGTTCGGCGCCGCAATCTCGTGCCACCGGAAAAGATGCCTTATGTCTCGCCCCTCAAGACCCGGGCCGGATCGCCGGTCGCCCTCGACAGCGGCGACTTTCTCGGCTGTCAGCGCATGGCGCTCGAGGCGATCGATTATACCGGCTTTGCCGCGCGCCAGGGTCGCGCGCGCGCCGAAGGCCGCTATCTCGGCATCGGGCTCGGCAACGGCGTCAAAGGGACAGGGCGCGGACCGTTCGAATCCGGGATCGTGCGGATCGGCCGTTCCGGCCGGATTTCCGTCTACACCGGCGCGATGCCCATGGGGCAGGGAATCAAGACCGCGCTCGCGCAGATCTGCGCGGAGCAGTTCGACGTTGCGCCCGACAGCGTCGCGGTCGCCGCCGGCGACACCGCGGTCATCCCCTACGGTCAGGGCGGCTTCGCCAGCCGTCAGACCGTGACGGCCGGCTCCGCGGTCCATCTCGCGGCAGTCGCAGTCCGCGACAAGGCGCTTAAGGTCGCCGCCCACTTGCTGGAGGTGAGCGTGAGCGACCTCGAGTTGCGCGACGGGCGGGTCGAGATCGCCGGCGCGCCCGGGAGCGGGCTGACGTTGCGCGAAATCGCCGAAGCCGTGGCGGGCGTTCCCGGCTACTCCATGCCCGGCAAGTTCGAGCCCGGGCTCGAAAGCATGCAGAGCTTCCTGCCGAATGCGCTTACCTATGGCGGAGGGTGCCACGCCGTCGAGGTGGAGGTGGATATCGAGACCTGCGGCGTGCGTATTCTGCGCTATGTCGTGGTCAACGACAGCGGCCGAATCATCAATCCGATGATCGTGGAAGGACAGCTCACCGGCGGCGCAGCGCATGCGATCGGCAACGCACTGTTCGAATGGATGGGCTACGACGACGACGCGCAGCCGATCACCACCACCTTTGCCGATTACGTCATTCCGGGCGCCACCGAGGTGCCCAGGATCGAGGTGAAACTGGCCGAATTCCCCTCCCCGCTCAATCCGCTCGGCGTGAAGGGCGTCGGCGAATCCGGCTGCGTGCCGGCCGCCGGCGCGATCATCTCCGCGGTCGAGAACGCGCTTGCGCCGTTCGGCGTGCGGATCGGGGAATATCCGGTCACGCCGGCCCGGCTGTTTGCGTTGCTGTCGCGCGCTGACAAGAAGGAGTGATGGACGCGGTCAAAATCGCTCGCGCTCGAGCTGGCGCCAGCGCGACATGCGCCGTTCCAACCACATGACGAGCTCGGTCAGCACCACGCCGACGATCGCAATGACGATGATCGGCACGAACAGCTTCGCGGTGGCGAACACATTGGCGTATTCGACGATCATGCCGCCCAGCCCGCTGATGGCGGTGAAGAATTCCGCGACGATGATGCCGATGATCGCCAACCCGACCGCGAGGCGAATGCCCGCCATGATGAAGGGAACCGCCGCCGGCAGAATGATCTTCCAGAAGATCTGCCATTCGGTCGCGCCATAGGCCCGCCCGATCTCCAGCATGGAGCCGCGCACGTCGCGGATGCCGGCAAAGGTGTTCACCGTGATGGGAAAGATCGCGACCGAGACCAGGATCGTGACCTTGCCGACGAATTCCAGGCCCGCCCACAGGATGATCAGGGGCACCAGCGCGATGCGCGGGATGGCGTAGAGCGCGTTGATGAAGGGATCGAGCACATATTCCAGGGTGCGCCATTGCGCCATGACGATCCCAAGCGCAATGCCGACCACCACCGTGAGCGCCATGCCAACCGAGAACGGCCACAAGGTTTGCATCAGCGCTTTCTTCAGCGCACCGCTCTGGATCAGTTGCAGCGCGGCCTCGAAGATCGCGCTCGGCGGCGCCATGAAGATCGGGTCCATGCGACGGCCGTAATATTCCCAGATCACGAAGAAGACCGCGACCGAAGCGGTGCGGATGGCATTCGGGCTGGTCAGGACTTCGCGCAGCCGCTGCGGCAGCGTCGGCTGCGGCGCCGCAACCGACTTGCGTGGCGGCATCTCCTGCAATGCGCTCATGGGTCGCTCCTCAGCATGTCCCGCAATTCGGCCCGGTACTTTCCAAAATCGGGATGCGTGCGTACGTCGCCGCCCAGGCGCTCGGCAGCCACCGGCGACTCGACGATGGAACGGATCCGCCCCGGAGCGGTATTGAACACGAAGATGCGGTCGGACAGGAACAGCGCCTCGTCGATGCTGTGGGTGACGAAGACGACCGTTGCGCCGGTTCGCGACCAGATCGCGAGAAAGTCCTCCTGCAGCTGCTCGCGCGTCTGGGCGTCGAGA
>JBEVIH010000044.1:0-21758 GCA_040510815.1 Xanthobacteraceae bacterium | reverse complement strand
GGGTCCGGGATCACCAGGTCGGCGTCGATGTGCTGCTCGACCCCGAGCCCGCCGCAGGCCGGGCAGGCGCCGAACGGATTGTTGAACGAGAACAGCCGCGGCTCGATCTCCGGAATGGTGAAGCCGGACACCGGGCAGGCGAATTTCTCCGAGAAGATCAGCCGTTCCGGGCCGCTGCGGTCGTGGATCTTGGCGGTCTTCCTGGCGGCCTGCTCGGGCTCGCCCGCGCCCGGGGCGGCGTCCGCGAGCTCGACCACCGCCAGCCCCTCGGCGAGCTTCAGCGCGGTCTCCAGCGAATCCGCCAGCCGCGTCGCGATGTCCGGGCGCACCACGATGCGATCCACCACCACGGCGATGTCGTGGTTGAACTTCTTGTCGAGCGCGGGCGCCTCGGCGATCTCGTAGAAGCGGCCGTCGATCTTCACGCGCTGGAAGCCGCGCTTGAGGTAGTCGGCGAGCTCCTTGCGGTACTCGCCCTTGCGGCCGCGCACCACCGGCGCCAGCAGATAAAGCCGCGTGCCCTCGGGTAGCGCCATCACCCGGTCGACCATCTGCGACACGGTCTGGCTCTCGATCGGCAGCCCGGTGGCGGGCGAGTAGGGCACGCCGATGCGCGCCCACAGGAGCCGCATGTAGTCGTAGATCTCGGTGACGGTGCCGACGGTCGAGCGCGGATTGCGCGACGTGGTCTTCTGCTCGATCGAGATGGCGGGCGACAGACCGTCGATCTGGTCGACGTCCGGCTTCTGCATCATCTCCAGGAATTGTCGGGCATAGGCGGAGAGGCTCTCGACGTAGCGGCGCTGGCCTTCGGCGTAGATGGTGTCGAAGGCGAGCGAGGATTTGCCCGAGCCCGACAGCCCGGTGAACACCACCAGCTGGTCGCGCGGGATCTCGACGTCGATGTCCTTGAGATTGTGCTCGCGCGCGCCGCGGATCGCGATGACCCGGCTGTCAGGGCGGCGCGGGGGCCGGGGACTGTTCTTGTCGAAAAGGTCGTTCATGCGGTCCATCGGCGCGGTGAGATCGGCGCAGTCATAGCAGCGTCCTGACGCAGCACCCCGCGCGGACCTCCTGGAACGTAGTAAGAACGGGCGGCTTTCGCCAGTCCGCCGAAGAAGCCCGCCATTCGGCCACCGCGCGGCTGTGGACAACGCATTGCGCAGGGTGAGAGGCTTCGCTCCAGACTGCCGGGGAGAATTGACGAGATTTTGGAGGAGGTGACCATGAAGGGTTGGCTGGGATTGTTCGCATTCGCATGGATCGCCGCCGGCGTGACCGCCCAGGCCCATGCCCAGGCCTACGGCGTCAGCACGCGCAGCAATGTCGAGTTTGCCGAGCACGATGGCGTCAAGCTCGCCGGCGATCTCTATCTGCCGAAGGGCCTCGACAAGGCGCCGGTGCTCATCGCGGTGCACGGCGGCGGGTGGCAGATCGGCGGCCCGGTATTCTATCGGTATTGGGGCCCGTTTCTCGCCAAGCACGGCATCGCGCTGTTCGCGGTCCGCTACCGGCTGTCGAAGCCGGGCGCCAAGTCCTTCCCGGGTGCGGTTTATGACGTCAAAGCCGCCATCCAGTTCGCCCGCGCCAATGCCACGCAACTCGGCGTCGACCCCGATCGGATCGGCCTGATCGGCGATTCAGCCGGCGCCCATCTCGTGTCGCTGGTGGCGCTCGCCGGCGACGAGCCGCTGTTTGCGACCGAGTACCGCGGCGACCCGCACGCCGCCACGCCGGCCAACGTGAAGGCGGTGATCGGCTTCTACGGCGTCTACGACATGCAGGCGCAGTGGCACCACGACCAGATCACGCGCCCGCGCGACCAGATCGCCGAGAAATTCCTCGGCGTCTCGCCGATGCAGAGCCGCCGCACCTATTTCGATGCGTCGCCGGTGAGCTATGCCACAGTCGACAAGCGGGAGAAGACCGGAACGCGATTCCTCCTCATCTACGGCACCAACGACGACATCGTCGACCCGCAGACACAGTCGCAGACCTTCCTGACCGCGCTGAAGCAAGCCGGCTTCTTCGCGCGCACCATCGTGATTCCCGGCTCGGGGCACTTCTGGGCCACCGACCCGGTCGAGGAGCCGGGCAGCTACGGTGCCCAGGCGGCACCGCAGCTGCTGCGATTTTTGCAAGGCGCGCTGTGATGCCGGGAGTACTTGGCGACCACCGGGCGAATTGAAGGGTGGCCGCCACGGTCCGGGAACCATCATCGCCGCGGGAAATCCGTCTGAAGGCGGTTGAAGGCGGCTCAAAGACGTGCTAGAACAAAAAGAGAACAAGTCCCGGCCCCCGCGACTTGTGGAAAAGCGGGACGGCGCCGGTCGCAACCGGGACGCAGGTTCCCACATGTGACAAGGGTAGCGAGGCGATTGAGCAGGAGAAGGTCATGGCAGGTTCGGTCAACAAGGTGATCCTGATCGGCAATCTCGGCCGGGATCCGGAGATCAGGCGCACCCAGGACGGCCGTCCGGTCGCGAACTTCACCGTGGCGACGTCAGAATCCTGGCGCGACAAGGCGACCGGCGAGCGCAAGGAAAAGACCGAGTGGCACCGGGTGGTGATCTTCAGCGAAGGGCTCTGCCGGATCGCCGAGCAATATTTGAAGAAGGGCTCGAAGGTATATCTCGAGGGCCAGCTGCAGACCCGCAAATGGCAGGACCAGTCCGGCCAGGAGAAGTACACCACCGAGGTGGTGCTGCAGGGCTTCAATTCGCAGCTCACCATGCTCGACCGCGCCGGCGACCGCAGCGAGATCGGATCGGCCGACAATGGCGCCGACTTCGGCTCCTCGGGCCCGTCGCGCGAGAAGCAGCCGGCCATGGCCGGCGCCGGCAAGCGCGGCGACATGGACGACGAGATTCCTTTTTGACCGACGCCGCCCGGACCGCGCGGCGCAGCTCGCGGCCGCATTCCGGGACTCCAGAAAGCGCGTGGAGCGTTGATCCGGCGGCTCCCGGCAAGCCGGGCACATCCGACGCTGATTGCTGCAGCGCGATCTTCGCCGCGGCGGTGGCCATTTGGTCGCGCTTCGGGCGTGCGGCCGGATTGCCTGTTGAGATATCCCCCGCCCGCAATTACAGTCGTCCGCGTGGTACAGTTGTGTGGGAGGGAAGACCATGACTGCAAGACACTGGCTGACGCTGACGATCGCGCTGTGCGGCTCACTGGCGGTGACCGGAGCGGAGGCCGCCAAGAAGGGTGGAGCAAAAGCCCCGCCGGCGGTGGTGGGCTGCACGGGGCAGGTTGTGCCGATGTGCTTCGGGGTCAGGACCCCGAAGGGCGCGAGCTATGCGTTGGTCGACGCGAATCCCTGGATTCCCCCGGGCATCGGCGTGACCGTGTCGGGCGCGGTGACCAGCCCGAGCCCGTGCGGCGTCCCCGCCATCAAGGTTGCGAAGTGGACGCCGAACAAGAAGGTCAAGTGCAAGCTGGGCTGAGCGCTCGAATCGTGAGCCGCCGGTCGTAGCGGCGGCGATCGCATTCCGGAACGCCCGAAAGCGCATGGAGCGATGAGCCGCCGGCCCGCGCCGGCGATCTCGGCCGGATTCTCAGTTGAGATATCCCGCGCCCGCAATTACAGTCAGCTCGCATAGTACAGTTGTGTGGGAGGGAAGCATGCCTGCAAAATATTGGCTGACGCTGACCATCGCGCTTTGCGGCACAATGGCAGTGACCGGTGCGGAGGCCGCCAAGAAGAAGTCCCCGCCACCGGTGGTCGTCGGCTGCACGCAGCCGATTGCGCCGATGTGCCTCGGGGTCAGGACCGCCAGAGGCGCGACTTATGCCTTGTTCGACGCCAATCCTTGGATTCCGCCGGGCACCGCCGTGACAGTTTCGGGCACCGTGACGGGACCGAGCATCTGCGGCGTCCCCGGCATCAAGGTGTCGGCTTGGTCGCCGAACAAGAAGATCAAGTGCAGGGCGGCCTGAGCGCTCGAATCCTTCGCTCGTCGTAACCACGGCGATCGGTCCGGCAGCCGCGCGAGCCAAATTCACGGGCTGGCGGCGGGCACGTTTGCATTCGCGGCGTGGATGGGCAGAGTCGCGCCATGTCCACGCTCGCGACCGTATTGCTGCAAGGCCTCAAGGACCACGGCGCCCGCGAGATCTTCGGCATCCCCGGCGATTTTGTGCTGCCGTTCTTCCAGGTCATCGAGGACAGCGGCATCCTTCCCCATTACACGCTGAGCCACGAGCCCGCGGTCGGCTTTGCCGCCGACGCGGCCGCGCGCTACCACAGCGGCCTCGGGGTCGCGGTCGTCACCTACGGGGCGGGGGCGTTCAACCTCGTCAACGCGATCGCCGGCGCCTATGCGGAGCGTTCGCCGGTGGTGGCGATCTCGGGCGCACCCGGCGCGCGCGAGCGCGCCAGCGGATTTTTCCTCCACCATCAGGCGCGCTCGCTCGATACCCAACTGGCGGTCTATCGCGAGGTCACCTGCGATCAGGCGGTGCTGACCGATCCCGAGACCGCGCCGGCGGAGATCGCCCGCGTGCTGCGCAGCGCGCGCGAGCGCTCGCTGCCAGTCTATATCGAGCTGCCGCGCGACCTCACCGCGGCGCCGGCGCTGCCGGTCCCGGTGCTGCCGCGGCGGTCGGCCGACCCGGACGCGCTCGCCGAATGCGCCGACGAGATCATCGCGAAGCTGGCGAATGCCAAGGCGGCGGTGATCCTGATCGACGTGGAAATCCGCCGCTACGCCCTCGAGCAGGGGGTCACTGCGCTGGCGCGCAAGCTCGGCCTGCCGGTGGTGACCACGTTCATGGGCCGCGGTCTCCTGGAGGACGCGCCCGACGTCCTGGTCGGCACCTATCTCGGCGCCGCCGGCGATCCCGTCATCACCCGGCTGGTGGAGGACGCCGATGCGCTGCTGCTGCTCGGCGTGATCCTCTCCGACACCAATTTCGCGCTGTCGCAGCGCCGGCTCGACCCGCGGCGCACCATCCTCGCCTTCGATCGCGAGGTCCGCGTCGGCCACCACGTCTATCCCGGCGTGCCGATCGACGAGCTGATCGAGGCGCTCGCCAGCCGCGCCCGTCCGCTCGGCGGCGAAGCCCGCTTCAACCGGCCGGCGGTCGAATATGCCCGCGGGCTCAAGGCCGACGAGGCGCCGATCGCTCCCTCCGACATCGCCGCCGCAATCAACGACCTGTTCGACCGCCACGGCGCCATGCCGATGACGTCCGACATGGGCGATTGCCGCCATGGAGATCGAGAACACGGCCTTGGCCGCCCCCGCTTACTATGCCGGCATGGGCTTCGGCGTGCCGGGCGGCATCGGCGTGGCGGCGGCGACCGGGCGGCGGCCGCTGATCCTGGTGGGCGACGGCGCGTTCCAGATGACGGGATGGGAGATCGGCAACTGCCGGCGCTACGGGTTCGACCCGATCGTCGTGCTGTTCAACAATGCGAGCTGGGAGATGCTGCGCGTGTTCCAACCGGAATCGCGGTTCAACGACCTCAGCGACTGGAATTTTGCGACGATCGCGGCGTCGCTCGGCGGGCATGGCGAGCGGGTGACGACGCGGCGCGCGCTCAAGGAGGCGCTGGAGCGCGCGGTGGCGCGGCGCGGCCAGTTCTCGCTGGTCGAGGTGATGCTGCCGCGCGGCGCCACCTCGAAGACGCTGGCGCGGTTCGTCTCCGGTTTCCAGGCGGCGCGATCGGCATGACAGAATAGTAATCAGGAATCAGAAAGGAGATTCTGCTCTGATTGCCGATGACTGATGTCTGATCCCTGATCCCTGATCCTGGTCCGGAGACCGCCCGTGTCGCTTGCCCCGCTGCTCGATGCCAGCCCGGCGATCCAGCTGCACGCCTTTGCCGCCATGACCGCCTTCGCGCTCGGCGTGGTGCAGCTTGCCGCGCCCAAGGGCACCTTGCCGCACCGGACCGTCGGCTGGACCTGGGTCGCGATCATGGTGGTGGTGGCCGTGAGCTCGTTCTGGATCCACGAGCTGCGCACCTGGCGGGACTGGAGCGCGATCCACCTGCTCTCGATCTTTACTCTGGCGACGCTGCCGCTCGCCGTCCTGCATGCGCGGCGCCACCAGGTCGCCCGTCACCGCAACGCCATGATCGCGATCTTCACCGGCGCGCTGGTCATCGCCGGCCTGTTCACCTTCGTGCCCGGCCGCATCATGCACGCGGTGCTGTTCGGCCATTGACCGGCATCGCCGACAAGGTTCGGCCGAAAGTTCCACGGCCGGAATGCTGCCGGTTTTCTTCAAATGATTTTGATCGCAGACGCTTTCGGCGCGGGAGGGGTTTCGAAACATTCCGCGGATGCCGACATTGTCACCGTGTGTGATCATCAAGGACCGGAGTGTGCCATGAACAAGCTCGTTTTCGCGACCGTCATCGCCCTGCCGCTTGCGGCGTCGTTTCCGGCGCTGGCGCAACAGGGAGGCGCGGCTCCGCAACCGGCGCAGCCCGGCGCTAGTCAGGGCGTTGCCGCGATCACGCTCAATGAGGATCAGGTCCGGCAGTTGCAGCAGGCGCTCAACGACAATGGATTCGATGCCGGCGAGGTGGACGGCGTTTTCGGCGCGCGCACCCGTGCGGCCTTGAGCAGGTTCCAGAGCAAGGCGGGACTGCAGCCGACCGGCCAGATGGACCAACAGACGCTGGCGCTGGTCGGGCTGTCCGGCCAGACGCAGCAGCCTGCGGCCGCGCCCGCCGCGCCGGATCAAAGCACCGGACGGGGCGATCAAGGCGATCAGCCGGGCAGTCCCGCCCCGCGGCAATAGCCCCGACCGACCATAGGTTCCTTCGCGTTCGGCGCCCGGATCTCGTATCCGGGCGCCGCCGTTTTCGGCTGCCAATGCCCGCTGCGAACGGGGCGCCGAATCACCCTTCGCGGCGGCTTTGCGGCGGCCTCGGAACGATCCTCGCACTTGACGATAAGTATCTGAATTCCCATATAAAAATAGCTCGATCCGACGGCGGATTGGCCTAGCGCCGCGGCCGTGAATCAGCTAAGCATTTGGCCTCAAATCGCCTCGGGATTTTTTCTTGGCAGACACCGACGACCAGCAGCCGGACGAGCCCGGCCCGTCCGATATTCGCCCCATCTCCATCGCCGAGGAGATGAAGCGCAGCTACCTCGATTACGCCATGAGCGTGATCGTGGCGCGCGCGCTTCCTGACGCGCGCGACGGTCTCAAGCCGGTGCATCGGCGCATCCTCTATTCGATGCACGAGCAGGGGCACACGCCCGACAAGAAATACGTCAAGTCGGCGCGCGTGGTCGGCGACGTGATGGGCAAATACCACCCGCACGGCGACCAGGCGATCTACGACGCGCTGGTGCGCATGGCGCAGGATTTCTCCATGCGCCTGCCGCTGATCGACGGCCAGGGCAATTTCGGCTCGGTCGACGGCGATCCGCCGGCGGCCATGCGCTACACCGAATGCCGCCTGGCCCGTCCGGCGATGGAGCTGCTCGACGACATCGACAAGGACACGGTCGATTTCCAGCCCAACTACGACGGCAACGAGAAAGAGCCGGTGGTGTTGCCGGCGCGGTTCCCGAACCTGCTGGTCAACGGCGCCGGCGGAATCGCGGTCGGCATGGCGACCAATATCCCGCCGCACAATCTCGGCGAGGTGATCGACGCCTGCATCGCGCTGATCGACAACCCGGAACTCAGCATCGACGAGCTCAACGGCATCATCCCGGGCCCGGACTTTCCGACCGCCGGCGTCATTCTCGGCCGCGCCGGCATCCGCGCCGCCTACACGCTGGGCCGCGGCTCGATCGTCATGCGCGGCAAGGTGGAGATCGAGACGCTGCGCGGCGATCGCGAGGCGATCATCATCAGCGAGATCCCCTATCAGGTGAACAAGGCCGCCATGGTGGAGCGCATCGGCGAGCTGTGGCGGGAGAAGAAGATCGACGGCATCGCCGCGTTGCGCGACGAGTCGGACCGCGAAGGCTACCGGGTCGTGGTCGAGCTCAAGCGCGAAGCGATGGCGGACGTCGTGCTCAACCAGCTCTATCGCTACACCCCGCTGCAGTCGACCTTCGGCGCCAACATGGTGGCGCTCGACGGCGGCCGCCCGCTGGTGATGAATCTGAAGGACCTCATCGCCTTGTTCGTGGCCTTCCGCGAGGAGGTGATCTCCCGGCGCACCAAGCACCTGCTCGGCAAGGCGCGCGACCGCGCCCACGTGCTGGTCGGGCTCGCGATCGCGGTCGCCAATATCGACGAGGTGATCAGGCTCATTCGCGCCGCCCGCGACGCCAACGAGGCGCGCGAGGCGCTGATGGCGCGCGACTGGCCGGCGCGCGACGTCGAGGCCATGCTGACGCTGATCGACGATCCCCGCCACAAAATATCGGAGGCGGGCACCTACAAGCTCTCCGGCGAGCAGGCCAGGGCCATCCTCGACCTGCGCCTGCAGCGCCTGACCGCGCTCGGCCGCGACGAGATCAAGGCCGAGCTCGACAAGCTCGCCGAGGAGATCGCCGACTATCTCGACATCCTGCGCTCGCGCGCGCGCATCCAGACGATCGTCAAGGACGAGCTCAACGCTGTGAAGGTGGAGTTCGCCACGCCGCGCCGCACCGTCATCCTCGACCAGGAAGGCGAGATGGAGGACGAGGACCTGATCCACCGCGAGGACATGGTGGTGACGGTCTCCCATCTTGGCTACGTCAAGCGCGTGCCGCTCTCCACCTACCGGGCGCAAAAGCGCGGCGGCAAGGGCCGCGCCGGCATGCAGACGCGCGACGAGGACTTCGTCTCCCGCCTGTTCGTCGCCAACACCCATACGCCGGTGCTATTCTTCTCCTCCCATGGCCGGGTCTACAAGTAGAAGGTCTGGCGGCTGCCGCAGGCGGCGCCGCAGGCGCGCGGCAAGGCGTTGATCAACATCCTTCCGCTCGAGCAGTCCGAGCTGGTCACCACGGTGATGCCGCTGCCGGAGGACGAGAGCACCTGGGGCGAGCTCGACGTGATGTTCGCCACCACGCGCGGCACCGTGCGCCGCAACAAGCTGTCCGACTTCGTCGACGTGCGCCGCTCCGGCATCATCGCCATGAAGCTCGCCGAGGGCGAGGGGATCGTCGACGTGCAGATCTGCACCGAGCGCGACGACGTGCTGCTTACCTCGGCGGGCGGCCAATGCATCCGCTTCCCGGTCACCGACGTGCGCGTGTTCCAGGGCCGCACCTCGATGGGCGTGCGCGGCATCGCGCTGGCGGAAGGCGACAAGCTGATCTCGCTCTCGATCCTGCGCCACATGGATGCGACCGCCGACGAGCGGGTGGCCTATCTCAAGCGCGCCAGCGCGGTGCGACGCGGCCTCGCCGACGAAGAGGAGGCAACGCCGCCGCCCGAGGCCGAGGAGGCGCCGGAGACCGGCGTCACCGGCGCGATCGAGCTCGGCGAGCAGCGCTACGTGGAGATGTCGGCAGCCGAGCAGTTCGTCCTCACCGTGTCGGAACGCGGCTACGGCAAACGCTCGTCGTCATACGAATATCGCATCACCGGCCGCGGCGGCAAAGGCATCGTGGCGATGGACGTGCGCGAGCGCGACGGCACTATTCGCATGAAGACCGGCAAGTTGATCGCCTCGTTCCCGGTCGAGGACGGCGACCAGATCATGCTGGTCACCGACGGCGGCCAGCTCATCCGCACCCGCGTCGAAGGCATCCGCATCGCCGGCCGCTCGACCCAGGGCGTCATCGTGTTTGACACCGCCGACGACGAGCGCGTGGTGTCGGTCGAGCGGCTGTCCGAAGAGGGCGAGGAAAACGGCGGCTAGATGAACTGGGAACTGTTCGCCGCGTTTCTTCTGATCACCGCCATCCTGGTTATCACCCCGGGTCCGATCGTGACGCTGGTCATCGCCACCGGCGCCAGCCAGGGCACCCGCGCGGCGCTCACCACCGTCGCCGGCACCACGCTGGGCAACGCGATCCTGCTGGCGGCCATCGCCTTCGGATTGAGCTGGGTGCTCAAAAACGCCGCGACGCTGTTCGAAATTCTGCGCTGGGTCGGCGCCGCCTACCTGATCTGGCTCGGCATCCAGGCCTGGCGCAGCGCCGGCCGGAACGGCGCCGCGGCGGCGCCGCGCGGGCATGTGCATTTCTGGCGCGGCTTCGTGGTCGCGCTGTCGAACCCCAAGACGATCGCGTTCTTCACGGCGTTCCTGCCGCAGTTCGTCGACCCGAGCTTGCCGGCCGGGCGCCAGCTGGCGGTGATGTGCGTGGTCTCGGTGGTGATGGCGGTCGTCACCGATTGCGGCTGGGCTGTTGCGGCCGGGCTGGGCCGGGCTTGGTTCATGACCTCGTGGCGCGCCAAGCTGCTCAGCCGCCTGTCGGGCGCGGCGCTGATCGGCGGCGGCGTCTGGCTGTCGCTGGCACGGCGGCCGGTCTAGCGTAGCGGCTCCATCAATCGGCCTTGAGATTGAGCGCCTTTACGATCGGCGCCCAGCGCGCGTTCTCCGCCATGAGCATTGCGGTGAGCGCGTCCGGCGCCCCGCCCATAGGCGCGTTGCCGACCTTGGCGAGCGCGGCTTTGAGTTCCGGCGACCGCAGCCCTTCGTTGAGCGCGGCATTGAGCTTGGCGACGATCGCCGCATCGGTCGCGGACGGCGCAAACAGCCCGGTCCAGGTCGTCGCCACCAGCGTGGGGTAGCCGCTCTCGGCCGCGCTCGGCACATCGGGAAGGTCGGCGAGGCGGGCCTTGCTGAGCACCGCGAGCGCGCGCAGCCGGCCGTCCCGGATGTGCGGCAGCAGTGGGCTCGCCGCCTCGAAGGTGAGCTGAACATTGCCGGCGATGACGTCGGCGATCGACAGCGCGCCGCCGCGGTAGGGCACATGCACCAGATCGACCCCCGCGACCGACTTGAACAATTCGCCCGCCAGGTGCGGAAGCGTCCCGGTTCCGGCCGAGCCGTAGTTGAGCTTGCCCGGATTGGCCTTGGCATGGGCCACCAGCTCGGGCACGGACTTGAACGGCAGCGACGGGTTGACCACCAGGATGATGGAGCCTTCCGCCACCAGGCCGATCGGCGCGAAGCTCTTGATCGGATCGTAGTCGACGTTGCGGTAGACCAGCGGGCTGATCACCTGGCCGCTCGCGCTGCTCATCAGCAGCGTGTAGCCGTCCGCCTCCGCGCGCACCGCCTCGCGCGAGCCGAGCGTGTTGCCGGCGCCGCTGCGGTTGTCGACGAAGAAGCTCACGCCGAGCCGCGACGACAGGTCGTTGGCGGTCAGCCGGGTGATGACGTCGACGGTGCCGCCGGCGACCGTCGGCACGATGATCTTCACCGGGCGGTTCGGATAGCGGTCCTGCGCCTGCGCCGCGGGCGCGAGGATCGACCCCACCCCCGCCGCCACGATCAATGCCGCCAAGTCTCGTCTGCCGATCATCCGTCGCCCCTCGTTTCCGCCTACAGGCCGAGCGCCTTCACGATCGGCGCCCATTTCGCGATATCGGCCTTGATCTGATTGGTGAAGTCCTGCGGCGTCCCGCCGAGCGGCTCGTTGCTGAGCTTGGTGAGCGCGGACTTGAACTCGGGCGACTTCACGGCTTCGTTGATTTGCGCATTGAGCTTGCTGATCACCTCGGCCGGCGTCTTGGCGTGCGCCAGCAGCCCGGTCCAGCTCGTCGATACGAAGCCGGGAAAGCCGCTCTCGACCATGGTGGGCAGGTCCGGCAGTTCCGCGATACGCGTCGGCGACACGGTGGCGAGCGCCCGCAGCTTGCCGGCCTGAATC
Organism: Xanthobacteraceae bacterium; assembly: GCA_040510815.1. Classification (GTDB taxonomy): domain Bacteria; phylum Pseudomonadota; class Alphaproteobacteria; order Rhizobiales; family Xanthobacteraceae; genus VAZQ01. The sequence continues at coordinate 10,020 of JBEVIH010000044.1, read as the reverse complement.
AGGGGCACCAGCACGCTCGTGCCCTCGAAGGTCATTTGCACCTGGCCGCCGACGAGATCGTTGATCGAAGGTCCGCCGCCCCGGTACGGGACGTGCACGATGTCGATGCCGGCCGCCGACTTGAACCATTCGCCGATCAGGTGCGGCAGCACGCCGATTCCGCCCGACGAAAAGTTCACCTTGCCCGGGTTGGCTTTGGCGTAGGCGACGAGCTCGCGGACCGACGTCGCCGGCAGCGACGGGTGGACCACCAGGATGGTCGAGCTCTGCGCCACCAACGCGATCGGGTCGTAGCTGGTGAGCGAGTCATATCCGGCGTTCTTCTGCAGCATCGGGGCGATCACCAGCCCGCTCGCGCTCGAATACAGGAGCGTATAGCCGTCGGGCTCGGCCTGCGCGGCTTCCTTCGACCCGATCGTGTTGCCGGCACCCGGCCGGTTGTCGATGACCACGCCCTGGCCGATAGCCGTGGACAGGGTGTGGCCGACGAGCCGCGCCACCGTGTCGACCGGTCCGCCAGCCGGCGTCGGCACGATGATCTTGATCGGCCGCGCCGGATAAGGCTGTGCGTGGCCCGGTTCCACGGCCCCGGAACAGGCGCCGATCAGGGCCAATATGGCCGCCAGGACGCGCCCGCCGAGCATTTTTCCCCTCCATGCCTCACGCCGGCCAAACCTCCGCCGGCATCATTGCCTTCAAGATTTGCCCGGGACTAGACTCAGTCTAGATAGGGGGCCGAGCGCGCGCCAGGCATCGGCCAAGGGACGCGGAACCTTCATTCCGGTCCGTGAATTGGTTACTTTCGACGTCGGGCCGATGTATGCGTAAGCAGGCAGACCCCAAGATGCCCGATGATACGGAGCCGCCGAACAACGTCGTGAGCCTGGGCACCGAGTCCATGGTCGCGATCGCCGAGGGGCTGCGCAAGATGTACGCGACCTATCTGCGCGAGAAGCCCCCCGAACGGATCGAACGGCTCATGCGCCGGATCGAGCGCGGCGAGGACATTTCGGGCGAGGATATCTCCTAGGAACGGCGACCGGTCGGCTCGCCGACACGCTCAGTGGGCGCCGGCGCGTTCCAAAATTCTCGCGATCTGCGAATAGCCGCGCGAGCGGGCATGGCCCAGCGCCGTGGTGCCGTGGCGGTCGGGAACATTGACGTCGGCATTGGCTTTCACCAGCGCGTCGACGATCGCGGTGTGGTTGGCGCCGCCATTGCCGAGCACGACCGCCTCCAGCAAAGCGGTCCAGCCCAGATTGTTGACATGGTTGAGCGGCGCCTTGGCGGCGATCAGCGCGCGCACGATCTCGACATGCCCGCGATGGGCGGCGGCGATCAGCGCGGTGCCGGCATAGGGACTGGTGACGGCGCGCGCATCGCCGCCGCCCTCGAGCGCGATCTTGAGCATGTCGAGGTCGTTGTTCACGGCCGCGATGGTGATGATGTCGTAGCGCTGGGCGTCCAGCGCGTTGGGATTGACGCCGAGGCGGATGAGCGCCTGGGCGGCCGCGTGCTTGCGCAGGAAGGCGGCGACATGGAGCGGCGTGCGGCTGTTGGCGTCCTGGATGTTCGGCTTCTCGCCTTCGGCAATCAGTTTCTCGATCTCGGCGACGTCGCCGCGCGCCGCGGCATCGTGCAAGCCGGCGTAAATGCGTAGATCCCGTTCCGTCGGCGGCGTCTGCGCCGATGCGGCGGTGGACGGCAGTGCCGCTGCGGCGGCGAGGGCAAGGCCGGCAAGGAGGCGTTTCATGGCTGCGCTCACAAATGAACTTGCTGCGTGGATGCGCCGATCAGTCCAGCCTCACCCCGGACGACTTCACGATCGCCGCCCATTTCTGCGTTTCCTCGGCGAGGAAGGCCGCGAAATCCTGCGGCGAACCGATCTTCGCCTCGGCGCTGAGCCTCCTCAGAGTCAAACCGATCTCCGGCGAATTTAAGCCCTGGTTGATCGCGGCATTGAGCTTGGTCACGACCGCCGCCGGCGTGCCGCTGGGCGCCATGATCGCGGTCCACGAGTAGGAGATGAAATCGGCGATCCCGCTCTCGATCATGGTCGGCACCGCCGGCAGCTCCCGGCTTCGGGCCGCGCCGGTGATGCCGAGCGGCCGCACCTTGCCGTCATGGATGTGGGACACCAGCACCGAGGTCGGCTCGAACGCCATGTCGACCTGCCCGGCGAGAATGTCGGTGACGGCGGTGGCGGCGCCCTTGTAGGGGATCACCACGAACTCAATGCCGGTCCTGATCCGGAACAGCTCGCCGGTCAGATGCGCCAGCGTTCCGGTCGGCGTGCCGAAGTTCAATTTGCCGGGATGCGCGCGCGCATAGCCGATCAGCTCCTGCGGCGTCTGCACCGGAATGCGTGGAGCCACCACCAGCGCAAACGGCGTGGTCGCGAGCATCGCCACCGGCACGAAGTCCTTGACCGGATCGTAGCCGACGTTGCGCACCAGCAGCGGCCCGGTGGCGAGCGTGGTGACGCTGCCGATCAGCAACGTATGCCCGTCGGGCTCGGCAGCAGCCGCGGCCCTGGTGCCGATCGCGCCGCTGGCACCGGGTCGGTTGTCGACTACCACCTGGCCCACGCTCGACGACAGCCACTGGCCAATGAGGCGCGCCATCACATCGATCGGTCCGCCCGCCGCGAACGGCACGATCAATCGGATCGGCTTGCTCGGATAGGGCTGGGCCGAGCATGGGCCGCTGACGAGCAAGCCCAGCGCGAGGAGGGCGGCAGCGCGGATGCCAATCATGTCTTCCCCCTGAACCGCTCGATCCTATCATTCCCGGCGCCGAGCTTCGAAGGATTCCAGGGGCGGTGAGAGCTGCAAACCGGCTTCCACTTCGCCGGAAAACGCTATAGACCCGCCTCCCATGCCGCGGACCGCGCTCTTTCCGGGGTCGTTCGATCCCGTCACCAACGGCCACCTCGACCTGGTGCGGCAAGCCTGCCGGCTTGCCGACCGCCTCGTGCTGGCGATCGGAACCCATCCGGGCAAGGCGCCGCTGTTCGGCACCGAGGAGCGGCTGGCGATGCTCGAGGAGACTTGCGGGCCGGTCGCGCGCCAGGGCGGCTGCGAGCTGCGTTGCATCACCTTTGCCGATCTGGTGGTGGCGACGGCGCAGCGCGAGGGCGCGACGCTCCTGATCCGCGGGCTGCGCAGCGCAACCGATTTCGACTATGAAATGGAAATGGCCGGGATGAACGGCACCATGGCGCCCGAGGTGCAGACGGTGTTCCTGCCGGCCTCGCCGTCGGTCCGCCCGATCACGGCCACACTGGTGCGGCAGATTGCATCGATGGGCGGCGATGTGTCGCAATTCGTCCCGCCGTCGGTTGCCGCCCGCCTGAAAGCAAAATTCGCCGGCAAGACCGGCCGTTGACCCGGGAGATCCCATGATCCGTCTGTTTGCACTTCTTGCGGCGCTGGTCTGTGCAGCGCCCGCCCTCGCGCAACAACAACTGCCGGCCGGCGTCGACCCGCAGAACACCATTCTCATCGACACCAAGCACGGCCGTATCATCGTCAAGCTGCGCAACGACCTCGCTCCCCAGCATGCCGAGCGCATCAAGACCTTGGCGCGGGAAAAGTTCTACGACAACGTGCCGTTCCACCGCGTGATCGCCAGCTTCATGGCGCAGACCGGAGACGGCCAGAACGGCAACGGCACCGGCGGCTCGAAATATCCCAATTTGCCGGCCGAATTCTCCAACGTGCCGTTCAAGCGCGGCATCGTCGGCATGGCCCGCAAGGGTGGCGACAACAATTCGGCCAACAGCCAGTTCTTCATCATGTATGCGGAAACGCCGAGCCTGAACGGCCAGTACACGGTGATCGGCGAGACCGTTGGAAAGAGCATGGAGGTGGTCGACAAGATCAAGAAGGGCGAGCCGGTCGCCGACCCCGACCGCATGATCCGCGTGCAGGTGGCGGCGGACGCCAGAGGCTGACGAGGCATTGATGCGGCTGCGCGACGGATTGGTTGCAATGATCGTCGCGAGCGCGGCAACACCGCTGTTGCCGCCGAGCCCGGCGGGGGCGGTCTGCAGCGTCTTCGACCGCCATCCCTGCGCGCCGACCGTCTGCAGCGTGTTCCAGCGCGGGCCCTGTATCCCGGAGATCGACTATCCGATCGGGCAGGATCTGCGGCTGACGATCGAAACCCGGTCGCCGGGCGAATCGGACACGCGTGGCGGAGATCGCTCCGACCCGAACGACCGTGAGCTCGATACCATCCGCGCGATGTTCGACGCGCTGCGCGCGTGCTGGGTCCCGCCGCAACAGGAGCAGGCCCGCGCCGGCATGCAGATGTCGGTCCGCTTCGCCCTCAAGCGCAGCGGCGAGATCATCGCCACGCCGCGCGTCACCTATGTCACCCCGGACGCGCCGCCGGAAACGCGCGAGACCTATCACAACGCCATCACGGCGGCGCTCGAACGCTGCACGCCGCTACATCTCACCGAAGGGCTGGGCGGCGCGGTCGCCGGCCGCCCGATCGCCGTCCGTTTCGTCGACAATCGAAAGCTCAAACCAGCAGAGAACATCCCATGAGCGATCAAGAGAACACGATGATCCTCGACACCACCAAGGGCAAGGTGGTCATCGAGATGCGCCCGGATCTCGCGCCCGGTCATGTCGCGCGCATCAAGGAGCTGGTGCGTGACGGGTTCTACGACGGGATCGTCTTTCACCGCGTCATCGACGGCTTCATGGCGCAGACCGGCTGTCCGCAGGGCACCGGCACCGGCGGCTCCGGCAAGAAGCTCAAGGCGGAGTTCAACAAGGAGCCGCATCGCCGCGGCACGGTATCGATGGCGCGGGCGCAGAACCCGGATTCCGGCGACAGCCAGTTCTTCATCTGCTTCGCCGATGCCCCCTTCCTCAACGGCCAGTACACCGTCTGGGGGCAGGTGACCGAGGGCATGGAGAACGTCGACAAGATCAAGCGCGGCGAGCCGGTGCAAAACCCCGATCGGATCGTGTCGGCGAAGATGGCGGCGGACGCCTAGCTCCTGCGTCGCGCTACTGGAACCGCGATGCCCTCGAGAGCCTGCCGTGGCGCGGCTGCGGCGCCGGGTCGGCCTCGCAGACCCAGGCTTCCTTGGCGAACCATTCGTGCTGCGTGCGGCAGAGCGGGCAATAGACCCGGGCGAAGAAGACTGGCGTGGCGCTGAAGCTCTCGCGATCGGCGACGATCCCGGTTGCGATGTCGCGCCCTGTCTGCGGGCATCTCACCATGACGGTGCCCATTGGCCTCTCCCTGATTCGATTGCCGCATTGTTGCGACTGTCGCCATGCACTGGGGATAGCGGACAGGTGCGAAGATTGTTTGACGCCAGCACGACCATATCGCGACGCCGGCGCTGAAATTTCTGAAGCAATCCGGTCGCTGCTCTGCACAATATTCTTATGAAAAATATATTCCTCGCCGCGCGGAACAACCGGATACCCGAGCGCGTTGCCGCCGACGAACCGATGATAGGGGATGACTATGCCTCGACCCCATGTTGACGATCACGTGACGGCCGCGAACTTCGTCCCGTCTGGTGCGCGGACCCGGTATCTGGTGGTCCGGCAGGAGGACGTGTGGTTCATCAAGTTCGACGGCGAGGAGTACGGGCCTTATCAGAGCGAACGGGAAGCAATGCTGTTCGCGGTCGATGCCGCCCACAAGCTCGGCGAGCAGGGCGAGGAGACCCAGGTCCTGCAGATGGACGAGAACGGCGTAGCTCGGCCGGTGTGGACCCACGGGCTCGACCCTTATCCGCCTCGCCTATAAGGCGCGTTTCGGTTCCATTGTGTCGCGTTTCGTATCTTGGGTGGCTGGCGTCGCGGCGGCCATGACCTGAGGCGTGCGCCCTTGTAAGAGAGGGCATGCGCACCGACCTCTTCGACTTCGAGCTGCCTCCCGAACGGATCGCGCTGCGTCCGGCTTCTCCCCGCGACGCGGCGCGGCTTCTGGTGGTGCGGCCCGGCCTGGTGCCGGAACGCGACGACCGCGGGGTGCGCGATCTCCCCGAGCTGCTGCGTCCCGGCGATGCGCTCGTGGTCAACGATACCAAGGTGATCCCGGCGCGCCTGCGCGGCCGGCGCATCGGGCGCGGAACCGAGCCGGCGATCGAGGCGACGCTGCACCGACGCCTCGATGGCGCGCGCTGGCGCGCCTTCGTGAAGCCCGCGAAACGGCTGGTGCCGGGCGACGTGGTGCGCTTCGGGGAGGAAGGCAAGGTCTGCTTCCTCGGCCAGCTCGACGCCACGGTCGAGGACAAGGGCGAGGGCGGCGAGGTGACGCTCGCTTTCGCCTTCCATGGTCCGGTGCTCGACCAGGCGGTCGAGGAGCGTGGCGACATGCCGTTGCCGCCTTATATCGCCGCACGCCGCGCGCCGGATGAGCGCGACCGCATCGACTATCAGACCTTGTTCGCGCAGGCGGAAGGCTCGGTCGCCGCGCCGACAGCGGGATTGCATTTCACCGACGCCCTCGTCGCCGGCCTCGCGCAACGCGGGATCGCGCTCCACAAGGTGACCCTGCATGTGGGCGCCGGCACGTTCCTTCCGGTCAAGGCGGCGGACACCGCCGAGCATCGCCTGCATGCGGAGGCGGGCAGCGTCAGCGCCGCGTCCGCGTCCGCGCTTAACGCCGTGCGCCGCGCGGGCGGCCGCATCGTCGCGGTCGGCTCGACCTCGCTGCGGCTGCTCGAGAGTGCCTGCGGGGACGACGGCCTGATCCAGCCGTTCGAGGGCGAGACGGCGCTGTTCATCACGCCGGGCTATCGCTTCCGCGCCGTCGACGTGATGATGACCAATTTCCACCTGCCGCGCTCGACCCTGTTCATGCTGGTTGCGGCATTCTCGGGCCTCGAGGTGATGAAACGCGCCTATGCGCACGCGATCGCGGCCGGCTACCGGTTCTATTCCTACGGCGACGCCTGCTTGCTGTTCCGAGCGCCCGGCTGATACGACCTCGGACATGGCCGCGCCTTTCTTCTTTCGCCTCATCGCCACCGACGGCGCCGCCCGGCGCGGCGAGATCGCGACCCCGCACGGGCGGGTGGCGACGCCGGCCTTCATGCCCTGCGGGACGCAGGCGACGGTCAAGGGCCTGGCGCCGGACGCCGTGCGCGCGGCCGGCACCGATATCCTCCTCGCCAACACCTATCATTTGACGCTGCGTCCCGGCGCCGAACGCATCGCGGCGCTCGGCGGGCTGCACGCATTCATGAACTGGCCGCACCCGATCCTCACCGATTCCGGCGGCTTCCAGGTGATGTCGCTGTCGGAGCTGCGCAAGGTCGAGGAGCGCGGCGTCACCTTCCGCTCCCATCTCGACGGCGCGATGGTCGAGCTGTCGCCCGAGCGGGCGATCGAGATCCAAAACCTGCTCGGCTCCGACATCGTGATGCAGCTCGACGAATGCCTGAAGCTGCCCGCGCCGCGCGCCGAGCTCGAGCGCGCAATGCGCCTCTCGCTTGCCTGGGCCGAGCGCAGCAAGCGCGCCTTCGCGGGCGGGGCGGGCGCCGCCCTGTTCGGCATCGTGCAAGGGGGCGACAATCCGGCGCTGCGCAGCGAGAGCGCCCGCGGCCTCCTCGACATCGGCTTTGACGGTTACGCAATCGGCGGCCTGGCGGTGGGCGAGCCGCAGGACGTGATGCTGCGCACCATCGAGGACGTTGCGCCGGTGTTGCCCGCCGAACGTCCGCGCTATCTCATGGGCGTCGGCACGCCGGAGGACATCGTTGAGGCGGTGGCGCGCGGCATCGACATGTTCGATTGCGTGCTGCCGACCCGCAACGGCCGCCATGGGCTCGCCTTCACCCGCTTCGGGCCGATCAATCTCAAGAACGCCCGCCATGCCGCCGATCCGCGTCCGCTCGACGAGGCCAGCGCCTGTCCCGCGGCCCGGGACTATTCGCGCGCTTATCTCCACCACCTGGTCAAGGCGAACGAGATGCTCGGCGCGGTCCTGCTCACGACCGTGAATCTCGCCTATTACCAGGAGCTCATGCAGGGCATGCGGGCCGCGATCGAGGCGGGACAATTCGACGGTTATCGGCACGAGATCAAGGAGCGTTGGTCGAAGGGCGATATTCCCCCCATGTGAGGACGTCGCCGCTCGAGCCCTCGACGCCCCGCACCCATCGGCGCAAGATGCCCCGCAACAAGGCGGCATCGTTGGTCGCAGTGGCCTCGACAGCCGCCGGCACACCCAAGCGGGAGGGATGCCATGAGGTGGGAGCGCAGGCTTGCCGTCACCATGCTGTTGGCGCTCGGCGCCGCCGATGCCAAAGCGCAGAGCTGGCCCACGCGGCCGGTCGAAGTGATCATTCCATTCTCGGCCGGGGGCAGCAGTGACGTGATCGGACGCTCGGTGGCAACCGCTCTGTCCGAGCTGCTCGGCCAGCAGGTCGTGGTCAGCAATCGCGACGGCGCCAGCGGGACGATCGGCTTCAATGCGTTGGCCACCGCTGCCGCCGACGGCTACACGATCGGATTCGGCCCGACCACGCCGATCGCCAATGCGCCCTACCTGGTGAAGGGCGTTCGCTACCAGGTCGATTCGTTCGACTATATCTGCCAGGTCTTCGAGAATCCGTTCACACTCGCAGTGGCGCCGGAATCGAAGCTCAAGTCGGCGCGGGACTTGCTCGCTGCGGTCCGCGGAAGCCCCGGCAAGCTGAGCTACGGCCACTCCGGCACCGGAACGATCCCGCACCTTTCGGTCGAGAACTTCACCGACGCGCTCGACCTGAAACTACAGGGAGTGCCGTTTCGAGGCGAAAGCACGATGATGTCGGTCCTGCTCAAGGGCGACATCGATCTTGGCGTCTTGGCCGTGGTGACCATCCGCGGACGGAACTTTCGGCCGCTGCTGATCTTCGCGGAGCGGCGCCATCCCGCGCTGCCCGACGTGCCGACGGACAAGGAGCTTGGCGTGACCACGTCGGTGCCTCCCGGCCACCAGGGCCTGTTCGCGCCCAAGGGCCTGCGGTCCGAGGTCCGAGCGGCGTTGGAGAGCGCCTGCGCCAGCGCGATGACGCGCGACGTCGTCCGCCGCGCGATCGACAATGCCGGCCACACCATCACCTATCTGACCGGCGCGCAATTCCGAGCGCAGACCGAGGCCGACCACAAGTTCAAGGGCGAGTTGATCCGCCGGCTCGGCCTTACCGCCCAATAAGGGCCTCGACGCCGCGCCCGCATCGGCGCAGAATAAAACCGTTCCAAATAACAACGGCGGTAAGCGCCGAGACCTTGGGAGATGCCCGCCATGGCCGTCAGCCTGAAAGTCAACGGCGTCAGCCGCTCGGTTCCGGCCGAGCCCGACACGCCGCTGCTTTACGTGCTTCGCAACGATCTCGAGCTCAACGGCGCCAAGTTCGGCTGCGGGCTGGCGCAGTGCGGCGCCTGTACCGTGCTCATCGACGGCAAGGCCGTGCGCTCTTGCGTGACCCCGATCGGCACGCTCGAGAAAAGCGAGATCACGACGATCGAGGGCCTCGGCTCGCTTGCCAAGCCGCATGCGCTGCAACAGGCCTTCATCCAGGAGCAGGCCGCGCAGTGCGGCTACTGCATCAGCGGCATGATCATGTCGGCGAAGGAGCTTCTCGACCGCAATCCGCGGCCGAGCGAGCAGGACGTGCGCATGGCGCTCGAGGGCAACCTCTGCCGCTGCGGCACCCACAACCGCATCATCAACGCGGTGTTGCGCGCCGCCCAGGCCAACGGGAGGACCTGACCATGAACACTCCCGCTTTCAATCGCCGCCAATTCACCGCCGGGCTCGGTGCGATCGTGGTCGCGTTCTCGCTCGATCCGCGACACGCCGCCGGACAGGAGCCGCCGCGGCTGCCGGGCAGCCTGCAGACCAATCGCAAGCTCGACGGCTGGCTGCGGATCAATGCCGATGGGACCGCCACCGTGTTCACCGGCAAGGTCGAGCTCGGCCAGGGCATCCTCACGGCGCTCGCCCAGATCGCGGCCGAGGAGCTCGACCTGCCGCTCGCCCGGATCAAGA
>JBEVIH010000043.1:0-6289 GCA_040510815.1 Xanthobacteraceae bacterium | reverse complement strand
CGATCGCCGCGCCGGTCGGCCCGACCGCGGCCTCGCCCAGGCCCAGCGCCGGCTCGTTCGGCGCGTCGATGAGCCGGATGTCGATCTCCGGCACCTCCGAGAAGCGCAGGATCGGATAGTCCTCCCAGGTGCTCGCCTCCACCTTGCCGTCCGTAAAGCGCACGCGTTCCTTGAGCACGAAGCTCGCGCCCTGGATGATCCCGCCCTCGAGCTGGTTCCTGGCGCCGTCCGGCGTGATCACCAGGCCGGCATCGGCGCAGCACCAGATCCGCTTGAGCCGCACCTCCTCGTCGACCTCCACGTCGGCCACTACGGCGGCAAACGACGCGATGTTCTTGTAGCGCGCGAAGCCGAAGCCGCGACCCTGGCCGTTGCCGAGGTCGCGGCGCTCGAACCAGCCGCTCATCTGCGCGGCGGTCTCGACCACGCGCCGCGCCCGCGGGTCGGACAGGAGCGAGAGCCGGTAGCTCACCGTATCCTCGCCGGCGGTCTCCGCCAACTCGTCCATGAACGACTCGATCGCGTACACGTTGGCCCAGGCGCCGAGCCCGCGCAGCGAGGAGGTGCGCAGCGGCACCCCCGGCAGCAGGTGATGGATCAGGCGATGGCGCGGCAGGTCGTAGATCGCCTGGGCGTTGCGGGTGGCGCCGCCGCCGCGTTCGTCCGGCACGTCGTTGAGCTCGTTGCGCGCCGGCGCGTTGGGCAGCGCCTCGGCGCCGATCAGGTTGGAATTGCCGTTCATGCCCGGGCGTTGGGCGTGCGGCGGGCTCCAGATCTCGATCGTCCAGTCGGCCGGACGGTTGTCGGCGTCGAGCACGGCGCGCAACTCGATCGCCATGGCGGTGCTGATCGGCGCCGACAGGAATTCGTCCTCGCGCGCCCACTGCACCCGCACGGTGCGGCCCGGCATCCGGGTGGCAATAAAGGCGGCGTCGAAGGCCGCGTCGTCGGCGGTGTTGTGGCCGTAGGCGCCGGCGCCCTGGCGGTGGAGCACCGTGACCTGCGCGCGTTCGAGGCCGAGCGCGCGCGCCAGCCAGTCGCGCAGCACCGCCGGACCCTGGCTGTGCGACCACACCTTGAGCGCGCCGTCCTTGAGCTCGGCGAGCGCGCAGGACGGGCCGATCGACGCGTAGGTGAGGAAGGGACGCGAATAGCGCGCCTCGATCATCGGGCCTTGCGGGGCGCGGCCGGTCTGCCCGGTCTCGACCATGCGGTCGCGCGACGGCTGTGCCCTCAGCCAGTCCGGCGCGCCGACATCAGCCGGCGCCGGCTCGCCGCCGTCCCAGCGCGCGAGCGTGCGGGCGGCCGCGGCGGCGCGCATGACCGCGGTCTCGCTGTCGGCCGTGAGCGCGACGAAATCGCCCTCGCGCAGGATCCCGATCGGCGCCTTGGCGGCCTTGCGCACCGTGTTCTCGTCGAGCGCGGCGAGGCGGGCGCCGCGCCAGGGCCGCCGCAGCACCCGCGCATGCACGACATCCGCGGGCGCGATGTCGTGGATGAATGCCTCGCCGGTGAGCTTCGCCGGCAGGTCGAGGCGCGGCAGGTTGCGGCCGACGACCCGGTAGGTCGAGGGCAGCTTGGTGGGCGCGGTGCCGCTCGCCCGGCGCTCGAGCTTGACCTCGCCGGCGACCGACCAGTAGTCGCGGCCGGTTGCGCGGCCGGCGCGCAGGAACTTGCCGTCTTCGATCGTGAGCTCGCCGACCGGGCACCCGAGCGTCTCCGCGACGCGATCGAGGAACAGCGCGCGCACCTCGGCGCATGCAAGACGGATCGAGGCGCCGCCGACCGCGATCGAATAGCTGCCGGAGGTGAAGCCCTCGGCCGGGCTGACGTCGGTTTGCCCAGACACGATGCGCACCTGCGCGGGCGCGACGTCGAGCTCCTCGGCGGCGATCTGGGTGAGCGCGGTCAGAATGCCTTGCCCGATCTCCACCTTGCCGGTGGCGACGCGCACGCGGCCGGGCTCCTCGAAGCCGACCCATTGCGACAGCAGCGGGTTGTCGATCAGGCTCTGCGGCAGCGTGTTGGAAATCATGCGGATGCTCTCATCGTGGCACTCGCCCGCTCGACCGCGCGGATGACCCGGTTGTGCATGCCGCAGCGGCACAGATGCGGGTCGAGCGCAGCCGCGATCTCGCTTCGGCTCGGCCGCGGGTTGCGCGCCAGCAGCGCCGCCGCCGAGATCAGGATGCCCGAGAGGCAATAGCCGCACTGGCCGGCCTGCTCGTCGAGGAAGGCCTGCTGCAACGGATGCAGCGCGCCGTTTCTTGAAAGGCCCTCGACGGTGGTGATGGCCTTGCCGGCGACGGTCGCGACGTCGCGCGCGCACGAGTAGGACGGCTCCTCGTCGATCAGCACCATGCAGGCGCCGCACTGCTCGGTGCCGCAGCCGAACCGGCTGCCGCGCAACGCAAGTTGTTCGCGCAGCACCGACAGCAGCGGCGTCGTGCCGTCGCCATCGACGTGAACCGTCCTGCCGTTGACGACGAGGTCGTATCCTCCGCTCATTCCGGCTTGATGCCCTTGGCGTCGATGAACCTGGTCCAATTCTTGATCTCGCTTTCGAGCTTGCTGCGCAGCGCCGCGGCGGCCGCGAAGTCGGGCGTGATGTCGAGCTTGGCGAGCCGCTCGCGCAGGCGCGCGTCGGCCATCACGGTCGACACCGTCTGCTCGAGCTTGGCCTTGACGGCGTCCGGTATGCCCTTGGGGCCGAAGATCGCGAACCAGAAGCGCAGCTCCACGTCGGCGGGCTTCACGCCGGCCTCGCGCATGGTCGGAACGTTCGGCATCGCCGGCGAGCGCGCCGGGCTGGTCACCGCCAGCGCCTTGACCTTGCCGCTCTCGACCAGGCCCTTGGTCGCCTGGACGGAAGAGATCGTCATCGGCACATGGCCGGCGAGCACGTCGCCGATTGCCTGGCCGCCGCCCTTGTAGGGAATATGGATGGCGTCCATCCCGACCGCGTCCTTGAACACCTCGAAGTTCAGGTGCGAGACGCTGCCGACGCCGGCCGACGCGTAGTTCATCTTTTGCGGCACGGTGCGCGAATGCGTCACCAGCTCGGCCACCGTGCTGGCGGGCACGTTGTTGGCGAGGACCAGCGCCGACGGCGAGGTCGCGACCGCCGCGATCGCGTCGTATTGGGTGAGCGGATCGAAGCTCGACGTCGCCTTCTTGTGCAGTGCCTGGCTGATGGCGAGCGCGTTCTCGGCAAGCAGCAGCGTGTAGCCGTCGGGCTCCGCGGTGGCGACGTGGTTCCACGCCAGATAACCGTTCGCGCCCGGGCGATTTTCCACCACCACCGGCTGGCCGAGCGCCTCCTTCAGCTCGTTCGAGATCTGCCGCGCCAGGGTGTCGGTGGCGCCGCCCGCCACGAACGCGACCACCAGCCGGATCGGCCGGTCTGGATAGGCGGCGGGACTCTGCGCCGCCGTCGGGCCGGGCGCCGCCAGCAGGGCGCCCGCGACCGCGCAGCAACGCAACAGCCGGAGCATGTGATGTCTCGGCCGCGGCCTCATTCCGGCTTGATGCCGTGCTGGTCGATGAACTTGGTCCAGTTGGTGATCTCGTTCTCGAGCTTGGTCCTGAGTGAGCTGCCGGGCGCGTAGGCCGGCTCGATGTCGAGCTTGGCCAGCCGCTCGCGCACGCGCGGATTTGCGAGCGTCGTCGAGACTGCCTTCTCCAGCTTGGCCTTGACGGCATCCGGGATGCCCTTGGGACCGAAAATGCCGAACCAGAAGCGCAGGTCCACGTCGGCGGTCTTGACGCCGGCCTCCTTCAGGGTCGGAACGTTCGGCAGCACCGGCGAACGCTCGGCGCTGGTCACCGCCAGCCCCTTGATCTTGCCGGTTTCGACCAGGCCCTTCGCCACCTGGATCGCCGCCATGTTGAGCGCGACGTGTCCGGCGATCAGGTCGTTCATCGCGGGCCCGCCGCCCTTGTAGGGGACGTGCACGACTTCCATCCCGGTGCCGGCCTTGACCACCTCGAAGGTCAGATGCGCGACGCTGCCGATGCCGGCGGACGCATAGTTGAGCTTCTGCGGCACGGTGCGCGAATAGGCGATCAGCTCCGCCACCGAACTGGCCTGGACGTTGCTGGCGGCGGCCAGCACCAGCGGCGAGGTCGCGACCGTGGCGATCGCGTCGTATTGCTTGACCGGATCGAAGTTGGAGGCGTGCTTCTTGTAGAGCGCCTGGCTGATGCCGACCGCGTTTTCCGCCATCAGCAGCGTGTAGCCGTCCGGGTCCGATGACGCCACGTAGTTCCAGGCGATGTAGCCGCCGGCGCCGGGCTTGTTCTCGATCACGATCGACTGGCCGAGCGCCTCGCCGAGCTCCTGGGTGAGCTGGCGGGTCAGGGTGTCGGTGGCGCCGCCGGGTGGGAAGGCGATCACCAGCCGGATCGGCCGGTCGGGATAGGCTTGCGGGTTTTGCGCCTGGGCGAGCGCGGTGGCGCCGATGAGGACGCCGACGATCGAACACCAGCGGATGAGGTGCGGCATGGTGACTCTCCCGATTGCGGGACCATGTGCCTATTCGAACACGGCGCGGCCATGGCGTCGATAGGGCCTTGTGTCCCGGGGCAGCGCAGCACGAAGCGACAGCGGAGTGGTGCGCTGCCGACCCGGGACCGTTGCGGACACCGAGCTTGGAACGGTCCCGGATCAGCGGTGCGCCGCTGCGCGCGGAACCGCGTCCGGGACACGACCCCTCACATATTCGCCAGCAGCCAGTCGCCGATATAGTCGATGCCCAACTGACGGTGATCGACCTGGCAATGCTCGGCGCCGCCTTCCTCGGCGGTGAACACCTTGAGGTGCTTGCGCTTCGAGCCGGCCCGTTCGTAGAGCGTCTTTGCCGCGTCGAGCGGGACGATGCGGTCGTTCTCGCCGTGCAGCACCAGAAACGCGCATTCGATGTTCTGCGCGACGCCTTCGAGAGTGAACTTCTTCGCCCATTCGAGTGCGGTCTCGTTGTCCGGCGCGCCCACCACCCAGCGGAACTGGAAGATCGAGGTCGAGCTGGTTCTGGGATCGACCGCGAGCCTCGCCTTGTTGCCCGCCACCCAGTCGTAGATGTTCCAGTGCATCGCCCCGAACGCCACCGCCGCGGCGTAGCGCTTCTCGAACGCCACGATGCGCGGCGCCTGGTAGCCGCCGAAGCTGTAGCCCATCACGGCAACCCGCTTGGGATCGACCTCCGCGCGTGCGGCGACGTAGTCGTAGGCGGCGGTGCCCGGCACCTCGTAGTCGTGACGGCTGTGGATGTTGCGCAGCCGCAAGGTCTCGGCCTGGCCGGGCCCGTCGATCGCCAGCGTGTTGATCCCGCGCCTGGCGAAATCGAGGCCCGCGAAGATGACGCTCATCTCCTTGGCGTTGTCCATGCCGTCGAACAGCACGACGGTCGGTCGCGCCCCGCTGCCGTGGCCTTTGACGAAATACGCCGGCAGGCTGGCGTTCTCGTACGGCACCTCGACGCGCTCGATGTCGGGATGGAGCCGCGCCATCGCCGCCTGATAGCAGCGCAGCGCCTTGCGATACATCGCCATCTTCTCGGGGCCGGGCGGGATGAAGCGCTCGGCGCTGTAATAGTAGTTGCCGGCGCGCATGTAGTGATTGCCGGCGGTGATCTCGCGCCCTTCGGCGGCGGCCTGGTCGGCGACCGCGGCGACGCGGTCGGCCTCGGCGGCCCACTCCTCGCGCCAGGCGCGATCGGGATCGGCTTCGCCGGCGCGCGCTGCGAGCCGCTGCCCGATGCGATCGACCTCCGCCATGGCGACGGCCGCGTACGGCACCATGCCCTTGACGATCTGCATGGCGTTGCTCCAGCGCAGATTGCCGGGAAAATGCACCGCCCAGCTGCTTTGATCGTCGGGCTTGAACTGCATGGGCTCCCCGCGCCTTTTTGCCGTCCCTTTGCCGTCCAAGTTATCGGATTTGTGCGTGCGTGCAATTATTTACACGCCGGCCCGTTTGGGAGTAACGTCCGCAATCCCTACCGCAGCGAGACGGCATCATGAGCGCCAGCAGCCCGAAGACCCTGGTGATCCGCAACGGCACCCTGATCGACGGATCGGGCAAGCCGGCCGCCCGCAATGACGCTATCGTCATCGAGGGCAACCGGATCAAGAGCGTCGGCGCGCTGCCGGGAGACCTGCAGCTCGAGGATCGCCGCAACGTCCGCGTGATCGACGCCGGCGGGCAGTGGATCATGCCCGGGCTGATCGACGCCCACTGCCACGTCTCCTACGGCTATCCGCTGATCAAGGGCGAGGGCAAAGGCAAGGG
>JBEVIH010000042.1:0-7003 GCA_040510815.1 Xanthobacteraceae bacterium | reverse complement strand
CGACGGCACGCTCTGGAAAAATCTCGTTACCGAGGAGAAGTCGAAGCCGGCGGAGACGCTTGCCGAGTTTCGCGGCAACTTCAAATACAACCTGCTCGACAGAAATCTGCGCGCGTTCAACGCCGAGGTCCCGGTCTTCGCCCAGTGGGACGATCACGAGGTCAGCAATAACTGGTGGCCGGGCGAGGACCTCACCGGCCCGAAGCACCAGCGCCTCGGCTATCGCGACACCAATGCGCGGGTGCTGATCGAGCGCGCGAGCCGCGCCTTCCACGAATTCCTGCCGGTGCGTTCGTTTGCGGCGGAGCCCGGCCGCATCTACCGGAAAATCTCCTACGGCCCGCTGCTCGACGTGTTCATGCTCGACATGCGCAGCTACCGCGGGCCGAACGGCAAGGGCCGTGAGGAGACCTACGGACCCGCCGCCTATTTCCTTGGACCGCAGCAGATCGCATGGCTCAAGCGCGGCCTGCACGATTCGCAGGCCACCTGGAAGGTGATCGCCGCCGACATGCCGCTCGCGCTGATCCGGGTCTACGACTCGGAGCGCAACTGGGGCGTTGAGGCGATCGCGCAGGGCGACGGGCCGCCGCGCGGACGCGAGCTCGAGGTCGCCGACATCCTGTCCTTCATCAAGCGCGCCGGCATCCGCAACACGCTCTGGATCACCGCCGACGTGCATTACACCGCCGCGCATTACTTCGATCCGAACAAGGCGGTGTTCCAGGACTTCGAGCCGTTCTGGGAATTCGTATCGGGCCCGATCCACTCGGGCACCTTCGTGCTCAACCAGCTGGACAACACGTTCGGGCCGCAGCTCGTGTTCCACAAGGACGCCGGTGCCGGGCGGCGCGATCTTGCCCCGAGCTACGGGCTACAGTTCTTCGGCCACATCGCCATCGACGGTGCAACCGACGTGATGACCGTGACGCTCAAGGACGTCGGCGACAATTCGCTCTGGTCACGGAAGCTCGAGCCCAGGCTGGGGTGAGTGGATCAGTGATCAGTGATCAGTGATCGGTAATCAAAACATCAGTCCGTGATTGTCGACCCCGCCATGGACATCTGATCCCTGAGGTCTGATCACTGATTCCTGGCCTGGCGCAGCGCCTCGCCCACCGCCATCGCGCAGGCCATCGCCACGTTGAGCGAGCGCAATCCCTCACGCATTGGAATGAGGAGCCGCGCGTCGGCTGCCTGGTGCACCTTTTCCGGCACGCCCGAGGATTCGCGCCCGAACAGCAAGATGTCGTCCGGCTGGAAGGCGTGGTCGAGATAGGACGCGCCGGCGGCGGTGGTGAAGAGGACAAGCCACGCGCCCTCACGCCGGCGCCAGGCCTCGAACGCATCCCAGCTTGCGTGGCGCACGAGGCTCACCTGATCGAGGTAGTCCATGCCGGCGCGCCGGAAGGCGCGGTCGGAGGTCGGGAAGCCGGCCGGCTCGATGATGTGCGCCTCGACACCGAGACATGCGGCGAGCCGCAGAATCGTGCCGGTGTTCTGGGGGATGTCGGGCTCGTAGAGCGCAATCCGCATGGGTCTGCTCGGGGCCGTTCGGCGAACCGTGATAATGGCCAAAACCTACGACGTACGAGGCATTTATGCGACTTTTGGCCATTGCGGCACGCGGCCACTTGCACTCCCTTGGCAAGGGTGCCAATAAAACGCCGCTGGATTAAGCCGCTTGGCCTCCTGCATCCAGGGTGGAGAGCGGTCGGTTCGCTCGCCGCCGCCAGGCGGCGTCTCCGTGTCGGGTGGGGGGAAGCGCCCGCACGCAGGCAAGTTCACGCAGCCCTTTGGCTGTGGGCGGACCGATGACAAGAAAGGGACTGCACAGGTGACCACGATGTCTGCGGCCGAGGGCACACGCCGCGATTTCCTCTATATCGCGACGGGCGCGGTAGCGACGGTCGGAGCCGCTGGCGTGCTCTGGCCGCTGATCGCGCAGATGAACCCCGACGCCTCGACGATCGCGGCGGGTGCGCCGATCGAGGTCGACCTCACGCCGATCGCCGACGGGCAGGTGATCAAGGTGTTCTGGCGCGGCAAGCCGATCTACATCAATCACCGCACCAAGAAGCAGATCGAGGAAGCGCAGAACGTCGACGTGGCGAAGCTGCCCGATCCGCAGCCGGACTCGGCGCGGGTGAAGCCCGGTCATGACCAGTGGCAGGTGCTGATCGGGATCTGCACGCATCTCGGCTGCATCCCGATCGCCCATCAAGGTCCTTACGACGGCTATTTCTGCCCCTGCCACGGCTCGGTCTACGACACCTCCGGCCGCATCCGCAGCGGACCCGCGCCCGCCAACCTGGCGCTGCCTCCCTACGAGTTCCTGTCCGACACCAAGATCCGCATCGGCTGACAGCCGCACGACGATCAATCTCTCTCAAGGTTCGACCATGAGCGGACATCCGACTTACCAGCCGCAAAGCCCATTCATGCGATGGATGGAGCGACGGCTGCCGATCGCCGGCCTGGTCTATTCCTCCTTCGTGGTCTACCCGACGCCGCGCAACCTGAACTACTGGTGGACCTTCGGCGGCATCCTCGCCTTCATGCTCGGCGCGCAGATCGTCACCGGCATCGTGCTCGCCATGCACTACACGCCGCACGTCGATTACGCCTTCAATTCCGTCGAGCACATCATGCGCGACGTGAACTACGGCTGGCTCCTGCGCTATCTCCACGCCAATGGCGCGTCGATGTTCTTCCTCGCCGCCTACGTCCACATGTTCCGCGGCATGTACTACGGCTCCTACAAGGAGCCGCGCGAGGTGCTGTGGATCCTCGGCGTGATCCTGCTGCTGCTCATGATCATGACCGGCTTCATGGGCTACGTGCTGCCCTGGGGGCAGATGAGCTTCTGGGCGGCGACCGTGATCACCAACCTGTTCTCGGCGATCCCGCTGGTGGGCGAATCGATCGTCAACTGGCTGTGGGGCGGCTACGCGGTCGGCAATCCCACGCTCAACCGCTTCTATTCGCTGCACTACCTCCTGCCGTTCGTGATCGTCGGCGTGGTGGTGCTGCACATCTGGGCGCTGCACGTGGCCGGGCAGAACAATCCGGACGGCATCGAGCCGAAGACCGAGCACGACACGGTCGCGTTCACGCCCTATGCGACGATCAAGGACGCCTTCTTCCTGCTGGTGTTCTGCGTCCTGTTGGCTTGGTTCGTGTTCTATATCCCGAACTTCCTCGGTCACCCGGACAACTATATCCCGGCCAACCCGGCGGTGACGCCGATGCACATCGTGCCGGAATGGTACTACCTGCCGTTCTACGCGATCCTGCGCGCCATCCCGAACAAGCTCCTGGGCGTGGTGGCGCTGGGGGGCTCGATCCTGATCCTGCTGTTCCTGCCGTGGCTCGACACCTCGAAGGTCAAGTCGGCCAAATACCGTCCGCTCTACCGGCAGTTCTTCTGGCTGTTCGTGATCGTTTGCGTCGGGCTCGGCTGGCTCGGATCGAAGCCACCGGAAGGCAACTACGTGCTGATCGCGCGCATCTTCACGGCCTACTACTTCGCCTATTTCCTGATCATCCTGCCGCTGCTGGGATTCTTCGAAAAGACCAAGCCGGTGCCCAACTCGATCGCCGAGTCTGTCCTCGGCAAGGGCGTGCCGCTCGGCGCGCCGGCGCCGCCGCCGCGGGCGGCTTGAGGACGAGGACACGCCATGGCCTTCCAACGCAAGATCCTGGCTCTCGTCCTTGCCGGCGGCGTCGCCGCCGGATCGCTCGCCGCATCCGGGGCGAGCGCGGCGGAAGACACGCCCCAGCCGCCGAAGCATAAATGGTCGTTCTCGGGCCCGTTCGGCAAATACGACCAGGGGCAGCTGCAACGCGGCTTCAAGGTCTATCGCGAGGTCTGCCAGGTCTGTCACGGCCTCACGCTGCTCGCGTTCCGCAATCTGGCCGAGCCCGGCGGTCCGGGCTTCACGCCCGCGCAGGCCGCGGCCATCGCCGCCGAATACCAGGTCAAGGGCGAGCCCGACGACCAGGGCGAGGTCAAGGATCGTCCGGGCCGGCTCGCCGACCGCTTCCCGCCGCCGTTCCCCAACGAGCAGGCGGCGCGCGCGCGTTACAACTCTGTCCCGCCGGACATGTCGGTGATCGCCAAGGCGCGCGGCTACGAGCGCGGCTTCCCGTGGTGGCTGCTCGACATGGTGACTCAGTACCAGGAGCACGGCGTCGACTACATCGTCGCGCTGCTCACGGGCTATGAGGACAAGGCGCCAGCCGGCGTCAACGTCCCGACCGGCACCTTCTACAACAAGTATTTTCCCGGCCACACGCTGGCCATGCCGCCGCCGCTGTCGGACAAGCGCGTCGACTACACCGACGGCTCGCCGACGACGGTCGACCAATACGCCAAGGACGTTTCCGCTTTCCTGATGTGGGCGGCCGAGCCGCACCTCGAGGCGCGCAAGCGCATCGGCTTCCAGGTGATCATCTTCCTGGTCGTCTTTGCCGGACTGGTCTACTTCGCGAAGAAGAAGGTGTGGCGCGAGGTGGAGTTGCACTCCGAAAAGCTCACGCCGCGCGCACCCGCGGAGTAGCCGCGGTTAAAGATCGAGCCGCGCCCTGATCAGCTCCGGATCGGATGACAACGCCGCGGGATCGATCGTCACCTGCTCGAAGGCGCAACGCGCGAAGCGCGCCTTTTCGGCGAACGGGATGGTGGCGTCGATGCCGAGCTTGGCGCGGATGCCGTTCTGACCGACACGGACGTATTCGTGGCCGCGGGCGGCCGGCATGACGATGAGGTCGCGCGAGGCCTCCATCCGGGTCGCCAGCGCGTATTCGACGTCGTGCGGGTCGCGGATGTCGATGTCCTCGTCCACCACGATGACCAGGTCGAGGTCCTTGAGCGCTCCGAACGCCGCGAAGATGGCGTTGCGCTGCAGGCCGTCGTGCTGCGGCGTCGCCTTGCGCACCTGCACCACCGCGTGGAAGCGGTGCAATCCGCCCGCCGTCATCTCGGCGTCGGTCACGATCGGCACCGCGCCTTGCAGCACCTTCAGCAGGCTCGCCTCCAGCACGTATTTGCGCAGCATGATGGTCTCGCGGCCGTAGCCGTTGATGGCGTGATAGATCGGCCGGTCGCGGTGGGTGAGGGCGGTGACCTCGAACACCGGTGCCGCATCGGCCGGCGAGAGATAGCCGACGAACTCGCCGAACGGGCCTTCGGTGACGGTCTCGTCGACCAGCATGCGGCCTTCCAGCACGATCTCGGTCTCGGCCGGAATCAGCACGTCCTGCGAGACGCCTTTCACCACCGGCAACGGGCGGCCGCAAAGCCCGCCGGCGACGGCGATCTCGTCGGCGTGCTCGGGCATCTGCGAGCCCATGGTCGCCGCCGTATAGTGCAGCGCCAGGTCGGATCCGATGCAGACCGCGATCGGCAGCGCCTCGCCCTTGCGCTTGGCGCGCTCGAAGGCGAGCCGCAGGTGGCGGCCGTAGTCGAGCTTGACGCCGGTGCGGGTCCCGCCGACGAGCTGCAGGCGGTGATAGGACGCGTTGTAGGTGCCGGTGTCGGGATCGCGCACGATCACGATCCCCGCGGTAACAAAGCGTCCGGCATCCTCCGCCGTATGGTGCAACGCCGGCAGCATGCGCGGAAGGTCGATGTCCTTGGTGTGGACGTGCTGCTGCGCCGGCGCCAGCTCCACCAGCACTGGCGGCTTCGGCGCGCCGAGCGCACGGCCGACGAACTGGCGGATGCCGTTGAAGTCGATCCCGAAGGCGGCTTCGCAATTGGCCTGGCAGGAGAGCAGGTTGCCGATCACCGGCAGGTCGAAGCCGTCGACCTCGGTGAACAGCAGCGCCGGCCCGCCGTCGAGCTTTTTCATGATCGCCGCAACCTCGAGGTGCGGATCGGCCGGCGCCGTATAGGCGGTGAGCCGCCCGTGCGCCGCCATGCGCTCGAGCGCCGTGCGGAATCGGGTGTCGAGGACGTCGAAATTCGACATGTCGTGCCTCTCCTGCGAGCTGCCTTGCGGCTCACGAGTTGCAAACTAACGCGAAGCGTGAGAATGGCAAAGCGCATGGGGCTCCTTGCCCGTCGCGATGCCGTGCCGATTGCCGGGCTTGCGTAGAGGACGCGATGAAGAAGCTGCTGAGGGAGATCGGCAAACAGTGACCAAGGCCGTGCTCGGCGTCATCGGCGGCTCCGGCATCTACGACCTGCCGGGGCTGGAGAAGGTGCGCCAGAAGAAGATCAAGAGCCCGTGGGGCGAGCCCTCGGCGCCGTTGCGCGTGGGCGAGATCGCCGGCACACCGGTGGTGTTTCTCTCGCGCCATGACAAGGGCCACCGGCTCTCCCCCTCCGACATCAACTACCGCGCCAATATCGACGCGCTCAAGCGTGCCGGCGTGACCGACCTGGTCTCGCTCTCGGCCTGCGGCTCGTTCAAGCAGGAGCTGCCGCCCGGCACCTTCGTGCTGATCGACCAGTTCGTCGACCGCACCTTCAACCGGCAAAGCTCGTTCTTCGGCAAGGGCTGCGTGGCGCATGTCTCGATGGCGCATCCGGTGTCGCCGCGCCTGCAGGACCGCGTCGCCGCCGCCGCCGGCGCCGAAGGCATCAAGGTCGTGCGCGGCGGCACCTATGTGTGCATGGAGGGGCCGCAGTTCTCCTCCTATGCCGAGAGCATGACCTACAAGGGGCTGGGCTATTCCGTGATCGGCATGACCAACCTGCCGGAGGCCAAGCTCGCGCGCGAGGCCGAGCTCTGCTACGCCAGCGTCGCCATGGTCACCGATTTCGACTGCTGGCATCCCGACCATGACGCCGTGACGGTGCAGGACATCATCAAGGTGCTGACCGCCAACGCCGACAAGGCGAAGCAACTGGTTGCCCGGCTCGCTCGCGATTTTCCGCGCGAGCACGAGCCGTGCCCGATCGGCTCCGACCGAGCGCTCGAGACGGCGCTGATTACGGCGCCCGAGGCGCGCGATCCTGAACTGCTCAAGAAGCTGGATGCGGTCGCAGGCCGGA
>JBEVIH010000041.1:0-16609 GCA_040510815.1 Xanthobacteraceae bacterium | reverse complement strand
TGCTCGCCACCCCGCGGGCGTTCGCGCAGAGCGACGAGCAGGCGATGCGCTCGACGTTGGAGACGCGGCTCGCCTACGTGGTCACCGGCGACGCCGAGGCCGACCGCATCAGCAAGGCCGGCTTGCAGGGCCTCACCTTGTTCCTGGCGCAGCGTACCGCGCTCGAAGCCGGCGAGCCGGTCGGCATCGATCCCGCCCGCGACGACCTGACCTTCTATCCGCTGATCTACTGGCCGATCGTGCCGAGCGCGCCCAAGCCCTCGCGCGAGGCGCTCGAGCATATCGACACCTACATGAAGCGCGGCGGCACGGTGCTGTTCGACACCCGCGACGCGGTCGAGGCGCCGCCCGGTGCGGGCGGCGAGACCCGCGGGCCCGGCATGGTCGCGCTGCGCGCCATCCTCTCGGCGCTCGACATCCCCGAGCTCGAGCCGGTGCCGCGCGATCACGTGCTGACCAAGACGTTCTACCTGTTGAAAGACTTCCCCGGCCGTTTCGCCTCCGGCCAGCTCTGGGTCGAGGCGACGGCGGCCCCCAACGACGACGAGCCGACGAGCCGCCCGGCACGCGCCGGCGACGGCGTCTCCTCGATCATCATCACCTCGAACGATTTCGCCGGCGCCTGGGCGATGCGGCCGGACGGCCAATCCATGCTGCCGATCGTCGCCGGCGAACCGCGCCAGCGCGAGTTCGCCTTCCGCGCCGGCGTCAACATCGTGATGTACACGCTGACCGGCAACTACAAGGCCGATCAGGTCCACGTCCCGGCGCTGCTCGAGCGGCTGGGACAGTAGGAGCGTTTGGTTGAATCTCGGTATCTCCTTCACGCCGCTGGTCCCCGCCTATGTCGTCTGGGCGGCGGTCATCGCCGCGTTCGTGATCTCGCTGCTGATCGTGTTCGCGCGCACCCGCGGCGCGCTGATCCGCACCGCGGCGCTCGCGCTGTTCGTGCTGGCGCTCGCCAACCCGTCGATCACGCGTGAGGACCGCGAGCCGCTCACTTCAGTGGCCGCCGTGGTGATCGACAAGAGCCCGAGCCAGGACTTCGGCACCCGCACGCAACAGACCGAGGCGGCGCGCGCGGCGCTCGGCGAGCGGCTGGGGCGCATTCCGGGCCTCGAAGTGCGCTTCGTCGAGGCCGGGCAGGCCGACGGCGAGACCGACGGCACCAAGCTGTTCACCGCGTTGTCGGCGGCGCTATCCGACGTGCCGCACGACCGCGTCGCCGGCGCCATCCTGATCACCGACGGGCGCGTCCATGACGTGCCGGCCGAGGCGGCGGCGCTCGGTTTTTCGGCGCCGGTGCACGCGCTGATCACCGGCCACAAGAACGAGCGCGACCGCCGCGTGGTGCTCGTGTCGACGCCGCGCTTCGGCATCGTCGGGCAATCGCAGACCATCAGCTTCCGCGTCGAGGACCAGGGCGCATCGCCCGGCGCGGCGCAGGTGACGATCCGCCGCGACGGCGAGGCCATCGAGAATCGCAACGTGCGCGTCGGCTCGAGCGTGAGTGTCAACGTGCCGATCCCGCATGCCGGGCCGAACATCGTCGAGATCGAGGCCTCGCCGCTCGAGAACGAGCTGACCGAGGTGAACAACCGCGCCGTCGTCTCGATCGACGGCGTGCGCGACAAGCTGCGCGTGCTGCTGGTCTCCGGCGAGCCGCACGCCGGCGAGCGCACCTGGCGCAATCTCTTGAAATCCGAAGCCTCGGTAGACCTTGTCCACTTTACGATTCTGCGGCCGCCGGAGAAGCAGGACGGCACGCCGATCAACGAGCTGTCGCTGATCGCGTTTCCAACCCGCGAGCTGTTCCAGCAGAAGATCAACGAGTTCCAGCTCATCATTTTCGACCGCTACGCGCGCCAGGGCGTGCTGCCGATCATCTATTTCGACAACATCGCCCGTTACGTGCGCGGCGGCGGCGCGGTGCTGGTGGCGGCCGGCCCCGACTACGCCAGCCAGACCAGCATCTGGCGCACGCCGCTCGACGTCATCCTGCCGGCCGAGCCGAGCGGGCGCACCACCGACGGGCCGTTCCGCGCCCAGCTCACCGATCTCGGCAAGCGCCATCCGGTGACGCGCGGGCTCGAAGGCGCCGACCAGGACCCGCCGCAATGGAGCCGCTGGTTCCGCCTGGTCGACACGCGGCCGGCCAAGGGCACCACCGTGATGCACGGCCCCGACAACAAGCCGCTGCTGCTGTTGTCGCGCGAGGGCGAAGGCCGGGTCGCGCTGCTGCTCTCCGACCATATCTGGCTGTGGGCGCGCGGCTACGAGGGCGGCGGGCCGCATATCGATCTGCTGCGGCGGCTCTCGCACTGGCTGATGAAGCAGCCCGATCTCGAGGAGGAGGCGCTGCGCCTGTTCGTGCGCGGGCGCGACCTCACGGTGCAGCGCCAGACCATGTCCGACAGCGTCAGCGAGATCACCTTGACGACGCCGTCGGGCAAGACCCGCAGCTTGACCTTGTCGCCGACGCAGCCCGGCGTCTGGCGCTCGACCATCGAGGCAAATGAGCTGGGCCTCTGGCGCGCCACCGACGGCACGCTCACCGCGCTCGCCAATGTTGGGCCGGCCAATCCGCGCGAGTTCACCGAGGTGACCTCGACCACCGAGGTGCTCGCCCCGCTCGCCAGCGCCACCGGCGGCGGCGTGATGCGGGTCGAGGACGGCAGCGGCGTGCGTCTGCCGCGCATCGTGGCGGTGCGCTCGACCGACACCTTCAAGGGCGACGACTGGCTCGGCCTGAAGATGCGCGAGGCCAGCGTCGTGCGCGGCATCGGCGTGCTGCCGGTGTTCGCCGGGCTGATCGGGCTGCTGCTGCTGGTCGGCAGCCTTGCTGCCACTTGGGCGCGCGAGGGCCGGTAAACCGGCCCTCGATGGCGCGCGAAGGGCGATAGGCTGGCGTCAGAAGCCGAACAGCGCGGCTGGATTGTCGACCAGGATGCGCCGTCGCGTCGCTTCGTCCGGCGCCCAATCGGCCAACAAATTGAACAGCTGCACCGAGCCCACCTTGTCGGCGAAGGAGAGGTGCGGATAGTCGCTGCCCCAGATCAGCCGATCGGGCGCCGCCGCGATCAGCGCCCGCGCCATCGGCGCCGCGTCCGCAAGGGTCGGCAGGGTCGCCATGCGGTAGGTGCCGGTGAGCTTCACCCAGGCGCGGCCTTCGCCGTGACGTACGAGATCGACGAGCTTGCGGAAGCCCGGTTGCTGCGGGCCTGCCGCAGCCAGGAACATGCCCATATGGGCGATGGTGAAGGAGCAGCGCAGCCGGGCGAAGACCGGCAGCAGCTCCTCGGTCAGCCAGCCGGGATGCAGAAAGTCGAGCTGCCAGCCGAGCTCGGCACAGCGCGCGGCGAGACGCTCGATGCGCGGCCGCATCGTCTCGGAGAAGCCGGGTTCGCGCGGCTTGACCGGCGAGACGTTGATGCGCACGCCGCGCACGCCCAGCGCATGCATCTCGGCCAGCGTCGAGTCCGGGGCATCCTCGTGCACGTCGACGATGCCGCGGCAGCGCGCGACCCCGACCTCGCGCATGGCATCGAGCATGCAGGCATTGTCGCGGCCATAGGCGCTCGGCTGCACGAACACGAACCGCTCGCAGCCGAGCTGCCCGGCAAGCTCCAGATACTCCGACAGCGGCGCGAACGGCGGAACGTAACGCAGGCTCTCGTTCACGCCGCCGTGCGGATAGCGGTCCGCCGGACCGAAGACGTGAAAATGCGCGTCGCACGACAGCGGCGGCGCGCGGAAAGCAGGCGGCGGCTCGTTCTGGTGATTCACGGATTCCCCGCAGCGATCATTGGATGGTGACCTTGGCGCGCGTGATCACCTCGCGCCAGACGCCGATCTCGCGCTCGAGATGGCGCGTCATCTCCTCCGGCGTCGAGGTGACCGCGACCGCGGCCTGCTGCAGGAAGGCCTCCCGCAGCCGCGGCTTCTCGCAGGCACGCACGACCTCGCGGTGCAGCCGTTCGAGGACCGGCCGCGGCGTGCCGGCCGGCGCCGCGATCCCCCACCAGTACGACATGTCGTAGGCCGGCTGGCCCGCCTCGGCGAATGTCGGCACCTCCGGCAGCAAGGCGCTGCGCTTCTCTCCGGACACGCCGAGGCCGATGAGCGTGCCGCCTTTCACGTGCGCCACGCCGGAGGCCAGGCTCGCGATCGCCATGTCGACGCGGCCGGCGATGACCTCCGCGATCGCCGCCGCCACGCCGCGGAACGGCACGTGCAGCGCCTGCACGCCGGCAAGGTTCAGCAAAAGCTCCATCGCGAGATGCGCGGACGACCCCGGCCCGCCGGAGCCGAAGGTGATGCCGCCCGGCTGCTGCTTCGCCAGCGCCACCAGCTCCGCGAGCGTGCGCGGCCCGAGCCCGGGCCGCACCAGCAGGATCGAAGGCGAGTCCGCGATCCGGCTGATCTGCGCCAGGTCGCGCACCGGATCGTACGGCAGGTTCGGGTAGAGGCCGGGCGAGATCGAGAGCGAGGTGTCGGTGAGCAGCAGCGTATAGCCGTCCGGCGGCGCGCGGACCACCGCGGTCGTGCCGGCGGTGCCGCCCGCGCCGCCGCGGTTCTCGACCACGACCGACTGGCCGAGCTGCTCGGTGAGCTCGTTGGCGAGAAGCCGCGCCGAGACATCCGTGAAGGAGCCCGGCACGAACGGCACGACGATGCGCAGCACCCGGTCCGGCCAGCCCGACTGGCCGACGGCAGGCCCGATGGCCGCAAACGGAGCGGAGGCGGCGGCAGCAAGCAGCGTGCGACGATTCATCGTTCGGTGTCTCCAGAGCCGATGGTTGGGCTGCCTGCGCAATGCGAAAGGGTGAGTTGTTGCGGCGCGGGCGGGACGAACACAAAGAATGTGGCAGTCAATTCGCCACCTCGAAGCGGACATGGCGCGCGAGCTCCGACCAGCGGTTGAGCTCGCGGTCAAGATGCGCGGCCAGCTCCCACGGCGTGCCGCCTTTGATCTCGAGGCCGATCTTGCGCAGCCGTTCCGCCGTCTCGGGATGCCGCAGCGCCGCGTTTGTCGCCGTGCCGAGCTTGTCGAGGATCGGCGGCGGAATGCCGGCGGGACCGAACAGCCCCAGCCAGGCATAGAGCACGAAGTCCGGCAGGGCCGATTCGGCCACCGTCGGGACCTCGGGCAGAGCCGCGCTCCGGCCCTGACCGGTCGTCGCCAGCGCACGCAACCGCCCTTCGCCGATGTACGGTATCGCCGTCGGCATCGTGGCGAAGACGAAAGAAACGCGTCCGGCGATGAGATCGGTCATGACCTGACCGCCGCCGCGATAGGGCACGTGCGCCACCTTGATGCCGGACAGGTGATTGAACAGCTCGGCGGTCAGGTGATTGTCAGTGCCGTTCCCGGCCGAGCCATAGTTGAGATCGCCGGGCTTCGAGCGCGCGAGCGCGATCAGCTCGGCGATCGTGGCTGCCGGCGACGAGGGCGGCACCACCAGCACCATCGGGACGACCCCGATCATGCTGATCGGCGAAAAATCCTTCCGCGCATCGTAAGGGATGTCCTTGAACAGGATCGGATTGGCGGCGAGCGCCGTGGTGGCGAGCACCAGAGTATAGCCGTCCGCCGGCGAGCGGGCGGCCGTGCCGAACCCGATCATCCCAGCGCCGCCGGGCCGGTTGTCCACCACGATCTGCTGGCCCAGCTCGTTGCCGAGCTGGGGACCGAGGATGCGCGCGGAGATGTCGGTGATGCCACCCGGCGCGTAAGGAACGATCAACCGGATCGGGCGATCGGGAAAGTTCTGAGCCTGAGCCTGCGTCTGCGACGCGAGACCGCACAGCAGAATGGCGCCGATGACCCGATGCAGCATCCCTCGCATGGCTTTCTCCTCTGCTCGACGCGTTCGGCAACCGAGACGCGGCGCGACCTTTGTCATGTGCAAAGGCTATCCCGTGAACGGCCTCAGGCGGCGACGGGCAGCCGCCCGGCATCCCAGGCGGTCGCGCGGATCGACGACCAGGCCGGGCGGGCGAACTCCGCCTCCAGGCCCGCGAGGATGGCATGGGTCGGCAGCTGCGAGCAGCCGATAAACAGCGCGTCGCAATCCGGCCCCATGGTCGCGCGCGCCAGCTCGCGCACCTGTTCGGCGGTGATGCGACCGAGCGCGATCACATCCGGCGCCCGGAACGTATCGAGGCGGACGGTGCTGATGCCGCCGTCGGAGAGGAACGCCTGCAGCTGCGCATTCACCGCATCGTGGTAGGGCGTGACCACGGCGATGCGCTTCGCCTTCTCGTGCTGCAGCGCCCGCACCATCGCGCGCGCGGTGGTGACGACCGACAAACCCGTCGCCGCGGTCAGCATGGCGGCGAGCTCCGCATCGCCGGCGGGACCGGAGAGGAAGCCCGCGGCGGTGCAGCCGTAGGCGATGAGATCGAACCCGCCGTTGGAAAAATGTTCCCGCGCCAGCGCGATCGCGCTGTCGCGATAGGCCGGCAGCGTCGCCGCCGTCAGCAGACCCTGGCCACGCGGGATCTTCACCGTCGTCACGGTCGAGCCCGGCGGCAGCCAGGCCGCCAGCTCGACCTCCATGGTCGTGTTGTTGGCCGGCACCATCAGGCCGACCCTGAGCGGCATGGCCCTGGTCGTCGTGCTCATGCCGCCGCCCATCCCATCTGCGCGGCCTTCAGCACCGGCCGCGTCAACGAATGTGCGGCGCGCCGGGTGCCTGCGGGCAGCGGGCGCCAATGCAGTGCGCGCAGCTCGCCGAACAGATGCGGCAGGCGCGTCCAGCTCTCGCCGCCGTCAGTCGAGCGGAACAGCTCGCCGAGATTGGTGCAAACGAAGATCAGCATCGGATCGGCGGCATGGGTGGCGACGCACCACACCGTGCTCTCGATCGGCCCCGGCAGCTTGGCATTCTCCCAGGTCTTGCCATGGTCGCGCGAACGCAGCAGGAAGCCGTCGTTGCCGGGCGGGCCGTTGCCGTTGGTGACGAACACGACGCCCGAGTTGTCGGCGCGCGGCACCACCGAGCGGGTGTAGGGCCACGGCGACGGCAGCTCCTGCAGCACCCAGGTCTCGCCATTGTCCTCGCTGCGGTGCAGGCCGCGATTGGTGGTCGCCAGCAGCGCCTTGCCGCCGCCCGGCAAACTCACCACCGCGAGCCCGTGCACGTCGCCGGAGACGAGGCCCTTGTCCTTGTACTCCCAGGTCGCGCCGCGATCCTTGCTGCGATAGACGCCGCCGATCTCGACCGTGGCCCAGACCGTCCCGTCATCCACCGGATCGAACACGACCTGGGTTACGCGGGTCGGGCCCGCGTTCACATCGGAGGCCGGGATGACGCCGGGCGCGATCAGCCGCGACCAGGTCTGCCCGGCATCGGCCGACCGCCAGAAGCCAGCCGGCCGCGTGCCGGCGATCAGCACATCGGGATTCGCCGGGTCGATGGCGACCGCCCAGACATCCTGCATCGGCGACGGCAAGTGTGCCCACCGCGCCGTCGGCTCGTCCCAGCGGAAGATGCCCATATCGGAGCCGGCGAACAGCCGCTCGGCCGTCGCCGGGTGGCTGGCGATCGACCAGACGCGAGCTTCCAGATACATGCCGGAATGGCTGTTCGGATGCACCCAGGTCTGCCCGCTGTCGTCGCTGAACCAGGCCGAATGCCCGCCGGTGCCGGCATAGACATGGACTTGGCGCGCCGTGCTCGGTGTCTCTGCCATGCGCTCCTCCCCGGCCGGCTCTGTGCGAACCGGCCTTGTGCGAACCGGCCTTGACCCTATTCTACGGGCAATCCCAACATGCTGGAAATGACAATGGCGCCGGCGCTGCCAAGCACGGGAGGAATGCCTTGACCCCATCGACCACACGGCGCGCGTTCGTGCTCGGCGCCGCCGCGGCTGCGCTTCTCCCCCGCGGAGCGGTTGCGCAGGCGGGATTTCCCTCGCGGGCGCTGCGGATCGTGATCGGCTTTCCGCCCGGCGGCGGAATCGACATCCTGGCACGGTTGATGGCGCCCAAGATGTCGGAGCGGCTCGGCCAGCCCGTGGTGGTCGAGAACCGTCCCGGCGCGAACGGGTTGATCGCGACCCAGGGCGTCGCGCAATCCGAGCCGGACGGTCACACGATCCTGTTCGGCACCACCGGCAACCTCGCGGTCAATCCGGTGATCTACGCCGGCCGTCCCGGCCTCGACATCGAGCGCGACTTCGCGCCGCTCTCACTGGTCGCCTCACTCCCCTTCGTCCTGGTGGTGAACCCTTCCGTGCCGGCGAAGTCGCTCAAGGAGTTGATCGAGGCTGCGAAGGCGCGTCCGGGAGAGATGCTGTTTGGGTCGAGCGGCAACGGCGGCCTGCCCCATCTCTCCGGCGAGCTGTTGAACCTGCAGGCAGGCATTGCGGCCCGCCACGTGCCGTATCGCGGCAGCGCACCAGCCTTCACCGACCTGCTCAGCGGTCAGGTGCAATTCGTGTTCGATGCGCTCGCGATCGCGCAGCCGCACATCGAGGCCGGCCGGCTGCGGGCGCTGGCGACGACGGGACCAAGCCGGATGGCGGCCCTGCCCGATGTGCCGGTGGCGAAGGACACGCTGGCGAACTTCGAAGTGGTGAACTGGTACGGCATGGTCGTGCGCGCGGGCACGCCGGCCGCGATCGTCGCTCGCCTCAATCAGGAGGTGGCTAACGCGCTGCGCCAGCCCGACGTCGCCGAGCGTGCCGCCTCGCTCGGTCTCGATCTGGTCGGCAGCACGCCCGAGCGGTTTGCCGCCCTCCAGCGCGACGAGATCGCGAAGTGGGGCGACGTGATCCGCACCGCCAAGATCAAGGTCGAATAGGTCCTACGCGCTACTGACTAGCGCGGACTCGCGTAGTCGGGAGGCGGGCTGCCCGGCTTGACCTTGTCGAGCAGGTTCGGGGATACCTCATCGTATTTTCGTCCGGCGGTTTCCATCGCCAGCCGCAGGGCGTCGCATTGCTGCGGGGCGCCGGGGTTTGCGGCCATGCACTGCTTATATTCGTCGGTGGCCTTCTGGTAATCGTTGCGGGCATCGAGCTGCGCGCCCATCCCGCACGCTGCGAGCGGAAATGCGATGATGATTGCCAGGACGCGCACGCGGTCCTCCCCTGGGGAAGCTCTGCATCATTTAACCAAATGGCGGCAACCCGGGTCGAAGGGTGCGGGGATTTTTTCGATGATCGATCGGCGGCGGTCGGCGGCGCCGATTTGATTTCTTTTTTTCCGTTCTGATAGCGTGCGGCGGATTTGTCGCCGCACTGCGCAGCGCGAGCGATTGGAGGAAACGTCGTGGTCGCGAACCGCTCGCAGGAGGCCGACAGCCCGGTCGAGGTCGACGTGCTGGTCGTGGGCGCCGGGGCAGCCGGCATGACGGCGGCCCTGGTGGGCGCGCTCGAGGGGCTCGACGTGTTGCTCTGCGAGAAGTCCGCCCAGGTCGGCGGCACCACCGCGACCTCGGCGGGCACGATCTGGGTGCCCGGCACCCGGCAGGCCCGCGAAGCCGGGTTCACCGACGGGATCGCCGATGCCCGACGATATCTTGATGCGGTGATCGGCGCCGCGGCCGATGATCGCCGCGAGGCATTCCTGCAGACCGGCCCGCACGTCGTCGACTACCTCGATCGAAAGAGCGACGTGAAATTCGCACCCTATGCCCGGCATCCCGACTATCTGGCGAATCTTCCGGGCGCCACCGTCGCCGGCCGGCCGTTGGCGCCGCTGCCGTTCGACGGAAGGCTGCTCGGCGCCGATTTCGCCCTGGTGCGGCCGCCGATCGGAGAGTTCATGGCGCTCGGCGGCATGATGATCGGCCGCGATGACATCGAGCCGCTCGCGCGCCCGCTCTCGTCGCTCGCCGCGCTGCGTGCCG
Organism: Xanthobacteraceae bacterium; assembly: GCA_040510815.1. GTDB lineage: Bacteria > Pseudomonadota > Alphaproteobacteria > Rhizobiales > Xanthobacteraceae > VAZQ01. The sequence goes on along the minus strand of JBEVIH010000041.1, from coordinate 6,749 downwards.
CCGCGTCGCTGCTGTGGCGGCACGCGACCGATCGCCTTCGCCATCGGCGCGGCACCCGGCTCCTGATGGGCAACGCCCTGGTCGCCAGGCTGTTCTACAGCCTGCGCCGCAATCGGGTGCCGATCTGGTTGAACGCTTCGCTGCGGGAGCTGACCGTCTCGGCAGGCCGGGTCCGCGGCGCCGTGATCGCGGTCGACGGCCGGCCCCGCCAGGTGAACGCGCGGCGCGCCGTGGTGCTGGCGACCGGCGGCTTCGGCGGCAGCGTCGAGCGATTGAACGATCATGTCACGCCGCCGCTTGCACATGTGGTGGCGTTCGCGGGCGCCGAGGGCGACGGCGCGCGGATCGCGCGCGCGGCCGGCGCGTCGGTCGAGGAGGATCACGCCTGCCCGGCGTTCTGGACGCCGGTCTCCGACACCGGGTGGCTCGACGGCGGCTGCGGCGCTTTCCCGCATCTCTCGCTCGACCGGGCCAAGCCCGGGCTGATCGCCGTCAACGCGGCGGGGCGGCGCTTCGTCGATGAAGCGGTCTCCTACCACGAGTTCGTGCGCGGCATGCACCGATCGCACGCGAGCGTGCCCACCATCCCGGCGTGGCTCATCTGCGACCGCGCATTCATCGAGAAATACGGGCTCGGCCGCGTCCCGCCGGGGCGGCGCAGCTGGCGCCGGTTCATCGCCAGCGGCTACCTGATCGAGGCTGGCTCGCTCGACGCGCTGGCCGGCAAGATCGGGGTCGATGCGGCGGGCCTGCACGATACCGTGCAGCGACACAACCGCAGCGCCGAGACCGGCGACGACCAGGAGTTCGGCAAAGGCTCGACCGACTTCGACCGCCACAACGGCGATCCGCAGCACGCACCGAATCCCTGTCTCGGCCCGATCGTGCGGCCGCCCTACTACGCGATGGCGGTTTATCCGAGCACGCTCGGGTCGAGCGTGGGCCTGCGGGCGGATGCCGATGGCAGGGTGCTGACCGCGACCGGCGAGCCGATTGCGGGGCTGTTCGTCTGCGGAAACGACATGGCCTCGATCATGCGCGGCAACTATCCGGGGCCGGGCATCACGCTCGGGCCGGCGCTGGTCTTCGCCTATCGCGCCGCGATGGCAATCGCCGAGCGCAGGACATCCAAGGCACCGGCGACGCCGGTTGCGGCCTCGCGCCTCTAGCCGCGGCCGATGACCTTGCGCATCAGTGTGCCCGCGTCAGCGGGGCAGCTGTCGCCGGTCCACACGACGAATTGGTCCGGCCGAACGAGCACGAGCGACGATTCATAGGCCTTTCGTCCCTCCTGATACGAGTCGCGGATGACCTTCAGGGGCACCCGCAGCGCGGCGGTCGCGTGCTCGAACGCCCGCACGCTCTCCTCTTCGGCATCGAAGGCCATGAGCGTGAAGCCGGTGCCGAGCTCCTCGAACACGTTGCGGCCGCTCGACAAGGTCTGCGGCGCGAGATGATGCCCGGCCCGGGCCTTGAACGTGTGGATGCCGTGGGCGCTGCAGGCGCCGTTCGGAGGGCCCAGCACCACCGAGGAGCCTTCATAGTGCGGCTCATAGGTCAGAATGCGGTCGCCGGCGACGGTCTCGCGCGCCTGCCATGCCTGCTCGAATTCTTCGCGGTCGCGCTCCGGGCTGTAGCGGTCGAGGAACGCCCGGTCCGACGCGATGCGGCCGGCGATGAAGTCTTCGCCGGTCTCCTGAAAGATCGGGCGGCGTTCTTCGCTGTAGGACTGCAGCAGCGCGTCGCTGCCCCAGCCGTCGAACATCGCCGCCAATTTCCACCCGAGATTGGTCACGTCCTCCAGCCCGTTGTTGAGGCCGAAGCCGCCATAGGGCGGGTGGCTGTGAGCGGCATCGCCGGCGATGAAGACGCGCCCGACCTGATAGCGTTCGGCCACCGCGACGCGCAGGTTCCAGAACCCGACATGCTCGAACTCGCAGGCGAACGCGAAGCCGGCGGCGTTCCGGATCAGGGCATGGAAGTCGTAGTTGTCGGTCCTGGTGTCAGCCCGCACCGGGGCGTGGAAGAACCAACCCTCGCCGACATCGACCCGGCCGAAGAACTGCCAGTAGCCTTTCAACGCCGGGTGCAGCGCATTGTAGGTGGAGCGCGCCGGGAAACGCTTGAGGCCTTCGTGCAGCTCGCGTGAACGGAACACCGCCAGCATCATCAGCTGGTCGAAGTCGGCGCCGCTGCGCCCGATGCCGACCTGCTCGCGGACGGTCGAGCGGGCCCCGTCGCAGCCCACCACGTAGTCGGCCTCCAGAACCTGTCGGCCGCCGCCCCCGTGCTCGGCGATGCCGACCCGCACGCCGTTGTCGTCCTGCTCGATCGTCTGCGCCGCCCATCCGAACCGGCTCTCGACGGCGGGAAGCGCGGCCAATCTCTTCCGCAGCACCGCCTCCATCCGGTACTGGGGCAGCCGGTCGTTGGCCTGGAAGTAATAGGGGCGGACGAGCTCGCGTTGCGGCGGTGCGTACCAATACTCGCTCATCAGGTTGCCGTAAGCGATGATCCCGCTGATCGGGTAGTCGGGGGGCATCACTCGCGCCGCCCGCAACTCGTCGACGACACCCCAGAAATAAAAGTGCTCGAGCGTGCGCTGGGTGAGATTTTGCCCCTTGGGGATCCGCTGCGGCTCGCGGTAGCGCTCGACCAGCGCGCACGACACGCCGCGCAGGCCGAGCTCCACGGCCAGCGCCACCCCCACCGGCCCGCCGCCCACGATCACGACCTGATGCTTCTTGTTCACATGTTTCTCCGCGGGGCCGGCGTTCTCGATCACTGGCCCTTGATGCCCGCCGCCTTGATGATCGGCCACCATTTCTCCATCTCGGCCTTTTGGCGGGCGGCGAGCGCCTCCGGTGTCTGCTGATCGCGCGGGAAAATCTCCTGCCCGAGATCGGCGAGCCGCGCACGCACCGCCGGATCAGCCAACGCCTCCGCGATCACGGCATTGAGCCTGGCGACGACGGCCGTCGGCGTGCCCTTGGGCGCAAAGAACCCCTGCCAGTTCAAGATGTGAAACCCGGGCAGGCCGGCCTCGTCCACGGTCGGGATCTCCGGCGCCGCGCTCAGGCGGTTCTTCTCGGTGACCGCATAGGCCTTGATGCGGCCGGCGCGCACTTGCGGCAAGGTGTTGGACGCCGGGTCGATCATCATGTCGATCTGTCCGGCCACCAGGTCCTGCATGGCCGGGCCGGCGCCGCGATAGGGCACCAGCGCAAAGCGCGTGCCCGATACTTGCTGGAAGAACACGCCGGCGACGTGCGACGTCGCGCCGACGCCGCCGGTCCCCTGCGTTGCCTTGTCCGGGTTCGCCTTCAGCCAGGCGATCAGTTCCTTCAGGTCGGCCGCCGGCATGGCTTTCCTGGCGACGATCAACAGCGGCGCGCTTGCGATCAGGCAGATGGGTTGGAAGTCTCTGACCAGGTCGTACGGGAGATTGAACACAGCGCCGTTGAGGACGTGCGTCGGCATGCCGCCGTGGCCGAACGTGTAGCCGTCCGGGGCGGCGCGGGCGAGCCGGCCGACGCCGATGCTGCCGGACGCGCCGGCCACGTTCTCGACGATGACCGATTGGCCGAGCGATGCGCGCATGCCCTCGGCGATGATGCGCCCGACCGTGTCGGCCGGCCCGCCGGCGGCGAACGGCACGATCATCGTCAGCGGACGCGACGGAAAGGCTTGCGCCTGCGCGATGCGCGAGACGGCAGGGAGCACGGCAGCCCCTGCTGCCAGACGCAGAAATCGACGGCGTGGAGGTTGCATGGCGTTCCCCCTCACGATCATACCGCATCCGCGGCAAGCGGTGTGCGCGACGCGGAGAGATGCGGCGCGAGCGGACTTGATCGTCATGCGCGCGAGACGCCGGTTCAACGGGGGTGTGGTGTATAATCGCGCTGATATCTGCCCGGGCTCGGCGTCAAAGCGAGAGCGGCTTTTTTGTGACTGGCGAAGAACGCCGCCAGCTTTCTTTGTGCGGGTCGCCGCGCCCGCGGGGCTAGCGCCGGGACCGAGGCCCTCGGTAGTATCGGAGTAACCCCTCCAGCACGGGGCTTGCATCGGACTGAATTTTTGAAAGTCCATCTGCTCAACCGACCGAAACGAGGATGTCTGCGATGAAGTGCATCGTTAGCGCGGCAGCGTTGGTGTTCGCCCTGGTATGGACCACCGTGGCGTCCGCGCCGGCTTCGGCCCAGATCACCACCACGGACCGCCCCGGCGGCGGCCAGCAGCAGCCGACCACGCTGGCGCCGAGCGCGATCGCGCCGAACCCGCAGGTCGACATTGCCTATTTCGAGCCGAAAGACGCCAAGTTCCGGCCGATCTACGACACGCTGAAGAAGCGCCAGGTGCTGGAGCAGCTCAGGGCCTTCCTGTCGCCGTTGCGCCTGCCCCGCAAGCTCCTGGTGAAGGTCGACGAATGCGGATCGAGAGGCGTCCACTACAAGCCGGGCGGGCCGGTCGCCATCTGCTACGAATATATCGAGGCGATCGAGAGATCCGCCCCCGACGTGCGGTTGCGCATCGGCGGCACCGTCTTCACCAAGGATGACGCGCTGGTCGGCTCTTTCGTGCATGCCGTGCTGCACGAGACGGCGCGCGCGGTATTCGACATTCTCGAGATTCCGGTCTGGGGGCGCGAGGAGCATGCTGCCGACCGGGCTGCCGGGTTCATCATGTTCCAGTTCGGCGACAAGATTGCGTACCGCACGCTGGTGGGGACCTCCTGGTTCCTGGCGCAATCGAGCGTCGCCATCGGCGGAATGCCGACCGGCGATTTCAGCTACGTGCGCGGGCTCGATGGCGAGACGCTGCAGCGCTTCTACAACACGCTCTGCACCGCCATCGGCGGCGATCCGGCGAAATTCGACTTCTTGAAGAAGACGCTTCCGGAGCGACGCGCCCAGAGCTGCCGGTGGGAATACCTGGTGCTGGCCCGCTCGTTCAACGACACCATCATGCCGCACGTGGATCGCGAATTGCTGGCAAAGGTGCGAGCCGTGGAATGGCTCAAGGATGGCAACTAAAGCAGTCGGCCCACGGCCCGACGCCGACGTTCGTCCGGACCGGGCAGCCCTTGGCGGAACGACAGCCGTCACTTTGAAACAACCGACCGGAACGAGGATATCGTCATGAATCGCATCGCCCGCAGTGCAATCGTGGCCGTCGCCGTGGCTTGGCCCGCCATCGCCTGCACGTCGGCCAGCGCTCAGAACTTCCCCTGGAAAGGGATGAGCAACCCGAACGTCATCGTCGACTATATCGAGCCGCGACCGCCGATCGATCCCAAGGACAAGGACTACGCCCAGGACATGGCGACCTATCAGCGGCTGGTGAAGATCTACGAGCGGGTGAAGAAGCGCCAGGTGCTCGAAGAGCTGAGCGCGTTCCTGTCGCCGTTGCGGCTGCCGAAAACGCTGCGGGTGCGGACTCTGCAGTGCAATACGGTCAACGCCTTCTACGATCCGGACGAGTTCACCTTGAAGATCTGCTACGAGTGGATGGACGCCACCGAGCGGATGGCGCCGCCGAAGGTGTCGCCGGAAGGCTTCACACGCCAGGAAGTCATCGTCGGCGGATTCGTCGGCGTGGTGCTGCACGAGATGGGCCATGCCGTCAGCGATATCCTCAACCTTCCGGTGCTTGGGCGCGAGGAAGACGCCGCCGACCAGATCGCGGGCTTCATCATGCTGCAGTTCGGCAAGGAGGTTGCGCGAACCGCGATCAAAGGAACGGCGTTCGTCTGGCTGACCTTCTCGCGCGAGGACCAGGCGGCCTACTGGGACACCCACTCGACGCCGGCGCAGCGCTTCTACAATTTCCTCTGCATCGGCTATGGCGGCGACCCTGCGACATTCAAGGACCTGGCCGACAAGTGGCTCAGCAAAGCGCGGGCCGAGAGCTGCGCCCATGAATACCAGCAGGTCAGGAACGCGTTCCGAAAGACCGTGCTGCCGCATGTCGATCAGGAGATGATGAAGAAAGTCCAGTCGATCAAATGGCTGCAGCCGGACGACGGGACCTGGGATTGACGCCCGAACTCGGTTTGCCCCAACTCGGCATTAGCAGCAGCCGAAGTCGGAGAGAGCCGACTTCGGCTGCTGATGACTTTTTGCAACAGTCACGATCTTTGCGCTGATCGCCGGCTCTGTAGGGATACATGAGCGGCAAAACGTTATAATATAACGTTTACGCCGGCGGCGCCGTGCCGCCGGTCGCGAACGCGTGGCGTAAGCGATGCGCTGGTTCCGGTCGCATGCGAGGTTGGGCTCGTGGCTCGCGCTGTCGGCGCTGGCGCTGCAGCTCGCGCTGTCGTTCGGGCACATCCACCACAAAGACGTCTTCGGGCAAGCCGATGCGTCGAGCGGCCCGGTCATCGCGGCGCTCGCGCCGGAGCCGGAGGCGCAGGAGCCCGCCGCGCCGCCGGCGGACCGCGCGCCGCACGAGCACGAAGACGAATACTGCGCGATCTACGCCATCAATAGCCTGATCGGCTGCTCGCAGACGGCCGCACCGCCGGCCGTGCCGTTGCCGCCGGTCGCCGGCCGCGCGCAAGTCGCGATTGGTCATCAATCCCTCCTCGCCGAACGGCGACACGCCGGCTCGCAAGCCCGCGCACCTCCCATCGTCTGACATCGATCCGTTGCGATCGGCGCCCCCTGCGCGCACGCGCCGGCAGCGTCGGCGCCGATGCGCAGAGCCCCGCGCAACGCCCACAAAAAACAGCCGCCCCGGAGTACAAC
>JBEVIH010000040.1:0-10398 GCA_040510815.1 Xanthobacteraceae bacterium | reverse complement strand
CCGGTCCCGCTCAGCGTAATCGAGCCGTTGACCATGACGTAACCGCGATGCGCGAGCTTCAGGGCGTGGAACGCGTTCTGCTCCACCAGGAACACGGTGAGCTTCTCTTCGGTATTGAGCTTGCGGATCGCGCCGAAGATTTGACGCACGATCAGCGGCGCCAGGCCGAGCGACGGTTCATCGAGCAGCAGCAGCCGCGGCCGGCTCATCAGCGCGCGCGCGATCGCCAGCATCTGCTGCTCGCCGCCGGAGAGCGTGCCGCCGCGCTGGTCGAGGCGCTCCTTGAGCCGCGGAAACAACGCGAACACGCGCGCAAGGTCGGCCTCGAAATGCGCCGGGTCGGTCAGCGCCGCGCCCATCTGCAGATTCTCCAGCACGGTCATGCGCACGAAGATGCGGCGGCCTTCCGGCGCCTGCGCGATCTTCAGCCGCGCGATCTCGTGCGTCGGCAGCTCGGTGATGTCGCGTCCTGCGAAGGTGATGCGGCCCTCGCGGGCGCGCGGATTGCCGCAGATCGTCATCATCAGGGTCGATTTTCCGGCGCCGTTGGCGCCGATCAGCGCGACGATCTCGCCCTCGCCGACCTCGACGTCGACGCCGTTGAGGGCGGCGATATTGCCGTAATAGGCCTTCACCCCGCGCACGCAGAGCAACGGCGCGGTCATGGCTGCGTAGCTCGCACCATCGGTCTTACTGCGATCCGGCGATGCCGGCTTGCTCGACCATCTTGCCCCATCGGGCGATCTCCGTTCGCACGAAAATCTGCAGATTGGCGACCGACGGGGTGTCGACCGGCAGCATGCCATGGGCGGCAATCTGATCCATGATCTCGCGCTGCACCATGAAATCCTTCATCTCGCCGTGCAGCCGCTCGACCACCGGCCTGGGCGTGCCGGCGGGCGCGACCACCATCTGCCAGGAGGCGGCGTCGAACCCGGGTATGCCAGCCTCGGCGATCGGCGCAAGGTCCGGCAGCGCCGCCACTCGTTCCTTGGTCGATACGCCGAGCGCGCGCAGCTTGCCGTCACGGATCAGGCTCAGCGCCGGCGGCAGGTCGCAGAACATCAGCGCGACGTGGCCGGCTGCAACGTCGGTGAGCGCCGGCACCGAGCCTCGGTAAGGAACGTGGGCGATCTCGGTGCCGGTCATGGCCTTGAACAATTCCGAGAACAGATGGTGGGGCGTGCCTGCGCCCGCCGAGGCGTACGAGAGTTGGCCGCTGCGCTGCTTGGCCAGCCTGACGAGATCGGCCACCGAATGCACCGGCAGCGACGGATTGACCACCAGGACATAGGGGCTCAGCACCACCAGCGCGAGCGGCACGAAGTCGGCCGCCGGATCGTAGGGCAGCTTCTTGTGCAGCGTGACGTTGATCGCCATCACCGGGCTCGGCGCCATCAGGATGGTATGGCCGTCGGGCGCCGCGCGGGCGGCGGCGACCGCCCCGGTCACCCCGCCGGCGCCGGGCCGGTGCTCGATCAGGAACGGCTTGCCGAGCCGTTGCTCCAGCCGCTGCCCGAGCATGCGGGCCAGGAATTCGGTGCCGCCGCCGGGCGCGAACGGGACCACGAACGTGACGGGGCGGCTCGGATAGGTCTGCGCAGCGGCGGGTCCGGGCGCCACGCCCGCGGCCAGAACTCCGATCAGCAGCCACCTCGCCGACGTTGTCGTCATTCGTCACCTGCGCTCGGACGTCCGTCCGTCAGCTCGTCGTGCTCGACGCCGAGATAGGCAGCGATCACTTTCGGGTCGTCGCGGACCTCCGCCGGGGTGCCGTCCGCGATCTTGTAGCCATGGTCGAGCACCACGATGTGGTCGGAAATCTGCATCACCAGCGACATGTCGTGCTCGATCAGCAGCACCGATGTCAGGTGCTCGTCGCGGATGGCGAACAGGTAACGGGCCAGCTCGGCTTTCTCGCGCGTATTGAGCCCGGCGCCGGGCTCGTCGAGGCAGAGCAACACCGGCTCGGTGCACATGGCGCGGGCGATCTCGAGTCGGCGTTGCGCGCCGTAGGGAAGCTCGCCGGCCGGATCGTCGGCGCGCCCGGTGAGACCGGTCTTGTCGAGCCAGTAGCGCGCCCGCTCGATCGCCGCGCGTTCCGCCCGCGCGTAGCCGGGTGCGCCGATCGCGCCGAGTACGGTGAAGCCGGAGGCGAGCATCAGCGGATTGTGCTGGGCGACCAGGAGGTTCTCCAACACGGTCATCCCCTGAAACAGACGGATGTTCTGGAACGTGCGGACGACGCGCGCCTTTTGCGTGACCAGATAGTCCGGCATGCGCTCGAGCAGGAACAGCGCCCCGCGGCCGCGCACCACGCTGCGGGTGCCGCGGTCGGTCAATGCGTCGAGCTCGGCCCATACGCCGGGATCGCCCATTTGCAGCGCGATGCGGCCCTCGGTCGGCTTGTAGAAGCCGGTGATGCAGTTGAAGACCGTGGTCTTGCCGGCGCCGTTCGGCCCGATCAGCGCGGTGATGTGACCGCGCTCGGCGGTGAAGGAAAGGTCGTTGATCGCCACCAGCCCGCCGAAACGCATGCTCAGGTGCTCGACGCGAAGCAGCGGCGCCATCCGCAAGGATTCGGCTTGTGGGCGCGGCCGGGCGCCGGCTTGTCCGGGCTCGTAGGCCGCGGTCATCCGCGGCCCTCCCGCACCAGCGCGCTGGGGACCGCCTTGCGCTGCGCGAGGAAAGCCGATGGCGCCCGCGTCGCGATCAAGCCGCGCGGCTTCCAGATCATGATCGCCACCATGGCGAAGCCGAACAGCAGCATCCGATACTGCGTTGGATCGAAATCACGGCCGAACATGGCCTTGAGAAAATCGAGCTCGCGCAGGATCTCGGTGCCGCCGATCATCAGCACGGCGGCGACCGCGACTCCGACCTGGCTGCCCATGCCGCCGAGCACCACCATGGCGACGATCACCGCCGATTCCATGAAGGTGAAGCTCTCCGGCGAGATGAATCCCTGCCGCGCCGCGAAGAACGAGCCGGCGAAGCCGGCGAACATCGCGCCCATGGCAAACGCGGTGAGCTTGGTATTGGTGGTGTTGATGCCGAGCGAGCGGCAGGCGATCTCGTCCTCGCGCAGCGCCTCCCAGGCGCGGCCCACCGGCAGCCGCCGCAGGCGTATGGTGACCGCCGCGGTCAGCAGCGCGAGGCCGAGGATCACGTAGTAGAGAAAAATGGTGCGATAGATCGGGCTGAACTCGAGCCCGAACACGGCCGCAAAGCCGTCCGGTTCGGCATTGAACGGGATGCCGAAGAAGGTCGGGCGCGGAATGCCGCTGATCCCGGCATAGCCGTTGGTGACCGGCACCCAGTTGATCAAGATGAGCCGGATGATCTCGCCGAAGGCGAGGGTGACGATCGCCAGATAGTCGCCGCGCAGGCGTAGCACCGGAAAGCCGAGCAGCACGCCCCAGAACGCCGCCAGGATGCCGGCGAGCGGCAGCAGAATCCAGAACGACAGCCCGAAGGTCTGCGCCAGCAGCGCGTAAGAATAGGCGCCGACCGCGTAGAACGCGACGTAACCGAGATCGAGCAGGCCGGCGAGCCCCACCACGATGTTGAGGCCCCAGCCCAGCATCACATAGATCAGGATCTGGATGCCGAAATTGTCGATCCACTTGATGGCGCCCTGGGAGCCGGTGAGCCCGAGCATCGCCATCGGATAGACGATCAGGAATCCAAGCGCGGCAGCGCGCAGCGCGTTTCCGATCTGGTGCCGGCGAACCCGGCCCGCCTCCGAGGTGGCCGGGTAGCGCGCCAATGTCCAGACCGCCACGAACCCGATCGCGCAAGCGAAGCTGATCAAGCCGGTGAGGACGGCGATCGCCGTGAGCGACGTGCGAAACGCGACATGCGCCTCCGCGACCGCGCCATGCGTGGTGCGGGCGAGCACGGCGATCAGCCAGCAGGCGACGGCCATGGCCGCAAGCTTGCGCGGGCTCGCGACGAAGGCGCGCAAGCCGCGCCTGAGCCGATGATGCGGCAGGACTCCCCACAGCAGCCGGCCGATCGCGATGACGGCGACCAGCGCGATCAGCAACGGCCAGCGCGTTTCCAGCACCAGCTCGTTGCGGATGTTCTGGACGGTGTTGAAGCCGATCAGCGGCAGCAGCAGGCCGAAGGCGATGAGGCCGGCCCAGGCGGCATCGCGCAACGCGCGCACCACGTCGATCTGCGACGCGGATCCTTGCGCCTCGTCCGCCATCTACACCTTCTCCACGTCCGGGCGCCCGAGCAGCCCGTGCGGCAGGAAGATCATCGCGATGACGAGAATCGAAAAGGCGGCGACGTCCTTGTAGTCGATGGAGAAATAGGCCGACCACAGGGTTTCGATCAGGCCGATCAACAGGCCGCCGATTACCGCGCCGGGCAGCGAGCCGATGCCGCCGAGAACGGCGGCGGTGAACGCCTTCACCCCGGGCACGAAGCCGTCGGCGAAGCTCACCACCCCGTAATACATGAGGTACATGGTGCCGGCGACCGCGGCCAAGGCCGCCGCCATCACGAAGGTGATCGATACGGTGCGGTCGACGTTGACGCCGAGCAGCGCCGCCATCCGCTGGTCCTGCTCGCAGGCGCGCTGCGCGCGTCCCAACGCAGTCTTCGACACCACGAACCAGAAACCGGCGAGCAGCGCGGCGGTCACCAGCCAGACGACGATCTGCTTGTACGACACCGCCACCTCGTAGCCGTCGGGCTCCGACATCAGCACGATCACCTCGTTGAACATCGGCGGGATCGACTTGTTGCGGGGGCCCTGCGCCACCTGCACGAAGTTCGACAGGAAGATCGACATCCCGATCGCCGAGATCAGCGGGGCGAGCCGGTGCGAGCCGCGCAGCGGCCGGTAGGCGACGCGCTCGATCGCCCAGTTGACCAGCGAGGTCAGCGCCATGGCGACGATCAGCACGATCAGCAGCGCCAGCACGACCGAGCCGATCCCGATCCAGGTGGTGAGAATCAGCAAGGCGATCAGCGCGATGAAGGCCGACACCATGAACACGTCGCCGTGGGCGAAGTTCACCATGCCGATGATGCCGAACACCATCGTGTAGCCGATGGCGATGAGGCCGTAGATCGAGCCGAGCGTGATGCCGTTGATGAGCTGCTGGACGAAGACTTCCATGCCTCGGCCCCCGTTGAGGCGGTCCCCCGCGATCCGGCAACGCACGAAGCTCTATCAGGGCGCCGATAGGCCGGCAACGGCGCTGCTGCCGCGGTTTTCCCGGTGTGGACGGGTGGGCGGAGCAACCGGATGGAACCAAAGTTCCATTTTTGCGGTGGTCAACTAACGGACGAATGGAGTGAGAATGGGCCGTTATCTCTTGCTTTGGTTGCTGGGCGTGCCGATCCCGATTCTGCTGCTGATCTGGGCATTTGGCGGCCTCAACTGACGCTCGCCTGCGGCGTTGAGCCGAGCCGGAAGGCTAGTCATTTGATATTGCTCGGGCGATAACTGAGGAGACCGCATCGTGCGGCCTCCTCATTTGCTTGATGGACCCGCTCGTCGAGCTCGCGATTCGCACAAGCTTCTTCGCCGTCGTTTTCGCGGCGATGGCGCTGTGGGAAATCGGCGCGCCGCGCCGTGCGCTGGTCGCCGGCCGCAACCTGCGTTCGCCGAATAATCTCGGTATCTTGCTTATCGGCGTCATCTGCGTGCGGGTTCTCATTCCGACCGCGGCGGTCGGCGCCGCGCTGTTCGCCGCCGGCCGCGGCTGGGGCCTGTTTCACCTCGCCGGCTTGCGGCTGTCGGTCGCAGCCCTGTTGGGCTTCCTGGTGCTCGATCTCGTCATCTACGCCCAGCACGTCGTCTTTCACAAAGTGCCGCTGCTGTGGCGGCTGCACCGCATGCATCACGCCGACCTCGACATCGACGTCACCACCGGCGGCCGCTTCCATCCGTTCGAAATCCTGATTTCCATGCTGATCAAGATCGCGACCGTCATCGCGTTCGGAATTCCGGTGGTCGCGGTGGTGCTGTTCGAGGTGGTGCTCAACGCGACCTCGTTGTTCAATCACGCCAACGTCTCGATGCCGTCCGCGCTCGACCGCATCCTCCGACTCCTGGTGGTGACGCCGGACATGCACCGGGTGCACCACTCGATCCTGCGCCCCGAGACCGACAGCAATTTTGGCTTCAATCTGCCGTGGTGGGACCGGTTGTTCGGCACTTACCGTGCCGCGCCGGAAGTCGGGCACGATCGAATCACCATCGGCCTGCCGATTTTTCGCGACCCGAAGGAGCTGCGTCTCGACCGGCTGTTGACCCAGCCGTTCCGCGATGATGGCGCCGGGGCGCGCGATCAAGCCCGCGCGCCGGGAGGGAAATCCCACAGCGCCCGCGGCAACGCCGAGGACCGATAGGCGTGCAACGGCCTCGCACGGCAACCGCCAGTATAGTAGTCTTGCTGCGGATCGGCCCTGTAATCGATCGGGACGTTCAGCGATGAGACTATTGCCGACCGCATTGTGCCTCCCATTGCTCTTGCTGTTTCCTTCGAATCCGAGCCGCCCGTTCCTCGTTCAACCGGCCGCGGCGGAGACGCAGGACGCGCTGCTTCAGAAATGCCGCAAGGCGGTGTTCCGCAAATACGGAAGGCGCGAGATGAAGGACGAGCGTCGCATGCTGGTGATGTCGAACCGTCAGCTCATCAGCGCGGTCGATCAATGCGTGGCCAATGGCGGCCGCGTCATGTGAGCTGCCAGGCTCCCCCGGGTTGCGTCGAGCGGAGGTCGGTCCGCGCATTGACACTAGCCCCGGCAAGTGCCTTTGCTTGGCCTGTGCGGAGGCGGCCATGAGCCGGACGAAATCCGAGGACGCGATCGGCGCCAAGGGCCGGCCATTTACCGGCGACGAATATATCGCCAGCCTGCGTGACGGGCGCGAGGTCTACGTCTACGGCGAGCGCGTCGACGACGTCACCACGCATCCGGCCTTCCGCAACGCCGCCCGCTCGATCGCGCGCCTCTACGACGCCCTGCACGACGCCAAGACCAAGGACGTGCTCACCTCGCCGACCGATACCGGGTCCGGCGGCTTCACCCATAAATTCTTCCGGGTCGCGCGTTCGCGCGATGAGCTCATCGCCCAGCGCGACGCCATCGCCCAATGGGCGCGCATGTCCTACGGCTGGATGGGGCGCTCGCCCGACTACAAGGCCTCGCTGATGAACACGCTCGGGGCCAACCACCAGTTCTACGGAAAGTTCTCGGCCAACGCCAAGGCGTGGTACCGGCGCGCCCAGGACAACGTGCTGTTCATGAACCACGCCATCGTCAACCCGCCGGTCGACCGCGCCAAGGCCGCCGACCAGGTCAAGGACGTGTTCATCACCATCCAGAAGGAGACCGACGCCGGCATCTACGTCTCCGGCGCCAAGGTGGTGGCGACCGCGTCGGCGCTCACCCACTACAACTTCCTCGGCCAGAACGCGGCGGTGCCGACCCACGACACCGATCTCGCGGTCATGTTCATCGCGCCGATGAATGCGCCGGGCGTGAAGCTGTTCTGCCGCACCTCCTACGAGATGACGGCGAGCGTGATGGGCACGCCGTTCGACTATCCGCTGTCGTCGCGCTTCGACGAGAACGACGCCATCTTCGTGTTCGACAACGCGTTCATCCCCTGGGAGGACGTGCTGCTGCACCGCGATCTCGAGAAGCTCAAGATCTTCTTTCCCCAGTCCGGCTTCCTCGCCGGCTACCAGTTCCAGGGCTGCACGCGGCTCGCGGTCAAGCTCGACTTCCTCGTCGGCATCATCGCCAAGGCGCTGCGCACCACCGGCGCCGATGAATTCCGCGGCAACCAGGCGATGCTCGGCGAGATCATCGCCTGGCGCAACCTGTTCTGGGCGCTCACCGACGCGATGGCGGCCAACCCCACGCCGTGGGTCGACGGCGCCGTGCTTCCCAACGTGCAGTCCGGCTCCAGCTACCGGGTGTTCGCGGGCGACGCCTATGGCCGCGTCAAGGAGATCGTGGAGAAGATCGTCGCCTCGGCGCTGATCTATCTGCCGTCCTCCGCCAAGGACTTCAAGAATCCGGCGATCGACAAGTACCTCGCCAAATATGTGCGCGGCTCGCACGGCATCGACTACAAGGAGCGCATCAAGGTGATGAAGCTTCTGTGGGATGCGATCGGAACCGAATTCGGCGGCCGCCACGAGATCTACGAGATGAACTACGCCGGCAACCACGAGGACATCCGCATCCACGCGCTGTGGAACGCGCGCACCACCGGCACGCTCGACGACATGGTGGCGCTCGCCGACCAATGCCTTTCCGACTACGACGAGAACGGCTGGCGCGATCCCGCCTGGCTCGACCCGGATGATGTCGCCTATCCGGGCCTGGCGCGGCCCAAGCGCGCGGCAGAGTGACACGAACGATGAGCTGGATCGACCAACGCCCCGACGATGCCATGGACGGCGCCTTCACGGCGGTCGGCCCCGAGCTCGTACGCACCGTCGAGCCGGCCGCATTCCGCGAAGCGATGAGCCGGCTCGGCGCCGCCGTTCACGTCGTCACCACCGCGGGCCCGGGCGGCAAGACTGGCTCGACCGCGACCGCGGTCTGCTCGGTGTCGGACGCGCCGCCCACGCTGCTGGTCTGCCTCAATCGCCGCAGCCAGACCAATCCCGCGGTGGTCGAGAACGGCGTGTTCTGCATCAACACGCTCGGCGCCAGCGGGGCGGAAATCGCCGACATCTTCTCGGGACGCACCGGCGTCACCGGCAGCGATCGTTTCGCCAGCGGCGAATGGACGACGCTCTCGACCGGTAGCCCGGTGCTGGTCTCGGCGGTGGTGGCGTTCGACTGCCGCATCGTCGAGGTGCGCTCGGTCGCGAGCCACAACGTGTTCTTCGGCGCGGTCGAGACCGCGCGGCTGGGGCCGGGCGGCCCGGCGCTGGTCTATCACGACCGCGCCTATAAGCGGGTGTGAGTTCCCTCGGCGCGTGAACGCGAAGTTCCGCGCGCGAACCAATTTGGCAAAATTAGCACCGATTGTAGTGCGAATTGTGCCCGCAATCCGGGCAAATTCACTACTTCGCCGCACAACTTTTTTCATGGGTTGGCGTTGACCCTCGGGGGGCGAGTGATCGCGTAACCCTCGAGGAGAAGCGAATGTCGAACCCAAACAATCCGAACCAAAACCCGGGCCAGCAGCAGCAGAACAATCCGCGTCCGGGCCAGCAGCAGGGCGGCGGCGGCCAGAAGCCGGGCCAGCAGCAGCAAGGCGGACAGCAGAAACCGGGCCAGCAGCAGCCGGGACAGGGCGGCCAGCACGGCGGCGGCCACCAGGATCGCTAGACTTCAGCTTCGATGCACGATGGCCCCGCCGATTCGGCGGGGCCATTTCCTTTGGATTGATGTGTACGAACACCCTGGAAGCTTGCGAAACAATTTTCTCTTGGCCCGGGCTGGCCTATGATTTGTCATGGCCACCGCCGCGCTGCCGCTGTTTCATCTCTACGGCGATCCGCCTGACGATCAGGCGTTCGACTTCATTCATATCGAGACGATCTCTTCGCGCTCCTCCATTCACGACTGGACCATCCGCGCCCACCGGCACCGCAACCTGTTCCAGATCCTGGTGATCGAGCGCGGCGGCGGCGAGATGACGTTCGAGGCCGCCAACATTGCGTTCACGGCGCCGTGCGCCATTCTGATGCCGGCGACCATCGCGCATGGGTTCCGGTTCCAGCCGCTGGTCACCGACGGCTGGGTGATGACCTTCACCGAGGACGTCGCCGAAGCGATGGGCGACCGGCGCGGCGAAGCGCTTGCGCGCCTCAAGGCGCTCGCCGCGGATCCGGTGGTGCCGCTGGGAGACGCCGAGCGCGATCGGCTGTCGAAGCTCGCCGCCGAGCTGCACGAGGAAGGATTTCTCGCCCGCGCCGGCTATCGCATCGCCATGCGCGGCTTGCTCGCGCTGATCGCGGTCGAGGTGGCGCGGCTTGCCGCCGGTCGCACGCGCGCCGCCACGCTGATGCTCGAGCCGACCGGCGCCACGGTGGAAGCGCTGCGCAAGCTGGTCGAGGAGCACTTCCACAAGGAACGGCAGCTTGCCTTCTACGCCGACAAGCTGGCGATGACCGTCGATCGCCTCAACGACCATGTCAAGCGCGCGACCGGCGTCACCGCCGGCCACCTGATCCGCCAGCGCGTGCTGACCGAGGCCAAGCGCCAGCTCGTCTTCACCACCCAGCCGATCCACGAGATTGCCTACGATCTCGCCTTTTCCGACCCTTCCCACTTCGCGCGATTCTTCCGCAAGCAGACCGGCACCACGCCGCACGAGTTCCGCGAGGGCCGCAGTTAACCCTGCGGTGGGCCTGTTAATCGTTAATTCACCATCGCGTTGCCGCCGCCTGCGCTGCGTGGTTGTGT
>JBEVIH010000039.1:0-9646 GCA_040510815.1 Xanthobacteraceae bacterium | reverse complement strand
AGCTGTTGAAGGCGCGCACCGGCATCAAGGTGACGATCGTGCCCTACCGGGGCGCCGCGCCCGCGCTCAACGACCTCCTCGGCGGGCACATCGACGCGATGTTCGACGCCATGCCGGTCATGGTCACCCAGGCCAAGGCTGGCAAGGTCACGGCGCTGGCGGTGACCAGCCCCAAGCGCTCGGCCGTCCTGCCCGAGGTGCCGACCATCCTGGAGGCGGGCGTGAACTACGAGATCGCCGGTTGGTTCGGGATCCTCGCGCCCACCGGCACGCCGGCGGCCATCGTCAAGCGCCTGCGCGACGAGGTCGCCAAGGCGGTGGCGGCCCCGGACGTGATCGCGCAGCTCGACGGCCAGGGCATGGTCCCGGTCGGCAGCCAGCCCGACGAGTGGCGCAGCTATCTGCAGTCCGAGCTCGAGACCTATACGAAGATCATCCGGGACGCGAACATCAAGCCGTAGCCGGAAGACGGGCCGCTTGGCCAAGCGTGCCGACATCGAGGCTGCGCTACGCCGGCTGGCGCCGAAGATTCCCCCGCATGAGTTCGCCGCCGTGGCCGACCACGCGGTCGACAGCCGCGGCTTACGCCAAGCCACGCCCGAAGCCGCGGCGTGGCTGTCGCTCGTCGCCTATGTGCGGCACGTGTTCACCGAATACGACGATCTGCTCGAGCAGGGCTACGACGAGGACAGCGCCCGCCACTTTGTGGCGGCCGAGATCGAGGGCGTGCTAAGCGGCTGGGGCGTGCGGCGCCGCCTCGCGGCCCGCGACTAGAAATTGCCGGACGATGACCGACACGCCCAAGCCTATCCGCATCTACGTCGACGCCGACGCCTGCCCGGTGAAGGACGAGATCTATCGGGTCGCTGCGCGCCACCGTGTTCCGGTCACCGTGGTGGCGGTGGGCTTCATCCGCGTCCCGCAGGACCCGCTGATCGAGCGGATCGCCGCCGGCGCGGGTCTCGACGCCGCCGATAATTGGATCGCCGAGCGCGCCGGGGCGGACGACATCGTGATCACCGCCGATATCCCATTGGCCAGCCGCTGCATGAAGGCAGGCGCCCAGGTGATCGCCCCGAACGGCCGGACGTTCACCGAGCAGGACATCGGCATGACCTTGGCGGTCCGCAACCTGATGCACGACCTCCGTTCGGCCGGCGAGGTGACGGGCGGGCCGCGGCCGTTCGGGCCGCGCGATCGCTCGGCATTCCTGTCCGCGCTCGATCAGGCGATCCGGCGCCTGCAACGCGCCCGCCAGCAAGGTTGAGAATGGCCCCTCCGCTCGTCCAGCTCAAAGACATCGCGTTGACCTTCGGCGGTACGCCGCTCCTGGCCGGCGTCGAATTGAGCGTCTCGGCAACCGAGCGCGTCTGCCTGGTCGGCCGCAATGGATCGGGCAAGTCGACCTTGCTCAAGATCGCCGCCGGGCTGATCGCGCCCGACCGCGGCACGCGCTTCATGCAGCCCGGCGCGACCGTTCGCTATCTGCCGCAGGAGCCCGATTTCGCCGGCGCGGCGACGACGCTCGCTTACGTGGAGGCCGGATTGGGCCCCGGCGATGATCGCCACCAGGCGCGCTACCTCCTGGAGCAGCTCGGGCTCGACGGCAGCGAGGAGCCGGCCCGGCTCTCGGGCGGCGAGGCGCGGCGGGCGGCACTGGCGCGCGTGCTTGCCCCCGCTCCCGACATCCTGCTGCTCGACGAGCCCACCAATCATCTGGATTTGACCACCATCGAATGGCTCGAGCGCGAGCTCGCCGGCCGCCGCGCCGCCCTGGTCATGATCAGTCACGACCGGCGGTTTCTGGCCAATTTGTCCCGCAGCACCGTATGGCTTGATCGCGGACAGACGCGCCGGATCGAGCGCGGCTTCGCGGCCTTCGAGGCCTGGCGCGACGAGGTGTTGGCCGAGGAGGAGCGCGACCAGCACAAGCTCGATCGCAAGATCGTGGCCGAGGAGGATTGGCTCCGCTACGGCGTCACGGCGCGACGCAAGCGCAATATCCGCCGGCTCGGCGCGTTGCAGGCGTTGCGCGAGGCTCGCCGCAGCTATCGCGCGGCGGCCGGCAAAGCCGCCCTCACGGCCGCCGCCGCCGACCCATCGGGCACGCTGGTCATCGAGGCCGATCGGGTCGGCAAATCATACGAAGGACGGCCGATCGTCAGCGATTTCTCCATCCGCATCCAGCGCGGCGACCGCATCGGCATCGTCGGGCCGAACGGCAGCGGCAAGACGACGCTGATCAATCTCATCACCGGCGCGCTGGCGTCCGACAGCGGCGCCGTGCGGCTCGGCGCCAACCTCGCCATGGCGACGCTCGATCAGCACCGCGAGAGTCTCGACCCGGCCGCGACCGTGGCCGAGGCGCTGACCGGCGGCCGCGGCGATACGGTGATGATCGGCGAACAGCCGCGACATGTGGTCGGCTACATGAGGGACTTCCTGTTCGCGCCCGAGCAGGCGCGCACCCCGCTCGGCGTGCTGTCGGGTGGCGAGCGCGGTCGCGTCATGCTGGCGCGGGCGTTGGCCAAGCGCTCGAACGTGCTGGTGCTCGACGAGCCGACCAACGACCTCGACCTCGAGACCCTCGACGTACTCGAAGAAATGCTCGGTGATTATGCCGGCACCGTCATCCTCATCAGCCACGATCGCGATTTCCTCGACCGCGTGGTCAACGCGGTGATCGCTCCAGACGGCGGCGGCCGCTGGCTGGAATATGCGGGCGGCTATTCCGACATGCTGGCGCAACGCGGCGAGGACATCGCGCGCACGCCGATCAAGCCGCCGTCGCCGAAAAGCCCGAAAGAGCTCAAGCCGCCAAGCGAGCCGACGCCGGGCAGGCGGCGGCTGAGCTTTCACGAGAAGCACGCGCTCGAGACGCTGCCCAAGACCATCGCCGCACTGCAGGCCAAGGTCCGCGCCCTGCACGATCGTCTGGCTGATCCGGCCCTCTATGCGCGCGACCGCCAGGCGTTCGAGGAGGCCTCGGCCGCGCTCGCCGCCGCCCAGGCCAAATTGACTGCCGCCGAAGAGAGATGGCTTGAGCTCGAAATTTTGCGCGAGGAGGTCGCGGGCGGTTGATTTTGGGCCCTGCGGGCCCCGACGGTTGAGAGAAGGTTTACGACTCGGTCGCACAATGCCCGCCGACGGGACGCGGGGGTGCGATGACCATATCGCCGTGGCGGGCGGAGAAGAACCGGCGGGCGCTCGCGCGCCTGCGCAGGGCGCTGCCCGAGACCTTTCCGGCTCCGGTGCTCACCCACGCGCTCAACCGCCCGTTCACGCCGCCCACCCCGCGGATCGCCATCGACGGCTATTGGCGCGCCCACCCGCTGCGGGCCGATCGGCTTACGCGTGCGCTCGCCGCCGAGAGCGGCGCGCCGGCCGGCTGGACCTGGCGGCTGAGCAGCGAGCGCCGTGACGGCCTGCCGGTAAGCTTCCGGTCGCCGCCGGCGCCATACCGGGAAGCCGCCTTCGCGCGCGGCCCCGGCTATTGCTGCGTCTGCGGGCAGCCGGTGTACCGCTTCGGCTGGCACCGCGACCTGTGGCGGCGCGGGCCCAACCGCAATGCCGGCTGGCATACCGCCTGCGTGGTGGCGTGGCGTCTGTGGAACGCGCCGAGCGACTACGCGCGGCTGCTCAAGCGGCTGCAGTCGCGGCGCTGCGCCAGTACCGGGATGCGGCTGTGGAAGACCGCGGAGGTCGACCACCGCATGCCGCTGTTCCGGGTCTGGGGCGAGCACCGGCATGAGCCTTGGCCGACGCTGCTCGCGTTCTGGGGAGTTCCCAACCTGCAGGTCATCAACCGGGACGTTCACGCGGCCAAATGCGCCGACGAGGCGACCTATCGCGGGCGCAGCCGGACCGCCGCACGCGACGACGTGCTCGCGGAAATTGCCGATCCGCTCTGAGAACGCGTTTACGCTGTTCCAACAAGACGCACGCTTTGCCCCACGGGCTGGTTTTGATCCGCGCCCGGGCGTGATTGAATGGGCCCGACAACAGCGAGGCGTTCCCATGCAACCGCTCACCATCGGCATCACCAAGGCCGGCACCGGCCTCGACGGCATCGTCTGGAACATTCTCGGGCAGACCTACGTGCCCAAGCAGGTGTCGGAGCACTCGTTCGCCTGGCATGCCACCTTCCCGCCCGGCACCTTCGTGCCGCCCCACATCCATCCGACCCAGGAAGAGTACATCTACATGTTCGAGGGGCGGCTCGACGCCCTGCTCGACGGCAAGGACTACGTCGCCAATGCGGGCGACCTGCTGCGGCTGCCGATGGGCATCCCGCACGGCCTGTTCAACAAGTCCGACCAGCCGATCAAATGCCTGTTCTGGGTGACGCCGACGCGCAAGCTCTACGACCTGTTCTGGGCGATCCACAGCATGAAGGAGCAGAAGCCCGAGGAGGTGGTGGCGCTCGCCGCCAAGCACGAGATCGTGTTCCTGCCGCCGCCGCCCGCGTAGCGGCGTGGGGTGGCCAACGGCGCGCTCTGGCGCGCCGTGCCCACGCCTGTGTACCGACGCCGCGTGGGCACGGCGCTGCAGCGTCCGGGTGGTGAGCGCCGAGATCGTGGCCCGCGCCTTTGCCCACCCTACGAGATCGGTTCACGCCGCCTGGCCGAGCGCCCGGTTGACCTGCTCGCGCGCATAGCCGGCGGTCGACGCATAGCCGCGCACGATCGCCTTGCGCTCCTCGTAGGACAGCACGTCGTCGATGTTCTTGAACCCGTCGGGCGCGCGCTCCTCGACCGCGTCGATGACGCCTTCCGGCCCGCCCTTGCGGTTCATGCGCACGATCTGGGCGGTGACCGGCAGCCGCTCCTGCTCGTACTCCCACAGCGCGTGCAGGGGATGCTCGGCAGCGCGCAGCCGGTCGGCGAGACAGCGCGCATCGAGGATCGCCTGTGAGGCGCCGTTCGAGCCGACCGGATACATCGGATGCGCGGCGTCGCCCAGCAGGGTGACGCGGCCGTGCGACCAGCGCGGCAGCGGGTCGCGGTCGCACATCGGATATTCCCAGAACTCCGGCGTCTCCACGATCAGCGCCTGGGCGTCGACGTACGGCAACTCGAAGCGCTGCAGGTGTGGCATCAGCTCGTCGAACCGGCCCGGCCGCGACCAATCCTCCTTGCGCGGCGGCGGCGTCGCATCGGGACCGATCTTGGCAGCCACCGCCCAGTTGGTCAGGCGGTGGTCGGAACGCGCCGCCTCAGCGATCGGATAGACCACGAGCTTCGCCGCCAGGCCGCCGGCCACGATCATCGAGCGGCCGGTGAGGAACACCGGCCAGTCGATGGCGCCGCGCCACAGCATGATGCCGTTCCAGCGCGCCGGTCCCTCGTTCGGATAGAGCGCCTCGCGCACGAACGAGTTGATGCCGTCGGCGCCGACCAGCACGTCGCCATGCGCGGTGTGGCGGTGCGCGCCGTGGCGGTCGAAGAAATAGGCCGTCACCCCGCTCTCGTCCTGGCGAAACGCGCCGAGCCGATGGCCGGTGTGAATGCGCGCCTCGCCGATCCGCGCCCGCGCCGCGTGATAGATGACGCTCTGCAGCCGGCCGCGATGAATGGAGAATTGCGGCACCTCGTAGCCCGCGTCGGTGCCGCGCGGCTCGCGCCAGACCTCCTGGCCGAAGCGGTTGGTGTAGATGAGCTCGTAGGTCCTGATCGCCACCGCATCGAGCCGGTCGAGCAGCCCAAGCTCCTTGAGCTCCTTGATCGCGTGCGGCAGCGTGTTGATGCCGACGCCGAGCTCGCGAATGCCGTCGGACTGCTCGTAGACCTCGCAGTCGATCCCGCGCGCATGCAGCATCAGCGCGGTGGTGAGACCCCCGATACCGCCACCGATGACAATGACCTTCATGACGCTACGCCCGGGTCGCTTCGATTGCTATCTACGCGCCTGCTCATAATGACCGGCGACGTTAACGATGCAACAGCTTCCGCTCGGTTTGGTTGACGGACTGAAGCCGCGGCGCTTCACGGGTGCGTGCAGCCGCCGTCCACCGTCAGCGCCTGACCGGTGACGAACGCCGAGGCATCCGAGGCGAGGAACAACAGGGTGCCGACCAGATCCTCCGGCGCTTCGGGCCGCGGGATGCACTGCTGTGCGACGATGCGCGCCTTCTGCTCGGGCGTGACGGTCTTGCGCTCGATCTCCGTGAAGGTCGCGCCCGGCAGGATGGAATTGACCGTGATGCCCTCGGCACCGAGCTCCCGCGCCATCGAGCGGGTCATGCCGACGAGCGCCGCCTTCGAGGTGATGTAGTGCAGGTAGTTCGGCCGGCCGAGCGTTACGGCGCCAGACGCCATGTTGATGATGCGCCCCCACTTGGCGCGCCGCATGGCCGGCAGCACGGCGCGGGCGCAGAGGAACGGGCCAGTGACGTTCACCCGCAGCACCTCGTCCCATTCGGCGAGCGGAATCTGCTCGAACGGTCGCATCTCCAAGGTCGAGAAGATGCCCGCGTTGTTGACCAGGATGTCGATGCGCCGGAACCGCTGGCCGACCGCCGCCACCATGTTGTCGATCGACGCCGGGTCGGCGACATCGGTATGAATGGCGAGCGCCTCGCCGCCGATCTCGGCCGCGACCGCCCTGCCCTTGTCGTGGTTGCGCTCGGCGATCACCGGGATGGCGCCGGCGAGCGCAAAGGCCTTGGCGAAGACGCGGCCAAGTCCCTGGCCGGCTCCGGTGACGATCGCGACCCGGCCGCGCAGCGACGGTTCGACCACGTTGCGCAGCTCGACGGCTTGGACACTGTTCATGAACGCCTCACGCGGCCTGCGGCACGGCCGCGAGCGCCTCGCGCGCGTCCCACGGCTTCCACCAGAGCTTGAGCCCGAGCTCGCGCGCGATGATTCCGGCGCTGATATAGCCCGGTCCGCCCGAGATCGCGCCGCCCGGATGCGCGGCCGATCCCGCATAATAGAGATTGGGGATCGGCGTGCGGTAGCCGAAGTGGTTGTACATCACCTGCTCGGCGTTGAATGCGCCCATGAAGATGTCGCCGTTGCGCATGTTGGGGAATTCCGCGATGTATTCGCGCGCCGTATAGGCATATCTGCCGATGATGTTCTTGGCCGTCATGTTCGGGCAGTAGCGCGCCCAGGTCTGCAGAATTTTTTCGGAGAATTCCTCCTTGAACGCCTCGTAGTCCTTGCCGCCGGTGTCGGGCTCGAGCGGCATCACGTGCCACGCGTAAGTGGTGTGCTTGCCGGGCGGCGCCTGGGTCGGATCGATCAGGCTCAACGGGCCCGAGCCGAATTGCACCACCGCGGGCACGCGTCCGGCCTGCACGTCGCGGTGCGCGGCGAACAGATCCGCCATGGTGTCGGCGCCGATGCTCCATTTGAGCGCGCGGTTGATGTTGTGGTCGAACGCTTCGGCGGCAAAGCGCGGGCTCTCGTGCAGTGCCAGATGCAGGCCGAACAGGGTCCAGGCGGTGTACTGGAAGGCGTCCAGCCTCGATCGCATCTTTTCCGGCAGCTGATCGCGGCCGATCAGGCTCTCGAAGGTCTGGTGCACGTCGAGGGTGCTGGCGACGAAGGCGCTCGCCCGCACCACACGCCCATCGTCGAGCGCAATCCCGGTGGCGCGGCCGCCCTCGATCACGATGCGCTCGATGCGGACCTGCGGCGCGAACGTGCCGCCGGCCGCGATGAACGTCTCCATCAGGCCGCGCGCGAGGTTGAACGAGCCGCCGCGGCAGAGCTGATAACCGCTCTGCAGGTCGAAGGCGCGGATCACCGATCCCATCGGGCTCGTCTTCGACAGCGTGTCGGTCAGCCAGGTGCCGAACAGCGACACCTTGAACAGGAACAGGAGCTTGACGTGCTCGTTCTCGAACAACTCGTCGACCACGTCGAGCGGCTGGCGGCGGGTGACCTCGAGAAAGTCGCGGCCGAGTGCGGTCTCGTTCAGCAGCGCCTCGCGCTCGGCGCGCGGCAGCGGCTCGGCATAGCGTTCCGGCAGGAGAATGCGGGACGTGATCTCCTCCGCTCTGCGGTTCCATTCGCGGAATGTCGAGGCGTCCTTCTGCGAGAAGCGCGCGATGTTGGCGACGGTCTCGTCGAGGTCGCGACCGAGCACCAGCGCGGTGCCGTCGAGATGCGCCTGGCCGAACTCGTAGCGCGGCGTGATGTAGCTCACGCGGGCCTCGAGCCCGAGGTCCTTGAACCAGGGCGTCTCGGTGATGTGGAAATGGTTGATCGAATGCAGGTTGTGATAGAAGCCCGGCTTGGTCGCTTCCCGGGTCGAAAGCCCGCCCCCGTAGGTCAGGCGGCGCTCGACCAGCAGGATGCGCAAGCCGGCGCGGGCGAGATACGAGCCCAGCACCAAGCCGTGCTGGCCGGCGCCGATGATGATCCCGTCGTAGCTTCGCTCGAGCGCTTGCACCCGCCCTCCTCCGATCGTTAACGCTGGTCCGCGACCTATGGGCGCAGCCTATATGAGTGCGCCGGCGGCGACCCGAAAACCCCTATTGCTGCTTTTGGCCGTTGTAGTAACTGTGTATTCTGAACCATTGCCAAGATGGCCGCCATCTTCGTCACCGGAAAAAGGGAAACCACATGACACGGCATCACGCGCTCAAGGCGACCTTGACGTCGCTCCTGCTCCTGGGAGCAACCGGCCTTGTGCAGGCGCAGGAAGTCAAGGTCGGCATCAACCTGCCGTATACCGGCATCGGCGCCGAGTTCGCCCAGCAGATCGACCGCGGCATGGAGCAATATCTCAAGCTCAACGCCGACGCGGTCAAACCCTACACGCTCAAGCTGATCAAGCGCGACGTCAAGAATCCGGGCGGCGCCGATGCCAAGATCGCCGTGCAGGAGCTGCTCACCCAGGACAAGGTCGACGTTCTCGGCGGCTGGGTCTATTCGCCGAATGCGATCGCCTCGGCGCCGATCGTCGCGGCCGGCAAGAAGCTCGCGGTGATCATGAACGCCGGCACCGCGTTCATCACCAATTTGGCGCCCGAATATGTGCGCACTTCGTTCAGCATGTGGCACGCCGGTTACGGAATGGGCGAGGCCGCCGCCAAGATCATGAACGTGAAGACCGCCGTGGTCGGCTATACCGACTTCCCGCCCGGCAAGGACAGTCTCGACGCCTTCAAGCGCGGCTTCGAGGCCAACGGCGGCAAGGTGCTCGACGCCATCCCGATGGGCGGCGCCGGCGCCGTGCCTGATTTCACGCCGTTCTTCCAGCGCGCCAAGGACCAGAAGCCGGACGTGTTCTTCGTCTTCGTGCCCGCCGGCGATCACGCGGCCGCGGTGGTCAAGACCTATGGCGCGCTCGGCATGCGCGCGGCCGGCATCAAGCTCATCGGCCCCGGCGACATCACCCAGGACACCAAGCTGCAGGCCATGGGCCCGGCCGCGGTCGGCCTCATCACCATGCATCACTACAACGCCGATCTCGACAATGCCGAGAACAAGAAGTTCGTCGCCGGCTGGAAGAAGGATTACGGCGCCGACTCGACGCCCGACTTCATGGCGGTGGGCGGCTACAACGGCATGGCGGCGATCGTGCACGCGGTGCAGGCCACCAAAGGCAAGATGGGCGGCGAGGAGGCGGTGGCGTCGCTCAAGGGCTGGAAGTTCAACAGCCCGCAAGGTCCGATCTCGATCGATCCCGC
>JBEVIH010000038.1:0-49685 GCA_040510815.1 Xanthobacteraceae bacterium | reverse complement strand
GGCTCGGCCCAGATGGTGCCAGACCTCATCGGCGGCCAGGTGCAGGTCGCATTCGACGGCATCTCGTCGTCGATCGAGCACATCCGGACCGGCAAGCTGCGGGCGCTGGCGGTGGCGACGGCGGCGCGCCTGGAGGCGTTGCCGGAGGTCCCGACCGTGGCAGAGTCGGTGCCCGGCTTCGAAGCGAGCGGCTGGTGCGGCGTGGTCGCTCCCCGCAACACGCCGAACGAGATCACCGACAGGCTCCATCAGGAGATCAATGCCGGCCTCGCCGACGCCAAAATCAAGTCCCGGCTTGCCGACCTGGGCGTCACCGTGCTCGCCGGCTCGGCCACGCAGTTCGGCAAGCTGATCGCCGACGAAACCGAGAAGTGGGGCAAGGTGGTGAGGTTCGCGGGCCTCAAGCCGGATTGATGCGGCGGTTGCGACCAGCGCGTAGCGAAAGCGCGATCACGCGCGGGGAGGCTGGCCCGGGATTTCGCCGCTTGCTCTATGCATGAGCGGATCACTGCAGCTCGCCGGCGACGCGCTCGAGGCCGGCGACCAGCCGCCGCCAGCCATAGCCCGCGCCGCGGTGGGCGGCCTCGTCCTGCGGCCGGAAGCCCGACTGCTCCATGCGCACGCGGGTGCCGCCGGCCTCCGGCATGAGCGTCCAGGTCACGACCGTCTTGAGGCCGCTGTCGGTCTCGCTGCCGTCGCCCCAGGTGTAGACCAGCCGGCGCAGCGGCTCGACGATCCGCACCTCGCAATTGGTGACCCCGGTCCAGCCCGGCTGCGGCTGCGAGCGGAACGCGAAACGGTGCCCGACCTCGGGCTTGAAATCGTTCGGCATCAGCCATTGCGCGATCAGCGCCGACTGGGTGAGCGCGCGCCACACCTTCTCCGGCGGGTGCGGTATCAGCCGCTCTTCGACGATCGATTGCGTGGACGCGGCGGTATCGGTCATTGGTCCATCTCCTTGAGGAGTTTTTCGAGCCGGTCGAACCGCTCGCGCCAGAACACGCCATAGTGCGCCAGCCAATTGGTGAGCGGCGCAAGCCCGCGCGGGGTGGCGCGGTAGTGCGCGGTGCGGCCGTCGCGCCGATGCTTGACCAGCCCCGCCTGCCTGAGCGCCTCCAGGTGCTGCGACACCGCCGGCTGCGAGACGCCGGCGCGCTGGGTGAGCGCGCCCACCGTGAGCTCGCCCTCGCGCGACAGCCGCTCGAACAAGGCGCGCCGGGTCGGATCGGCTAGGGTCTTGAACAGCAGGGTTTCGGCGGCCGCGTGCATGGATTAATTCATAAGTAGATACTTATGAGTTGTCAAGCCTGCGCTCGCGCGCCGCGGCCCGCGCGGAGTCCGTCTGATGACGCGCGCCGGCGGCGAAATGCGCTTGCCAACATCCGCGATCGGGCCTTTGCTTCGCGACGTCCTTTCATTGCGCGAACGATCGTGGCGACGGCGACGCGAACCCAGGTGGCGATCATCGGCGGCGGCCCGGCCGGCCTGCTGCTGTCGCATCTGCTCGACCGCAACGGCATCGACAGCATCGTGCTGGAACGGCAGAGCCGCGCCTACGTGCTGGAGCGGATTCGCGCCGGCGTGCTGGAGGCGGGCACCGTCGCGCTCCTGCGCGAGGTCGGGCTGGGCGCGCGCATGGACCGCGAGGGGCATCCGCATGACGGCGCGGCGATCGCCTGGGAGGGACGGCCGCGCTTCTTCATCGACACCAGGAAATTCACCGGCAAGGCGATGATGGCCTATGGCCAGACCGCGATCACCGAGGACCTCTATGCGGCCCGCGACGCGGCCGGCGGATCGATCATCGACGAAGCCGGCAACGTGCGGCTGCACGAGCTCACCTCGGACCGGCCCTACGTGACCTACGAGAAGGAGGGCGCGAAGCAGCGGATCGACTGCGACTATGTCGCCGGCTGCGACGGCCATCACGGCGTGAGCCGGTCATCGATCCCGGCCGCCGTGCTCAAGACCTACGAGAAGAGCTATCCGTTCGGCTGGCTAGGCATCATGTCGGAGACGCCGCCCTACCCGGACCTCTGCTATTGCCATCACCGTCGCGGCTTTGCGCTGGCGTCGATGCGCAATCCGATGCTCAGCCGCTACTACATCCAGTGCGAGCTGGACGCCAGGCTGGAGGACTGGCCGGACGACCGCTTCTGGCAGGAATTCAAGGCGCGCTGTCCGCCGGACATGGCCGAGCGCATCGTCACCGGCCCGTCGATCGAGAAGTCGATCGCGCCGCTGCGCAGCTTCGTCGCCGAGCCGATGCGTTACGGCCGACTGCTGCTGGCCGGCGACGCCGCCCACATCGTCCCGCCGACCGGGGCGAAGGGGCTCAATCTGGCGGTCTCGGACGTGTTCTATCTGTCGCGCGCGCTGACCGAGGCCTACCGCACGGGACGGACGCGTTACCTCGATTGCTACTCCGACATGGCGCTGCGCCGGGTGTGGGGCGCCGCGCGCGTGTCCTGGTGGCTGACCATGCTGTTGCACCGCTTTCCCGGCGAGACGCCGTTCGAGCAGCAGATGCGGCTCAACCAGTTCGACTACCTGCAGGGCTCCGAGCACGCGCAGGCGTCGCTGGCGGAGCAATATGTCGGGCTGCCGTTCGAAACTCTCGACTGACACGTCACCGCCGGCCGAGCGAGACACGCGGACGGATCGTCACCACTGGCCGGCGGGACCATTGCCCCGTTGCATCAGCGCCCTGATATTCGGATCCGGATCGGAGCCGAGATACTGGCCGTTCTTGTAGACATCGTAGCTCGGATTGACCGAATGCTGCTGGCGGGACTGCTGCTGCGCAGTTTGCGCCAGCGCGGGACCGGCGAACGCAACAACCAGCGTTGCCGCGGCGACGACCATCTTCGTGTTCATGACGTTTCTCCTGGTGGCTCGGGCGTCACCTGCGCGGTTCCGTTTGGCGGATCAAGATGACGCGCAGGCGACCCATGACCATCGATGTGCCGGTGATAGCCGCGCCGGGACCAAACGCGTGTGTGAAATCGCACATGTCGTTGCGCAAGAAGGCCCTCCCCTTCCCGCACCCCAGGCCTGCAGAGCGTCGCCGGCCGACGCCGCCCCTTCCACACTCACAGGCGAGTGCTGTAGCTTCACCGCGAGCTGCCGTACTTTTGCCGCCGGCCCGCATCGGGCTTGTGGGTTTTGGAGGATCGCGCAATGAAACTTGCCCGCCGACGACTTCTGCAGCTGGCCGCCGGCGCCGCCGCGCTGCCGGCGGTGACGCGGATGGCCGCAGCGCAGAGCTACCCGGCGCGGCCGCTGCGGATGATCATCGGCTATCCGCCGGGCGGCTCCGCCGACATCACCGCGCGGCTGACCGGACAATGGCTCTCGGAGCGGCTCGGCCAGCCGGTGGTCGTCGAAAGCCGCCCGGGTGCCGCCACCAATCTCGCCACCGAAGCAGTGGTGCGGGCGCCGGGCGACGGCTACACGCTGCTGCTGGTCGCGCCGGCGAACGCCATCAACGCCACGCTCTACGACTTCAATTTCCTGCGCGACATCGTGCCGGTCGCCGGCATCATCCGCTTTCCCAACGTGGTGGTGGTGAACCCGTCGCTCCCGATCAAGACCATCCCCGAGCTGATCGCCTATGCCAAGGCCAATCCCGGCAAGCTCAACATGGCGTCGTCCGGCAACGGGTCGACGATCCACATGTCGGGCGAGCTGTTCAAGATGCTGACCGGCATCAACATGGTGCACGTGCCGTACCGCGGGGGCGCGCCGGCGCTCACCGATCTCATCGCCGGGCAGGTCCATGTCATGTTCGACAACGTTCCGACCTCCGCCGAGCACATCAAGGCCGGCAAGCTGCGCGGGCTCGCCGTCACCAGCACGGCGCGCTCGGCGGTGCTGCCGGACCTGCCCACGGTGGCCGATGTCCTGCCCGGCTACGAGGCGAGCGCGTGGTACGGCTTGGGCGTGCCGAAGAACACGCCCGGCGAGGTGATCGACACGGTCAACAAGGCGATGAACGCGGTGCTCGCCGATCCCAAGGCGCAGGCGCGGTTCGCGGAGCTCGGCGCCTCGCTGCTGCCGGGCTCGCCGGCCGATTTCGGCAAGCTGCTCGCCGACGAAACCGAGAAGTGGGGCAAGGTGGTCAAGTTCTCGGGCGCCAAGCCGGACTGAACGATCGCAACATCCGCGCTACGGTTGGCGGGCCCGCCCCATCCGGTAGGGCTTGAGGATGGCGTAGACCGCCTCCTGCGCGGGCGTCGCCACGCCGTATTTGCGGCCGAGCGCGACCACCTTGCCGGCGAGCCAGTCCAGCTCGAGGCGGTTGCCGGCCTCGAGGTCGTTCGCCATCGAGGCTCGCATCGTCGGCGGAAAGCCCGCCACCGTACCATCGAGCTCGGCCGGAAAGTCCGGCGCGAATTCGACGCCGGCGGCGCGGCCCACCGCCATCGTCTCGTGCATCAGCTTGTAGAAGAACGCCCGCATGTCGGCGTCGTCGCGGACGACGCCCATCGGCTGGCGCGTGCTCGCGGTGATGCTCGAAGTGCCCGAGAGCAGCACGAACTTCTTCCAGAGATCGAGCAGCATGTGATCGCTGAGCGTGATGTCGATGTCGGCGGCACTGATCTCATCCACGTAACCGGCGAGCACGGCGTCGGGACGCCGGTCGAGGCGGCCGCATCGGATCTTGGCCAGCGTGCCGGTGTGGCGGATCACGCCGGGCCGCGCGATCGTGGTGACGACATAGGTCGCCCCGCCGATGGTGGCGGCATCGCCGAGGATCGGCGCGAGCCGCTCGACGCTGTCGACGCCGTTCTGCACTGTGATCACCCGGGTGTCGGGGCCCACGAGCGGGCGCGCCTGCTCGCCCGCCGTCTCGGTGTCCCACAGCTTGACGGCGAACAGCACCAGGTCGACCGGTCCGATCTCACTGGGATCGTCGGTGACATTGACGTCCTTGAGATGCAGGTCGCCCAGCGTGCTCTCGATCTTGAGGCCGTCGCGGCGGATGGCGTCGCGATGCGCGCCGCGCGCGACGAACGCCACGTCGTGACCGGCCGCGGCCAACCTCCCGCCGAAATAACCTCCGACGGCGCCCGCCGCCATGACCGCGATCCGCATGTCGTACCTCCGCAAAAACTCTCGTGACGCGCGCAGGCATGTGACCGCGCGGCCACGCTCGCCGCTGTTTGATGTTCTCCGACCATCCTACCGCCCCCGCCGCGCAGCGTCGTGTTAGCGTTCCAATCGCTGACGCCCCCGTGTGGGGTAGTGGATTGTTGCCTCCGTACCACTACTCCGGGGAAGCCTGGCGATGCGCAAGCCGGGCTTCTTCCCGTTGTGGAGAACGAGCGTCCGCAGGTCGTCGATCCGGCGGCCCGCGTCGGACTTACTGCGGCTTGGGGCTCGTCGCGGCGCAACACTCGAGCTGCGGCCAGAGATGACGCCAGGACGCCTCAAACCTCCCGGCACCGATAGCCCGTTTCCGGCCTGCTCAAGAACATGCGCTGCTCGCGCACGATCAAGATCAATTGGCTGCGATCTGGAAGATGACTGCAAACGGTCTTGGCGATCGCCTTGTAGACCCGCGTTTCGGGATAGGGCGTGACGTTGAGATCCTCGATCGCCCAACGCTGGAGATTGATGACGTTGGTATCCGCGGAGGTCGCCACCGAGTGCCTCCTGATCGGCTCGGGCAACGAGGCGCCGCCGGCGTCGGTGGTATAGATCACCGCCTCGGTCAGATTGCCGGAATAAAGCGCCGCCGACAGATACGAATCCCACAGGTTGAAGAAGCTCAGGAACGGCAACAGGCCGAACACCACGAGCACGACGACATGGTAAGGGCGCCTTGGCGACCAGAGCACGTCGCCGATCGAATAGTCGGCCTTGCCGGTGAACAGCAGGATGTCGAAGACCGCCATGGCCGCGGTCCACGGCCAGATGATGTTGTTCCAATCGAGCCCGGTCGGACCGAACATGGCCAAGATGAACACGTGCATCGCGACCGCAACGATCAGCGAGGCGCGGCGAAAGCGTCTCGTCAACAGCCCGACACCGAATGCGACCTGTACGAAAGGCACCGTCATCCCGAAAACGTGAAGGAGATTTGCCGTCGACGGCAGCACATTGGTGATCGGCTGAACGATCCAGGGAAAGTCGCTCTCGATGAAGTTCGAATTGACCTTCTGCAGACCGGAAAAGATGTAAGTGCAGGCGAGAATGAGCCGGGCGATGTTCAACGTGCTCCTGCGGCCGGCGACATCGGCGCTGTCCCAGGAGAACAGCGCGAGCGTGGCCAGCAGGAAGCTGTATAGAAAAATCCACGGCTGCCAGCGGGTCTGGTCCAGCAGGCAGAGCGCCGCAATGATCGTCAGGAAAGCAGCGATGAATCGTTGCGGCTTGGCCGCAACGAGTATCGCGACTGCAAGAATAAAGAGTGCGGCAAACAGCCCATCGGCCAGCAAGCCGTCGATCCGGGGCAGCGCGTCCGCGACCGGCGCCAGCGGATAGGAGCGCGGGCCGATCCAGAGACGTGAGGACATGACGAGGCCGATGCAGAACGCCAGCACGAGCGCGGTCTTCAACCAGAACAACCGGCTTGCGGGACCGAACAGAAAGCGCCGGTTGGCCGCGACCACCCGATAGCACACCGGCGCGATGCCTTTGATGACGGGCGCGCGCGCAAGCCGCGTCACGATCCGAAGGTGGGGATATTGCTCGGCAATCTTGAAAATCGCCTCGGCGCCCCTGTAGGTGCGGCCCTCCCGATCGACGACGTGCATCTCCTTCTCGAGCGCCCGCCGCCCAAACGGGAGCGACCTTTGCTCGTGCATGTCGCGGAGGTCGAACTTTTCCGCTTTCGCCGAGTTGCGAACGGCGTCCATGACCGCCGCGCACATCGGGCACCGGCCGTCGTAATAGGCCTTGATCTTCTGGCCGGACTGCTCGCGCGCCACGACCCGATCTCTCTCAACGAAGGTGCGCCGGCGCCCTCCGCGCCGCAGGAAGCCGCCCTACCCAAGTATCGCGCGGCCGGCAAAGTCGCGGTCGGCCATGACCTGGCAGCGCTTCTTCCAGCTGTAGCCAGCGCGCATCTGCACGTCGCCAAATGGAGCGGCACATATGTTGATCGGCGCCGGCAAGCGCTTGTCCGCCAGTTTTGATCTCAACCAGTCCCTCAGAACTCATCGCGAGGGCTGAGCGTCCACGACGTCGCTGAGCTTGGCGAGGGCACCCTCGATCATTTTGATGCGATTCCTCTGAGACGTCGTCAGCACTCCCTCGGCGTCAAGCCGACGGCCGATCGCAAGGGCCCTGGTATATTGCGCACGCGGCTGGTCGCCCGCTTGCGCCAGCTTCACGAGACTGATCACCAAGTCGTCTTGCGACTGCGGATTTCCCGCATCGGCCGCGGCAAGTCCTTCTCGTATCGCGAGGCTCTGCCGATAGGTACGAACGGCGTCCTCGCGACGTCCCATGTCAAGGAACACGTTGCCGATCCGGTCATGAGTGACCGACAAATCCCGCTGCCACTCGCCATTGCCGGCATCGGTCGCAGCCAGCCTCGCAATGATCGCGAGGCTCTTGTGGTAGACCTCGAGCGCCTCCTGCTGGGATTTGGAGGCGGCGAGCATGTCGCCGACCCGCTCGTAGCTGATCGACAGGCCGCGTTGCCAATCCGTATTGTCGGGGTCGGTCGCGACAAGGTTCTCGCGGATGACAAGGCTCTTCCGATAGGCCTCGATCGCCTCCTCGCGCCGGCCGTCCATGCGGAGCACGTCGCCGATCCTGTCGTGGGTGATCGACGTGCTCACCTGCAAGTCCACATTCGCCGGATCGGCGGCGTTGAGTTTTTCCAGCAGTGCTAGAGCGATTCGATACGCTTCGATCGCCTGCGTTCGCCGGCCGACTTCCACCAGCGCATCGCCGAGCCTGCCGTAACCGATCGACAGGTCCGCTTGCCGACCGACATTGCTCGGGTCGGCATTGGAGAGCTCCACAAAAATCTTGACGCTTCGGCCCCGGGCCGTCAGCGCCTCCTCGCGACGGCCGACGAGTGAAAAAACCTCACCGATTTTTCCGTAAATGACAGCCAGGCTCCGTTGCCATGCCTGATTGTCCGGATTTCCGGCCAACAAATTTTCGAGAATATCGCGCGACTGCACGGCTGCCGCGAACGCCCCCGCGGCATCGCCTTGGATGGAAAGGGTCAGGACAAGTTCATCGAGTGCCATGGCGGCGCTGTAGCGAAGCTCGGGCGCTGTCTCTCCTGAATCCGTGAGCTCTCGTTGGAGAGCCTGTGCACGCTCGAGAATCTTACGTACTAGATCGACCGGCATACCGACTCGATGGCGAAACTCGGATGCCAGGTCACGTACTAGCGTATTTGCCGTCGCCGTCGCCGCCGCCAGAGTTTTCTCGGCGCGGTCGCGCTGCTGCTCGGCGATCTGTTTCTGCTCGATAGCGGCGCGCTCGTTGTCGGTCGCGATCTTCGACTGCCACCCCGCCAAGCCCGCGAGGAAGAGCAGCAAGCCGGCCGCGGACCACGCCAGCCTGAGCGCGCGGCGCTGCTGGCGCACCTCCTGCTACAGCAGGTCCTCCTTCGGCATGCCATGAAGGGCGGCCGCGAAGTCGGCGGCAAGCTCGATGAAGCGGCTGTCGCGCGGATCGGCGCCGTCGCGATAGGCGGTGAGGTCCACCCATTTCGGCTCGGACGCGAACCGGCCCGTGAGCGCCGGCGGCAGCGGCGTCCCCTCGCTCCGGCCGAAGTCGCCGACCGTGTTGTCCCAGGACAGCGAGCCATCGGTGAGCGCAATCAATAGCGTACCGACGCTCTTGTGCTCGAGCCAGTGGGAAATCTCCTTGTCGACCCATGATGACGCCGCCGCCTCGGGCGAAGCCAGCAGGATCAAGAAACGGGACTGCTCGAGCGCCTGCTCGATGGACGGCCACAGGCTCGGCGTCGCCGAAAGGCTCGTGTCGTCGCGGAACACGCGAAGCGCGCGGCGGCGGTACCACGGCTTGCCGAGCCTCTGGATCGCCGATTGCAGTGCCGCCGCGATCGGCTTGTCCTTGGCGTGGCTGTACGAGACGAAGGCGTCATAGGCAGCCATCGTATCCCTCGCGCGCTGTGCCCATCGGCATATCAGATTGCAGATTGTGGCGTTTTACGGATATCCGGGCACGCGCACGGGTGAAAAATCTCGTGCCAAGGCGACGGGGTTGATCCCTCCAGCGCCCCCTTTCTCACATCGGCGCCTCATCGGACGTACCCTGACAAGCAAGTAGCCCGCATCCGCCCTCGCCAGAAGGCGTATGCGGGCTACGGTTGCCTGCGGAGGGCGCACGATTTGCTGGCGTGCGCCTTTGCCAACCCTGCGAGGAATATCAGGCGAGGATCGCGCGGCCGGCAAAGTCGCGGTCGAAGACCCGGTCGGCCATCACTTGGCAGCGCTTCATCAAACGGTGCTCGTCGGGGCCGTAATCGGGCCGCGCGTAGTGCACGGTGCCGATGTTGTCCCACATCAGCACGTCGCCCTCGGTCCATTGGTGGACGTGGCGGAATTTGTCCTGCAGTTGGTGCGCGAACAGGAACTCGAGCAGCTCGTCGCTTTCCGCCTGCGGCAGCTCGTTGATGCGGATGGCGTAGCCGGGGTTGGCATACAGCACCTTGCGCCCGGTGATCGGATGGGTGAGGAAGATCGGATGCGACACCGGCGGCTTCTTGCGCCGCTGCTCGGCGGTCAGCGGCTGGCGCTTGCTGCCGGGCTTGTCACGCATCTTGTCCCAGAACTTCGCGAAATCGTGCAGCACCGTGGCGCCCTCGAGCCGCCGCTTGATGTCGTCCGGCAGCTCCGCATAGGCGGCATGCATGTTGGCGAACTCGGTGCCGCCCAGGGGCTTGCCGGCCCGGCGCGGCACCGCGATGGCATAGAGCACGTTGGCGAAAGCGATGGTGCGGCTGTAGGACATGTCGGTGTGCCAGTCCTGGCCGGCGTCGGCGAGGCCGAGCGGCCGGCCGTCGCGGGTGATGTTGGAGAGGATCATCACCTCCGGATGCTTGTCGTCCTGGAACGAGGTGCTGACGACGTTGACCTCGAGTTCGCCGAAGCGGCCGCTGAAGGCCTTGAGGGCGGCGGCGTCGAGCCGCTGGCGTGGGAAGCACAGGGCGCCGTAGCGGCCGAGCGCGCCGAGAACGATGCCGAAGTCCCGCTCGCTCAGCGGCTCCGACAGGTCGAGGCCTTCGACCGCCGCCCCGAGCGATGGTCCGGTGGGTTTGATCTCGACCATTGGGGTCTCCCGGGCGATCTCGCGATCGGGCGGGAATAATGGTGGACGGTGACGGTCGTGACAAGGCCGGCATCGCCGTCGGACGCATTCGTCGGCGCGCAGCAGGAACGATTCCAGGATGGTCAGGCCGAGCGCCTTGGCGGGCTTCAATCGATGTTTTTCGCACGCCAGTTGCGACCGGCGGGAGCGAAATTGTTGGGGAAAATCAGTCGAATCCGCTGGCCTGTGATGTTACCGCAACAAAAGCGGGGCTAGGATTCGTGCACCTCATCGATCCAGGAGCAATGGCATGCACAAGCTGTTTTTTGCGACCGCGCTGGCGGCAGCGATCGTCGTCCCGGACGCATTGTACTCGGCCGCCGCCGCGGCAGACGGTTTTCGCAAGCATCATCGCTGGGGCGACCGCGACTACGAGATCGTCCGCTGGAGCTATGGCGACTGCAAGATCTGGTACGACGACGGCGGTCCGCCCTGGGGCAGGCCGCCCAAGGACTGGGTGGTGCTGGCGGATGGCCTGCGCACCTACGACGCGGCGTGGCGCGCGCTGGTGCGGCTGCGAGGCCTGCGCAAGTGCTCGTAGTCCGCCGGCGCCGTCGATAGCGGCCGGACCGCGCAGGGCCTGAAACCGGGGCCCTGACCACCGCACGCGCCGGCGCGCGGAAAGCGTCCTGACCGCGCGACCTCGCGTCGCGCTCCGTTGCGCCCGGACCGCCGCCGGCGGTTCGGGCGCTTTTGTCACCGTCCAGGCGGCCGCATGACCCGACCACGGCGCGCGGGCAATTGCGATTGCGAATTTCGGGTTCAAAGAGCCCCGGAATCATAGATTTGCCTCCCGGCAAAAAACGTGGTCGCATCGCTGCGGAAAACCCCAGCATCCGCCAACAGGCGGCCCGCAACGTTCGGGAGGACCTCCATGAAGCCGGCGCGATCATTTGGATTTTCCGCCGTCCTCGGCCTGCTCTGCGCGGCGCCCGCATTCGCGCAGGACACGATCAAGATCCCCAACATCATCGAGCTGTCGGGCGCCGGCGCCACGGTCGGGGCCAACTGGAAGAACGGCTCCTCGCTCGCGGTCGACGAGATCAACGCCGCCGGCGGCCTGCTGCGCAAGAAGGTCGTGCTCGAATTCGTCGACACCGCGACCGATCCGGGCAAGGCACGGGCCGCCATCCAGCGCGCGCTCGACGACAAGCCGATCGCGATCTTCGGCCCGATCTATTCCGGCAGCGTGAACGCGACGCTCAAGCTCACCGCCGAGGCGGAGGTGCCGCAGGTGATCGGCGGCGAGGCCGCCAATCTCACCGCGCAAGGATCGAA
This sequence comes from Xanthobacteraceae bacterium, assembly GCA_040510815.1. Classification (GTDB taxonomy): domain Bacteria; phylum Pseudomonadota; class Alphaproteobacteria; order Rhizobiales; family Xanthobacteraceae; genus VAZQ01. Next base: position 38,099 of record JBEVIH010000038.1, on the reverse strand, counting down.
ATACATCTTCCGCACCTCGTTCGGGCAGAACGTCTCCATGCCCAAGATCGCCAACTATCTGCGCGACCAGGCCAAGGCCAAGACGCTGGCGATCGTCTATGTCAACAACGATTTCGGCAAAGGCGGGCGCAACGCGATCATGAAGGAGCTCGAGCCGCGCGGCATCAAGGTCGTCGCCGACCTGTCGACCGAGGCGGGCCAGGCCGACTTCGCCGCCGACGTGCTCAAGCTCAAGAGCGCCAATGCGGATGCGGTCTTCGTCTATCTCAACGAGGAGGAAAGCGCGCGCTTTCTGATCGAAGCGAAGAAGCAGGGGCTCAACAAGCCGCTGATCGGCGAGACCACCCTGTTGGGACAGAAGGTCATCGACCTTGCCAAGGACGCGGCCAACGGCGTGAAGGGCCATGTCGGGCTCACCGTCGATGCGCCGATTCCCGCGATCCAGGAGTTCGGCAGGAAGTACGAGGCCAAGTTCAACTACAAGCCCGATCACAACGGCGTCAAAGGCTACATTGCGCCGTACATGATCAAGGCCGCCGCCGAAAAGGCGGGCAAGCTCGATCCCAAGGCGATCGCGGCGGCACTGCGCGGCCTGACCATCACGCCGGACAAGCTGCCCGGCATCCTGATCGAGGCGACCTGGGACGACACCGGCGAGATCGACCGCATCAGCTTTCTGGCCGAGGTGAAAGACGGCAAGCAGGTGATCACGCAGACCCTGCCGAAGCTCAACAAGTAGTCCGCAGCCGTTGCGGACGCGCTGCGCCCGCAACGGACCCCACGCCACGCATCGCGCCGGCCGCGCGCCGACCTCGACGGGCGGCAGCCGGCGAGGACGACAGCGATGACCGATATCCTGCAGCTGGTGGTGGCCGGGCTCGCGACCGGTGCGATCTACGCGCTCGCCGCCATCGGCTTCACGCTGCTCTGGCAGACCTCGCAGACGATCAACTTCGCGCAAGGCGAGTTCGTCATGCTGCCGGCGTTCTTCGCGCTCGCCGCCATGCATTGGTGGGGCGCGCCGTTCGGCTTGGCCGCCCTGCTGGCGATCGCCGCGTCCATGCTGCTGCTCGGCGTCGTGTTCAAGGCGGTCATCGTCGACCCGCTGATCCGCCGCGGCGTGCTGCCGCTGGTCATCTCCACGATCGCGGTGGCACTGTTGCTCAAAGACGGCACCAAGATCGCCTACAGCGCCGAGGCGCAACCGTTCCCGAGCGTCTTCCCCGACAAGCTCGTTTCGATCGCCGGCATCACGGTCTCGCTCGCGCAGATCGGCGTCCTGGCGGCGGCCGCCGCCACGATCGCGGCCCTGCAATGGTTCCTGGGACAGACCCGGCTCGGGCGGCAGATGCAGGCGACCGCGCAAAATCCGACCGTGGCGCGGATCCTGGGCGTCAACGTCGACCGCATGATCCTCTACACATTCCTGATCAACGCCGCGCTGGCGGCGATCGCGTCACTCCTGGTCTCGCCGATCTACCTGGCGAAATTCTCCAACGGCGAGCATCTCGGGCTCGCCGCCTTCGTCGCCGCGATCGTCGGCGGCTTCAATCAGGTGCGCGGCGCCATCGCCGGCGGACTGCTGGTCGGCGTCATCGACAATCTCGCGGCGACCTACGTTTCGACCGCCTATCGGCAAGCCGTCCCGCTGGTCCTGCTGGTGCTCATCATCCTGTTCCGTCCCCAGGGGCTGTTGGGCCGCCGGGAAGAGCGCGTGATATGACGCGCACGGCGTGGACCTGGCTGATCCTCACACTGGCCGCCATCGCGCTGGTGTTGGGCCCGCTCGACCTGACGGATTTCGGCATCCCCTATGCGGGGCTCAAGCGCTACGGCATCTACATTCTGACTCTCTGGCTGGTGACGGCGGTCGCCGCGATGGGTGTCAATCTCATCGTCGGCTATGCCGGCCAGGAGACGCTCGCGCAGGCGGCGTTTCTCGGCATCGGCGCCTATGCCACGGCCTTGATGACGAAGGCCGGATATCCGTTCGGCGCCGCCTTCGCGGCGTCCGGCGTCATGTCGTTCGTGGTCGGGATCCTGCTCGCCTTTCCGGCCCTGCGCGTGCAGAAGCATTACCTCGCGTTCGTGACGCTCGCCTTCGCGATCTTCGTCTGGCTGGTCATCCGCAACGAGGAGTGGCTCACCGGCGGCGTGTCGGGCATGGACGTGCGGCGGCCGTCGCCGTTGGGGCTAAGCCTGCGCCCGGCGCTCTATTTCTACTGGTTCACGCTCGCGATCACGGCCGTGCTGGTGATCGCGATGTGGTGGCTGCTGCGCTCGCCGTGGGGTCGCGCCTTCACCGCGCTGCGCGAGAACCCGATCCGCGCGGAGAGCCTCGGCGTCGACGTGCGGATGTACACCGTGCTGGCGTTCGCGATCGGCTCGGCCTATGGCGGCTTCGCGGGATCGCTCTACGCTCCGCTGGTCGAGTTCATCGACCCGGCGCCGTTCTCGCTCGCGCCGTCGTTCCTGCTGCTGCTGATGGTGGTCATCGGCGGCGCCGGCTCCTTCCTCGGGCCGTTCGTCGGCGCGGCGGTCGCGGTGCTGCTGCCGGAATGGCTGCGCTTCGCCGAGAGCTACTACCTCGTCATCTATGCGGTGCTCGTCATCGTCATGATGGCATTTTGTCCGACCGGGATCGTCGGCCTCGCCGAGCGGCTGCTTAAGGGCAGGCGCCGCAACGGCGTCGAGGACGGCACCGTGGCGCTGACGCGAGCGAAGCAATGACGGTCGTGCTCGAAGTTCGCGATCTCGCCAAGTCGTTCGGCGGCGTGCGCGCCGTCAACGGCGTATCGTTCGACGTGCATCAGGGCGAGATCCTCGGCCTGATCGGACCGAACGGCTCGGGAAAATCGACCTTGTTCAATTGCATCCTCGGCCAGCTCGAGCCGACGCGCGGCGAGGTCAGGGTCGACGGCAAGACCATTACCGGCAAGCGCCCGAGCGCCCTCAATCGTCTCGGCATCGGCCGCACCTTCCAGCTCCTGCAGATCTTTCCGCAGCTCAGCGTGCGCGAGAACCTGATCCTGGCCGGCCAGGAGCACAAGGGCTCGATGCTCTCCCGGCTGTTCGGCGCCGGCGACGCGGGATTGAGCGCCGACGCCGATCGGATGATCGCTTTCTTCCGGCTGCAGCATCTCGCCGACGAAGCGGCGGGCGCGCTGAGCTACGGGCAGCAAAAGCTGCTCGATGCCGCCATGGCGTTCATGGCCGGGCCGCGCCTGGTGCTGCTCGACGAGCCGGCCGGCGGCGTGAATTTGACGATGCTGGCGAGCCTGAAGGAGCGGCTGCAGGCGATCAACCAGGACACCAAGGCGACCTTCGTGGTGATCGAGCACAACATGGAGTTCGTGATGGCGCTGTGCACCCGCATCCTCGTTCTTGCCGAGGGCCGGATCATCGCCGAAGGGCCGCCCGCCGCCATTCACCGCGATCCCAAGGTCATCGAGGCTTATCTGGGACACTGACCGTGACCGACACCGATCCCATCCTGCTGCTCGAAGGCGTCGTCGCCGGCTACGGCAAGATGACGATCCTGCACGGCACCAGCGCCACGATCCGGCGCGGCGCGATCACCACCGTGATCGGGCCGAACGGGGCCGGCAAGTCGACGATGTTCAAGGCGATCTTCGGTCTACTCGAGGTGCGCGCGGGCCGGGTCGTGCTCGACGGCCGCGAGACCAGCAACCGGACGCCACGGCAGATGCTCGACGGCGGGGTCAGCTATGTGCCGCAGGGCCGCAACATCTTTCCCGAGCTCACGGTCAGGCATAATCTCGAATTGGGTGGCGTGGCGCTTGCGGATCAATCGCTGCTCCCCGCGCGCATCGACGTGATGATGGCGCGCTTCCCGATGCTGGCGGAAAAGGCCAATGCGCAGGCCTCGACCTTGTCCGGCGGCCAGCAGAAGCTCCTGGAGGTCGCGCGCGGGCTCCTGCTCGACCCCAAGCTGATGCTGATCGACGAGCCTTCGATCGGCCTGTCGCCGCTGATGGTGGCGGAGGTGTTCGCGATCCTCAAATCGCTGCGCGACGCCGGCGTCACCATCCTGCTGATCGAGCAGAACGCCAAGCAGGCGCTGCAGCTGTCCGACCATGGCCTGGTGCTCGAGCAGGGGCAAACGCGGCTCGAAGGCACGGCGAAAAGCATTTTGGCCGACCCGCGCATCGCCCAGCTCTTTCTCGGTGGCGGCCTGCAGCCGGTGGCGGGGGCAGCATGAGCGATCCCGTCCTGGTCGGGCTGATCGGCAGGAACATCCTGGGCTCGCTGTCGCCGGCGCTGCAGGAAGATGCCTTTGCGGCCGCCAACCTTCGCGGCTTTTACCACCTCATGGATCTCGACGTGCTGGCCGGCCGACATCTGCCCGAGCTGATCGCCGCGATCCGGGCGGCCGGCTTTGCCGGCGTCAACGTCACCTATCCGTGCAAGGAGGAGGTACTGCCGCTGCTCGACGGGATTTCGGCCGAAGCGCGCCAGATCGGCGCGGTCAACACGATCACGATCGGGCGCGACGGCCGCACGCTCGGCCACAATACCGATCGTATCGGATTCCGGCGCAGCTTCGAGGACACGCTCGGCCGCGCCGCGATCGCGGACAAGGATGCGGCCTTGGTGGGCGCCGGCGGCGCCGGCCGCGCGGTCGCCTTCGCGCTGCTCGATCTGGGCGCCGCCCGCGTTCTGGTCCACGACCAGGACGGCGCGCGCGCGGCGGCGCTGGTCGCCGACCTCGTCCGCCATTGCGGGCCCGGCCGCGGCCGGCTGATCGAAGACCCGCAGGTCGAGCTGCCCACAGCGTGCGGGATCGTGAACGCGACCCCGGTCGGGATGCTCGGCTTCCCGGGAAATCCGATCGCGCCGGATGCGATCCGAGACCATCACTGGGTCGCGGACGTGATCTACACGCCGCTCGAGACCGAGCTGATCAAGCTCGCACGCGCCAAGGGCGCCCGCGTGCTCGGCGGCAGCGGAATGGTCATCCACCAGGCGGTTGCGGCGTTTCGCCTGTTCACCGGCCTCGACGCGGATGTCGATCGCATGCGCCGCGTGTTCGCCAGGGCGGCGGCGGCGCGCGACGCGGCCGCTACTCCACCTTGACGTTCGCAGCCTGGATGATCGGCGTCCAGCGCGCGATCTCGCTCTTGACCAGGGCGAGAAACGGCTGCGGGCCGCGCTTGGCCTTGTCGGGAATGTCGCAGCCGAGGACCAGCAGGCGCTTGCGGGTGGCATCGTCGTCGAGCGCCTTGTCGAGCGCATCGACGAGCTTGTCGATGATCGGCTTCGGCGTCCCCTTGGGCGCGAACAAGCCGTTCCAGGCCGAGGCCTGGAATTCGGGCAGCCCGGCTTCCGTGCTGGTGGGCACGTTCGGGATGACCGGATTGCGTGCGGCCGATGAGATCGCAAAGACCTTGATCTTGCCGGCTTCGAGATGGGCACCGCCGGTGATGATGTCGGCGCACATATAGTCGACTTGACCGGCCACCAGCGCGTTCATGGCCGGGGCGCCGCCGCTGAAGGGCACGAGCGTCGGCTTCACGTCCAGGAGCGAATTGAGCAGCAGGCACGTAGTGAAGAAGATCGAGCCGACGCCGGCATGCGCCTGGTTGATCGTGCTGACGTTCGCCTTCAGATAGGCGGCGAATTCCCGCAGGTCCTGGGCCGGAAAGTCCTTCTTTGCCGCGACGATCAACGGAAACGCGGTCACCATGCCGATCGGCTCAAAATCGACATCGGGCTTGTATGCGAGGTTCGGATAGAGCGCGACCGAGGCGGCGTGCGTCCCCATCTGGCCCATCAGGATGGTGTAACCGTCGGGATCGGCGCGCATCGCCCGGGTCGAGCCGGTGGTGCCGCCGGCGCCCGAGACGTTCTGCACCACGATCTGCTGACCGAGCGTGCGCGACATATGGTCCGCCGCGATGCGGGCGGCGACGTCGGTGCTGCCGCCGGGCGGAAACGGCACGATGAGCGTGATGGCGCGCGCCGGATAGGCCTGCGCCCGCGCGATGCGGGAGACGGCCGGGAGCGCGGCGGCCCCCGCCGCCAGATGCAGGAATTGTCGACGCGGAAGTTTCATCGCGTTGCCCTCTGAAGCGCCGGCACGAAGGTGCGGACGGCCAAGTATCGCGCTCATGCTATACGACTTGTCCGTGCGGGCGGAAGCCACATTGAGGGTCCAGTCGGCGGGCGAATGGGCTAGACTGATCCGGCTGAAGGGCCGGACCGGCGGCCCGCAGAAGGAAGAACAAGAAGGAAGAAAACGCGCGTAAACCAGCACCGAGACCAGGGGATGACCCATGACGAGACTCTGCGCACTGCTGCTGCGGACCGCGTGCATCGTGTTGGCGCTGACGGCGACGGTCGCGGCGCAAGATTATCCCACCAGGCCCGTGCGTATCCTGGTGCCGTTCCCGCCGGGCGGCATCAACGACCTGGTGGCGCGTCTGCTCGCGACGCAATTGAGCGAGCGGCTGGGCAAGCAATTCATCGTCGAGAACAAGACCGGAGCCGGCGGCGCGGTCGCCGGCGAGCTGGTGGCGGGCGCGCCGAAGGACGGCCACACGCTGCTCATCGTCTCGATCGCGATCGCGATAAACCCGTGGATGCAGAAGCTGCCCTACGACACGATCAAGGCTTTTGCGCCGGTCGCGATTGTCGCCACCTCGCCGACCGTTGCGGTGGTCAATGCCGACCTGCCGGCCAAGTCGATGCAGGAGTTCGTCGCGCTCGCCAAGCAGAAGCCCGGCGAGCTGAAATATGCCAGCTCCGGCGTCGGCACCTCCATGCATCTGGGCGGCGAGCTGTTCAAGCTCACGGCCGGAGTCGATCTTCTGCACGTGCCGTTCCGCGGCGCCGGCCCGGCCATGATCGACGTGATCGGCGGGCACAGCCAGGCGTCGTTCGCATCGATCCCGTCGGTCATCGGTCACGTCCGCTCCGGCAAGCTGCGGGCGCTCGGCATCGGCGCGCTCGAGCGCAACCCCGCGCTGCCCGACCTTCCGACCATGACCGAAGGCGGCGTGGCCGGCTACCAGGCCGCCAATTGGATCGGCATCGTGGCGCCGGCCGGTACGCCCGCGCCGGTGGTCGCGCTGCTGCACAAGGAGATTTCGGCGATCCAGGATTCGGCGGAGCTGCGCAAGCGGTTCGCGTCGGAGGGCGCCGATGTCGTGCAGATGAGCGCCGCGGAGTTCGGCGCCTTCATCGCGAGCGAGCACGCCAAATGGGGACGCGTCATCCAGGAGGCCAAGATCAAGCCCGAGTAGTGGCGGTAGCCGAGGTTCGGGGTTCGGTTTTGCGCAACGGCAACGCAGGTGATAGGCTGCCGAGCTGTACTCGTGCACCGTGAGCTCAAGCAAGGTTTCGCAACGCTCGAATGCGTCGCGGGCCATCACGGCTGGGCGAACGAGCGGCACGCATGAGCTTCAAACAATTACACAACGTTACGCTCAGGGAGGACCGCATGGCCAGTTACAACCTCAAGATAAATGGCGAAGCACGGGTCGTCGATGTCGACCCGGATACGCCGATGCTCTACGTCCTGCGCGACAATCTTGCGCTCAAAGGACCCAAGTTCGGGTGCGGTCTCGCGCAATGCGGCGCCTGCACCATTCATGTCAACGGCGAAGCGGTGCGCTCCTGCGTGCTGGCGATCGAGGCGGTCAAGGACCGCGCAGTCACCACCCTGGAAGGGCTCGGAACCAGCGCGAAACCGTCGAAGCTGCAGCAGGCTTTCATCCAGGAGCAGGCGGCGCAGTGCGGCTATTGCGTCAATGGCATGATCATGACGTCCGCCGCCTTGCTGGCGAAGAACAAGAGCCCCAGCGAAACCGAGATTCGCGCCGCGCTCGCCGACAATCTCTGCCGCTGCGGCACCCATCAACGCATCGTCGCCGCTGTGAAGCGCGCGGCCGCGGCCTGACGGGAGGCGAACATGACGACTTCAAGCGCAAGGACTTCATTCGACCGCCGCGAGTTCCTCAAGGCGAGCGGCATTCTCGCCATCGGGTTCTCGATGTCGGGCATGGTCGGCTCGGCCGGCGCCGCAACGCTGCGTGCGCCGAAATCCGTGGCCAAGGAAGCGATCGATTCCTGGCTCACCATCAGTCCCGATAACCGCGTCACGATCTTCTGCGGGAAGGTCGATCTCGGCACCGGCGCAAGAACCGCGCTGACGCAATTGGCCGCCGAGGAGCTCGACGTCGCATTCGAGCGCATCGAGATGGTGATGGGCGACACCGCAACGACGCCCGACCAATGGCTGACCGCCGGCAATCTCACGATCTTCCAGGGCGGCTCGGAACTGCGGCGGGCTGCGGCCTGCGCGCGCCTCGCGCTGGTGGACCGGGCAGCACAGCGGCTCGGCGTGCCGGCGAGCGAATTGACCGTCGAGGACGGCGTCGTGCGGGCGAAGGCCGGTCCGACGCAAGGCGTGCGTTACGGCGAGCTGATCGGCGACGGCCTCAGGCTGCAGGTCGACCCGAAGGTCACGCTGAAGAAGAACCCCGAGTACAAGGTGATCGGCAAGTCGATCCCGCGGGTGGACATCCCCGCCAAGGTCACCGCCGAGTTCACCTATATCCACGACTTCCGCCTGCCCGACATGCTGCATGCGCGCGTGATCCGGTCCGACCATCACGGCGCCCGCGTCGCGTCCGTCGACGACGCGGCGGCGCGCCAGGTGAACGGGTTCGTGCAGACCGTGCGCAAGGGTGACTTCGTCGCCGTCGTCGCGCGCAATGAATGGGCGGCGGTCAAGGCGGCGCGGGCGATCCGGGTCGACTGGACCGCCGGCACCGGGCTGCCCGATCAAGCGACCGTCTTCGAGACCTGGCGCCAGCGCCCGGTGGCGAAGGAAGAGGTGACGCAGAACGCCGGCGACGCCAAGGTGGCGTTGGACGGCAGCGCCAAGCGCGTCAGGGCGACCTACGATTTCGCGGTGCAGACGCACGCGACGATCGGCCCATCCTGCGCGGTGGCCGACTTCCAGGGCGGCAAGCTCACGGTGTGGACGTCGTCGCAGGCGACCCACTCGATGCAGCACGAGCTCGCGGTGATCACCGGCCTTCCTCGCGAAGCGATCCGCCTGGTCTTCATCGAAGGTGCGGGCTGCTATGGCCGCAACGGCACCGAGGACGCCGCGGCGGACGCGGCGCTGATCGCGACGCTCATCGGCAAGCCGGTGCGCATGCAATGGTCGCGGGCCGACGAGACGGCGCGCGCCCCCAAGAGTCCGCCGCGAACGATGGACCTGGAGGCGGGCCTCGATGCGCAGGGCAACGTGGTCGCGTGGAGCGGCGACTTCTACATCGCCCTGAACCACATCGCCGCCTTCAAGCCGCTCGACTTCCCGCTGCTCGCCGCGACCGAAACCGGGATTCCGCGGCCGGGCAACTGGGTCGGCTTCCTGTTCCAAAATACCGGGCAGCCCTACCAGTTCCCGAACATCCGGGTGAACACGCGCCACATTGCCGAGGCGTTCTTCCGCTCCTCGCATTTGCGCAGCCCGGGGCGGATCGAGAACAGCTTCGCCAACGAGGGCTTCATGGACGAGCTCGCGATGGCGGCCAACGCCGATCCGGCGGAGTTCCGCCTGCGCTACCTGAAGGATCCGCGCGCGGTCGATGTCCTGCAGGCCGCCATGAAGCTGGCGGGCTGGCAGGCGCGGCCGGGGCCTAATCCGAACGCCGGCAGCGGGCCGGTCGTGAAAGGACGCGGCATCGCGTATCTCCGCTACAACAACGCGATCACGTATGTGGCCGCGGTCGCCGAGGTCGAGGTCGACAAATCCTCGGGCGAGATTCGCGTCACCCGCGTCTGCGCCAGCCACGATTGCGGCGAGATGGTGAACCCGGACGGCGTCGCCAACCAGGTCGAAGGCGGCGTGCTGCAAACCGTCAGCCGCACGCTGCTGGAGACGGTCACGTGGGACCGCAACATGGTCAAAAGCGTCGATTGGGAAACCTACCCGATCATGCGCTTCCCGGCGGCGCCGAAGGTCGAGGTCACGCTCATCGATCGTCCGGGCACGGTCGCCTGGGGTGCGGGTGAGCCGATGGCATGCGCCATCCCGCCCGCCATCGCCAACGCCGTGTTCGATGCGACCGGCGCGCGCCTGCGCTCGGTCCCGTTCACACCGGACAAGGTGAAAGCGGCGCTGGCGGGAGTGCAACCGCGCAGGGGTTAGCACCGCCCACAGCGAACCGCGAAGCGGTTCGCCGTGGAAATGCGCGACAGACATCCGGCGGGACCCGTCCGGCGAGTGATCCTCGCCGCTCAGCGGGTCCTGCCGGACCTACGGCCTGTGCGCGATCAACGCAAAACCGCCGGCCTCGCCCTCGGCAGCGCGCCGAGCCGCAGCAGCTTGACCCGTGCAGATGTCTGGCAAGATAATCCGAGCGAGCAATCCGATGAGGGCATTCGATGACGCGCGCAGCCGAACTTGATCGCGAGCTTGCCGACAGCAAGAAGAAGATGATCAGCGGAACCTATCTGCACAACGCGTGGTACGTCGCCGCCTGGTCCGACGATCTGGCCGAGGGTCAATTGCTCGGCCGCACGATCCTCAAGGAGCCGGTCGTGCTGTACCGGAAAGCGGACGGCAGCCCCGCCGCGCTGCAGGACCGCTGCCCGCACCGGTTCGCACCGTTGCACATGGGAAAGATCGTCAACGGTGACCGCGTGCAGTGTCCCTATCACGGGCTGGAGTTCGACGCGTCCGGCGCCTGCGTGCTCAATCCGCACGGCACCAAGAACATTCCGCCGCGGGCGCGGGTGCGCAGCTACCCGGTGACCGAGAAGCACAAGGCGATCTGGATCTGGATGGGCGAGCAGCCACCCGACCTCGCCAAGGTGCCGGACTTCAGCGTGCTCGACAACGTTCCGGAGATGCACGCCACCAAGCGCGACCGCATCACCATCCGCGCCAACTACGAGCTGATCATCGACAATCTGCTCGACCTGAGCCACGGCTCCTTTCTCCACGACGGCATCCTCGGCAACTCGGAAACGGTCGAGGCCGAAATCACCGTCGATCTGGACGGCGACGACGTGGTGGTCGGGCGTCACGCCAGCAACGCGACCGCGCCCGGACTGTTCGCCATCCTGATGCCGTCGAAGCCGGAGCGCGTCGACAAGTTCACCCGCATGCGCTGGATGGCGCCGAGCACGCTTCGTCTGGTGACGGGAATTTGCATGCCCGGAGCGGTCCCCGAGAGCGGCACCGGCTACCACGCCATCCACTTGCTCACCCCGGAGAGCGACAAGACCACTCACTATTTCTTCACCGCCGTCCGGTTCAACGTGTTGACCGCGGACGATGAGCTCAACGCGCAGATCCAGAACAAGATATCGACCACGCGCCGCTTCGCGTTCGAGGAGCAGGACGCGCCGGTGATCGAGGCGCAGCAGCAGATCATCGATTCGGCGCTGACCTCGGTCGATCCGGTGCTGCTGGCGGTCGACGTCGGGCCGGTCCGCTACAAGCAGATCCTGCAGAAATTGATCCGCGCCGAGCAGGCGCAGTAGCGTAATCACCGCCGGTGGTTATGGATTGCGGGCGCGCGCCTTCGGCGCGGAGAACCTACCGCGGCTGCGAGACCCGCTCCTCCTCGCGCATCACGTCGAGCATCCGGCGCCGCTTCTCGGGCGACTCGGGAAAGTCCATCTCCTGCCCGATGCGCGGATGCGCATTGCGGTAGCGCGGCGGATATTTCAGGAACACGCCGAGTTCGGCGGCGGCGTTCCAGGCCCAATGCGGGCTGTACATCAGCCGCCGCGCGATCGCCACCATGTCGGCCTTGCCGTCGGCGAGAATGGCCTCGGCCTGGTGCGGCTCGGTGATCTGGCCGACCGCCATGGTGGCGATGCCGGCGCCGCGCCGCACCGCCTCCGCCAGCGGCACCTGGTAGCCGAGCTTGGCGTCGATCTTCTGCTCGAGCGACACGCCGCCGCTGGTGGTGCAGATGTAGTCGCAGCCGCGCGCCTTGAGCTCCTTGGCGAACGCGATCGAATCGTCGACGTCCCAGCCGCCGGCGACCCAGTCGGTCACCGAAATCCGCACCCCCAGCGGCCGTTCGGCCGGAAAGGCGCGCCGGCAGAGGTCGAAGATCTCCAGCCCAAGCCGCATGCGGTTCTCGCGGCTGCCGCCGTAGCGGTCGTGGCGCCGGTTGATGAGCGGGGAGAGGAACTGGTTGACGATATAGCCGTGGGCGAAGTGCAGCTCGATCATGTCGGCGCCGATCTCGGTCGCGCGCCGGGTGGCGTCGCGCCACGCGCTCTTCACCCGCTCGATCAGCTCGACGTCCATGACCGCCGGCGGCGGATGCACGCCGTCCTCGTAATGGGAGGGCGAGAGCGGGGTCCAGCCGCCCTCCTCGCGGGTTACCGCCCGCCGGATCATGAACGACGGCAGCACCGAGGCCTTGCGCCCAGCATGCGCCAGCTGCACGCCGAATTTCGTGGTGCCGTAGTCGCGATAGAACCGGACGATGCGCCCGAGCGCCTCCTGGTGCGCGTCCGAATAGAGCCCGAGGCACATCGGCGAGATGCGCCCCTCCGGCTCGACCGCGGTCGCCTCGGTGATCACGAGGCCGAGATTGGCCAGCGCATATTGCCCGAGATGGACCAGATGCCAGTCGCTGGCATGGCCGTCGTGCGACGCATACTGGCACATCGGCGACAGCACGATCCGGTTGTCGAGGGTCAATCCGCGCATGGTGATCGGCGAGAACAGCTTGGATTCGGTCATGACGGGACGGCCTTCGAAGGATCGCGGGGATCCAAGTCTTGCACGAAACTATTGGCTTCGCATGCGCTTTCTGTTCGATTGGGCGCGTGCCCGCAAGACACAACGTTGCACGCGTAAGACTGGCCGCATGTGAACAGGAAAGGAAAATGCCGATGCCCAGCCCGCTCGACGAGGCCCGCTACGAGCTCGCGCTCGCCAACCGCATCATCGCACACGAGGGCGTGCTCGACGGCTTCGGCCATGTCAGCGTGCGCCACCCGACCGATCCGGGCCGCTATCTGCTCGCCCGCTCCCGCAGTCCGGAGCTGATCGAGCCCGCGGACATTTACGAATTCACGCTCGATTCCGAGCCGGTCGCGGCGAAAGGCGTCACGCTCTACGGCGAGCGCGTCATTCACGGCTGCATCTACCAGGCGCGGCCCGACGTCAACGCGGTCTGCCACCACCATTCGCCGTCGATCCTGCCGTTCTGCATCACCGGCGTGGAGCTCGTGCCGGTGTTCCATCTGGGCGCGGTGCTCGGCACCGCGGCGCCGTTCTGGGACAGCCGCGACGATTTCGGCGACACCAACATGCTGGTGATCAAGCCGGAGGAAGGCCGCTCGCTGGCGAAGGCGCTGGGTTCGCACTGGATGGTGCTGATGCGGCGCCACGGCGCGACGCTGGTCGGCACCACGCTGCGCGAGCTCGTGTTCCGCACGGTCTATTCGCACGCCAATGCGGAGATCCAGCTGCGCTCGATGCTGATCGGCAAGATTGGCCCGTTGAGCCGCGGCGAGGCGGAATTGACCGGCCCCTATCAGCTGACGCCGCGGCCGATGGCGCGGGCCTGGGAATATTGGACCACGCGGCTCAAGAAGAACGGCAAGCTGCCGCGCGCCCGCGGCGCCGGCGGAAGGTCGGCCGCGCTCCGCACATCGAAATCACGCAGCGGCCGCAAGGCGCGTGAGGGCAGAAAGACGGCGGGCGCCAGGCGATGAGCTCATGAGCTTGGGCGGCGTGGCCGCACAAGCGTACCGCCAATCCGAATTTGATCGCGCGTGGCGACGGAAAAAGTCTTTGGTCGCGAGCTTGTCGTAGCGAGCGGCGGCACACGGACTTCCTCCGTTACCGCCCGGACGCGATCGAGAAATCACAAGTCCGCCGCGCGGTCGGCGCAATCTCGCAAGGAAAGCGACCTTTAGTACAGCCCGATCCGACACCGAGTTGCGAGTGATGCCATGCCAATATGTTCTGCGTTGCATGGAGCTAGGGTCGACGCGCGCGCCCGAAGCAAATTTGCCAAGCTCTCGACCTGCATGCTCGTCGTCTTTTGCGCGGCGACGCTTGCAGGCTGCGACTACACCAAGCGCGACCTCAAGCTGTCGACCACCGGAGTTGCTAGCGGACCGGCATCGAGAACGCCGATCCCCCTGCCCGGCCGTGGGCTGCTCCAGGCTCAGCCAGAGCCGCAATGCGCGTTCGAGAGCAGCGAGCCCAAGCCCGACGAGCGGCAGAAGCTCGACTACGAGCGGCAATGCTACCGGCATGCCGAGATGATCGCGCGCGCGCGCCTGGACTTGCTGCAGGGTTCGGTCGCCAGGACGATCAAGGCGGTCAAACGCAGCGAGCGGAGCGATCTGTAGCTCGCCGATCACGGAGATCACGTCTCGCGTTGCGCGGGCGTCGGCCAGCCGCGCTCGATCTTCACGCTCTTGACGACCTCGGCGACGACGCCACAGAGCGGAATGCTCAGCCGCAAATGATCGGCCTCGCCTTGCACGATCCGCATGTCCTTCTCGGCCCAGGGCATCGGCATGGTCTCCGGGCGGGTTTCCAGCGCCCAGTTCGAGGCGCTGCTCTTGATGAGCGCCGCGCGCAGCCGCTCCTGGTCGACCCCGAGCTTCTCGGCGAGCTTGAAGCCCTCGTGGTTGGCCGAGATGCACGACCACAGGATCAGGTTGTTCACCATCTTGCCGACCTGCCCGGCCCCCAGATCGCCGAGATGGAAGATGCTGCTGGCGAAGCTTTCGAGCGCGGGCCGGCATGCCTCGAAAGCCTGCGCATCGCCGCCGACCATCACCAGGAGCTGCCCGGCCTCGGCCGCCGGCTCGCCGCGGGTGAGCGGCATGTCCAACAGAACGATGCCGCTGTCCGCCAGACGCGCGGCGAGCCGCACCATCGTGCGCGGCGCGATGGTCGAGGCGATGCCGACGATCAGCCCCGGACGCGCGGCGGCCGCGATGCCGCCCGGCGCCAGCAGCACCGTTTCGGCCTCCTTGTCGAAGCCGACCACGACGATCACGAAGTCGCTCTGCCGCGCGACCGCGGCGGGATCGGCCGCGAGCGCGATCCCCGAACGCCCGGCCTCCCTGCGCGCGACGTCATCGACGTCGTAGCCGGTCACCTCGAAGCCGGCTTTGCGCAGATGGCGGGCCATCGGGTTCCCCATCTTGCCCAGGCCGATGATGCCGACGCGACGAATGGCGCTCATGTCACAAACCTCTCCACCGGTTCCGATCTCGGCGCATTGTAGACGCGGAGGCATGAGACAGACCACAACCACCCTGCCCCACCACCCGTGGCGCGAGCCCCGCGCTCGCCCGTGGCGCGTCGCCGCAGCACGGCGCACTGTTCAGGCGACGATATTGCGTGCGCTCGCACCCGCTGCGTATCATGGCGAGCGTCGCGCAGGGGCGAAACGACCGATCCCCTCCATTGCCGCCGTCGAGATCGAGCTGTCATGACCCTTGCCCTCCTGGTCGAGCAGCTCTTCAACGGCCTTCAGTTCGGAATGATGCTGTTCCTCATGGCGGTCGGCGTGACGCTGGTGTTCGGCATCATGCGGGTCATCAACCTCGCCCATGGCTCGCTGTTCATGATCGGCGGCTATTTCCTGATGGCCGCGCTGGCCTGGACGCAGTCCTACGCGCTCGCGGTTCCGCTCGCCTTCATCGCGGCTGCGCTGGTGGCGGTCGTGCTCGAGATCATCGTACTGCGTCCGCTCTACCGCCGCGGCCCGCTCGACCAGGTGCTGGCGACGTTCGGCCTGACGCTGTTCTTCAACGAGGCGGTCACGGTGATCTGGGGCCGCGAGTCGATCCCGCTCAGCATCCCGCCGTTCCTCACCGGCTCGGTCGAGATTATCCCGGGCGGCGCTTACCCGATCTATCGGCTGGTCATCACCGGCGTCGCCATCGTCGCCGGGCTGCTGCTCTATCTGCTGATCACCCGGACGCGGGTCGGCGCGCTGATCCGCGCCGGCAGCGACAACCGCGAGATCGTCGCCGCGCTCGGCATCAACATCAATCTGCTCTACACGCTGGTGTTCGCGCTCAGCGCCATGCTGGCCGCGCTCGCCGGCATCATGATGGGACCGCTGTTGTCGGTCGAGCCTGGCGCCGGCGACCCGATCCTGATCCTCGCGCTGGTCGTGGTGGTGATCGGCGGCATCGGCTCGGTGCGCGGCGCGCTGGTGGGCGCGCTGATGGTCGGCATCTTCGACACCTTGAGCCGCGTGCTGATTCCGCTGGTGATCCAGACCAACGCCACCTCGGCGCTGGTCGGGATGGCGGTCTATGTGCTGATGGCGGTGGTGCTGCTGTTCAGCCGCACCGGCTTGTTCGCGGCGCATCGAGGCTGACATGGCGATGCTCGGACGACGCGGCCTGCTGCTGTTGGCGCTGCTCGCGGCCGCGATCCTGCTGCCGCCCTGGTTCGGCACCTACCACACCCGCTTCGCCACCCAGATCGCGATCTACGGCATGGCGGCGCTCAGCGTCGACCTTTTGCTCGGCTATACCGGCTTGATCACGTTCGGACAGGCCGCCTTGTTCGGCGTCGGCGCCTACGCGGCCGGGATGCTCACGGTCTACGGCGTGACCAACGCCTTGGTGGCGTGGCCGCTCGCGATCCTGGTGTCGATGCTGTTCGCGCTCGCCATCGGCAGCCTGTCGCTGCGCACGCGCGGCTTCCAGTTCATCATGGTGACGCTCGCCTTCGCGCAGATGGTCTACTACTTCGCGCAGAGTCTGCGGAACTGGGGCGGCGACGACGGCTTCACCGTGCCGCAGCGCAACGACCTGGGCTTCCTTTCGCTCGCCGACCACACGACCTTCTATTACGTGGTCCTCGCGCTGCTGGTGCTGGTGGTGTGGCTGTCGCAACGCATCGTGCGATCCGAGTTCGGCATGGTGATCCGCGGCATCCGCGACAACGAGCGGCGCGCGGCGGCGGTCGGCTTCCCGCCCTATCCGTACAAGCTCGTCGTGTTCGTGATCGCGGGCGGCATCGCCGGGCTTGCCGGCGCGCTGATGGCCAACCACGCCAAGTTCGTGAGCCCGGCGGGACTGAGCTGGCAGCTCTCCGGCGAACTGCTCGCCATGGTGATCCTGGGCTCGGCCAACTCGCTGATCGGTCCGATCCTCGGCGCCGCGTTCTTCCTGGCGTTCCGCGACGTGCTCTCGGATTACACCGAGCATTGGATGCTGTTCTTCGGACCGCTGCTGATCGCGCGCGTGCTGCTGATGAAGGAAGGGATCTGGGGCCTGCTGGTGCGGGCGACCGGCGCGGAGGAGAAGCGCGCTCCGGCGAAACTCGATTTCCCGGCGGCCAGCGGTGAAGCGGCGCAGCCCAATACGGAAGCCAGCCGATGAGCGAGCTCTTGCTGGAGACCCATCATCTGCGCAAGGCCTTCGGCGCGCTGGTCGCGACCGACGACGTCTCGCTCGCCATCCGCACCGGCGAGACCCACGCGCTGATCGGCCCCAACGGCGCCGGCAAGACCACCTTGGTCGGGCAATTGACCGGCGAGCTCAAGCCGGATGCCGGACGGATCAACTTCCGCGGACGCGACATCACCGAGCTCGCCACCGCCCAGCGGGCGCGGCTCGGGCTGGCGCGGTCGTTCCAGATCACCAGCATCTTTCCGAGCTTCTCGGCCGAGAGCAACGTCGCGCTGGCGGTGCAGGCGAGAGAGCCGCACAGCTTCCGGTTCTGGCGCGACGCCGAACGGATTCCGGCGTTGCGCGCGCCGGCGCGAAAGCTGCTCGAGGACGTGGGCCTCGCCGGCGTCGGCGACGCGATCGCGGCCCGCATGTCGCACGGCCAGCACCGGCAGCTTGAGCTCGGCATGGCGCTCGCCACCGATCCGGTGATGCTGCTGCTGGACGAGCCGATGGCGGGCCTGGGGCTCGAGGAATCGCGCGCGATGTCGAACCTGCTCGCACGCGTCAAGCGGCAATACACTATTCTGCTGATCGAGCACGACATGGACGTGGTGTTCGCGCTCGCCGACCGGATCTCGGTCCTGGTCGGCGGCCGCATCATCGCGTCCGGCACGGCGGACGAGATCCGCAATCATCCCGACGTGCGCGTCGCCTATCTGGGCGAGGAGGACGACGATCTCGGAGGCGACCTCGATGCTGACCGTTGAGGGGTTGCGCACAAGCTATGGCCAGAGTCAGGTCCTGTTCGGCGTGGACTTCGAGGTGCGCCGCGGCGAGGTGGTGACCCTGCTCGGGCGCAACGGCATGGGCAAGACCACAACCATCCGCTCGATCATGGGGATGACGCCGCCGCACAGCGGATCGATCAACTTCGAAGGCCGCGAGCTGCGCGGGCTTGCCTCGTTCCGCATCGCCAAGCTCGGGCTCGGCCTGGTCCCGGAAGGACGCTGCATCTTTCCGAGCCTCACGGTGTGGGAGAATCTCACCGCCACCGCGGCGACGCGCGCGAACGGCAAGACTGGCTGGACCACCGACGCGATCCTCGACCTGTTCCCCTGGATCCACGAGCGCAGAGCCCAGATGGGCGGCCAGCTCTCGGGCGGCGAGCAGCAGATGCTGGCGATCGCCCGCGCGCTCATGACCAACCCGGAGCTGTTGATCCTCGACGAGGCAACCGAAGGTCTCGCGCCGATCGTCCGCAACGAGATCTGGAAGGTGCTGCGCAAGCTCAAGGGTGCCGGCCAGTCGATCCTGATCGTGGACAAGAATCTCAAGGTTCTCGCGCGGCTTGCCGACCGCCACTACGTGCTGGAACGGGGCCGCGTGCGCTGGAGCGGCGACTCCAAGGCGCTCGGCAGCGACTACGAGGCCATTCGCCGCTTCGTGGGCGTCTGATTTAAGGCTTGGCACCCCCGGTACGCTGCGCTTTCATACCCGGCAACCACCAGGGAGGAAACAATGCGACGACTGGCTCTTGCCACCGGCATGCTGCTTGCCGCCTGCGCCGCCGCTCCGGCAGCCGATCAGGTCAAGCTCGGCAACCTCACCCAGCTCAGCGGGCCGATCTCGCCCGCCGGCACCGAGACCAAGCGCGGCATCGATCTCGCGCTCGAGGAGCTCGGCAACAAGCTCGGCGGCCTGCCGGTCAAGTACACGGTGGTCGACGACAAGACCAATCCGGCCGAAGCCGTGCAGGGCGCCTCGAAGCTCATCGACGACGCCAAGGTCGACTTCGTCACCGGGCTCGGCGCCTCCAACACGCTCATCCCGGTGTTCAAGTCGTTCGTCAATGCCGGCATCTTCACGGTCGGCGCGCTCGCCGGGCCGCTGCAATTCGCCGGCAAGGAATGTCACCCGAACGGCTTCTTCGTCTCGTTCACCAATGACGACTGGCCGGCGGCGGCCGGCAAGTACATGAGCGACAAGGGCATCAAGAGCGCGTTCTTCCTGGGCGCCGACTATCAGGCCGGTTACGAGCACGTCGGCGCGGCGATCAAATACTTCAAGGGCAAGGCGATCGGGCCGGTCTACACGCCGCTTTCCCAGCTCGACTTCGCGCCGGAGATCGCCCGCATCCGCGCCGAAAAGCCCGACGCGGTGTTCGCCTTCCTGGTCGGCGCCGGCGGGGTCGCGTTCAGCAAGCAGTACGCTCAGGCGGGCCTGCAGAGCCAGATCCCGTTCTACACGGAAGACCCGGTGGCGAACCCGCTGACCTTCCCGGCGCAGGGAGACGCTGCGATCGGCATCATCATGAGCACCAACTGGGCGATGGAGCTCGATAACCCAGCGAACAAGAAGTTCGTCACCTCATTCATGGCGAAGCACAAGCGCGAGCCCGCCACCTTCGCGGCGCTCGGCTACGACGCCATCAAGCTGATCGATGCCGCGGTCAGGGACGTCAACGGCAAGATCGAGGACAAGGACGCGGTGCGCGTGGCGCTGCGCAAGGCCAACTTCCAGTCGGTGCGCGGCTCGTTCAAGTTCAACAGCAACCACTTCCCGATCCAGAACCTCTACATCATGGAGGTGAAGAAGGACGAGAAGGGACAGCCCAAGGCCGTGCTGAAGGACACCGCGATCAAGGACTGGAAGGATCCCTACCACCAGGAATGCCCGATGAAGTGGTGAGGCAAGACACATGAACGCCGCCCTGCCCGCTCACGACTACACCGCCCGCGCGCGGCTGTTCGGCGGCAACCGCATGAAGCTCGGAGTCATGGCGTTCAACTGCAGCCATGGCTCCACCATCACCACCGTGCCGGAAGCCTGGAAGCTCAACTGGCCCGATACCCGCGACATCGCCCAGGCGGTCGACCGCGCGGGCATGGAGGCGCTGCTGCCGGTCGGGCGTTGGAAGGGCTACGGCGGGCCGTCGAACTTCAACAACTGCACGTTCGAGAGCTTCACCTGGGCGTCGGCGATCGGCGCGGTGACCAGCTATTGCACGGTGCTCGCCACCGTGCACGTGCCGCTGGTCCATCCGCTGATGGTGGCCAAGATGGCGGCCACCATCGATCACGTCACCGGCGGGCGATTCGCCATGAACGTCGTGTGCGGCTGGTTCAAGAACGAGTTCGACATGTTCGGCGCCCATATGCGCCCGCACGACGACCGTTACAAATACGCAACCGAATGGCTCGACTTCGTGCGGCGGGCCTGGACCGAGGATGACGAGTTCGATTTCGACAGCGAGAGCTTCCACGCCGCCTCGGTCTGGAGCCAGCCCAAGCCGCTGCAGAAGCCCAATCCGCCGATCATGAACGCGGGCGGATCGCCGGCGGCGCAGGATTTCACCACCCGCTACTGCGACATGAACTTCGTCATCCTCAAGGACCGCACCTTCCTCGAGGGCGCCAGGGCGCAGATCGACCATCTCAAGCAGATGGCGCGCTCGTACGGGCGCGAGACCCGGATCTGGATTCACGTCTATGTGGTCTGCCGCGAGACCGAGAAGGAAGCGAAGGATTATCTCAACCACTACGTCTACGAGAAAGGCGATTGGGAAGCGGCCGGCAACCTCCTCAAGATTTTCGGGCTGCACAATCAGACCCTGGACCCCAAGACGCTGGAGGGCCACAAGGCCCACTTCATCGCCGGTCACGGCGGCTATCCGCTGGTGGGCACGGCCGAGCAGATCGTCGACGAGCTCGGCAAGCTCGCCGATATCGGCGTCGACGGCTGCCTGATCTCCTGGGTCCGCTACAAGGACGAGCTGGCGCAGTGGAACGAAGAGGTGCTTCCGCTGATGGTGCAGGCGGGTTTGCGCCAGCCATTTCCGCCGGCGGAGCAGTCGCGCACGCCGGCACCGGCGCGGTCCGGCACCGCCGTCGTGGCGTGAGGAGGCAACCATGGGTCGGCCCGTAACTGCGCTCGCTTGCCTTTGCCTGGTCGTGGCTGCAATGGCCGGCGACGCGGCACGCGCCCAGGAGCCGTATCCGTCAAAGCCGATCCGCTTCGTGCTGCCCCAGCCGGCGGGCGGCGCCGTCGACCTGATCGCGCGCAGCCTCGGCGATCGCCTGTCCGAATCGGTCCGCCAGCCGGTGATCGTCGAGAACCAGCCCGGCGCCAATGGCGGCCTGGCGGCCGGACAGGTCGTGCGCGCGGTGCCCGACGGCTACACGCTATTCATGGCGGTCGACACCAATCTGGTGGTCAACCCGAACCTCTATCCCAACCTCGCCTACGATCCGTTCCGCGACTTCATCCCGATCAGCGTGATCGCCAAGGTGCACCTGGTGCTGGTGGCGAGCTCAAAGGTCGAGGCCAACAGCGTCGGCGAGCTGATCGCTTTCGCCAAGGCTAATCCCGGCAAGCTCAACTATGCGTCGATCGGGCTCGGCACCCAGGCGCATCTCGGCATGGAATTGTTCAAGCTGATGACCAAGACCGAGATCACCCAGGTGTCCTACCGCGGAACCGCTCCGGCGATGATCGACATCGCCGCCGGCGTGGTCGACGTGATGTTCACCGGCCCGCCCTCGGCGATGGCGCTGGCGGCCGGCGGCAAGGGCAAGATGCTGGCGCTGGCGGCGCCGCGGCGCTCGAGCCTGATGCCGCAGGTCCCGACCGTGCAGGAGTCCGGCGTGCCCGGCTACGAGCTCAGCGGCTGGTTCGGCCTGCTGGCGCCGGCCAAGACGCCGCGCAGCGTGGTCGAGCGGCTGGCGAGCGAGGTCAAGAAGGCGGTCGCCGATCCGAAATTGAAGGATCGGCTCACCGAGCAGGGGCTCGAAGTCTATGGTAGCTCGTCCGACGAGATGCTGGCGCTGATGCAGGCCGACATCAGGAAATGGAGCGAGGTCATCACCGCGACCGGCGCCAAGATTCCGCAATGATCCCGCGGCGGAGAGCGCCGCAGCGGTGACGCGGCCGCGCAAGGAGCAGCAAGCATGGCTGAGGGCATTACCGGATGGCGGCTGCATGTCGGCGTGATCTTTCCGACGCCGGTGCCGCCGCGTGCCGTGCTCGAATTCTACGAAGCGGTGCCCGAAGGCGTCGACATGACCACCGTGTCGCTGACCATCCAGCAACTGTCCGACGACGACATGGACGAAGCCATCAAGGGCATGGAGCGCGCCGCCAAGCAATTGGCGAACTTCGACGTCGACGTCATCTACCAGTCCGGGGTGCCGCCGGTGGTGCGGCGCGGACGGGGCTTCGGCGACCAACTGGCCGATCGTCTGTCGCAGGCGTCCGGGTTGCCGGCGATCACCGACATGTCGAGCGTGATCGACGCCATGCGCAGCACGAAGCTGACCACGCTCGCCATGGCGACGCCGTTCGAGCAATTCATCAATGATCGGCTGGTGCAATATCTCGCGGGCGAGAAGATCGAGATCACCAGCAACACCGCGCTCGGCATCAAGCGCAACGTGGAGATCCGCCGGCTGCCGATCCCGGTCGAATACACGGTGGCGCGCAAGACCTTCCTCGGGTCCGCCGAGAAGCCCGACGGCATCTACATCCCCTGCGGCGGCTGGGGCAGCATCCACAACATCGACCGGCTCGAGAAGGACCTCGACACCACCGTGGTCACCTGGATGAACGCCATGATCTGGAGCTCGATGCGGCGCGGCAAGGTCACCGGCCCGATCCAGGGCTTCGGCAAGTTGCTGGCGTCGCTGTGAAGACGCGACCGCTCGGCTCGCACAGTTTCAGGAGGCAAGGATGAGGAGCTTTCTGGCAATGATCTTCGCAATGACCGCGGCAATGTCGACCGTATCCCTGGCCCAGCAGGATCAAACGGGGCTGCGGCGCGTGCACATCCTGACCGGCGTGGGCACCATCCCACGCAATCCGGCCAATCGGCTCGAATATCTTCGCTACGCCACCACCGGCGAGCCGCGGCTGACGGGAAAGCAGATGATCGAGCGCATCCCGGAAGTCCTGAAGTTTGCGCGGGTGACCGTGGAGTCGGACGAGTTCATTCCGTTCGACAAGCCGCAGGAGCTCAAGGAGCTCAGCCTGCGTATCAGCGGGCGCTTGGCGGATCCCGACATCGCCGGCGTAGTGTTCACGCACGGCACCAACACGATCGAGGAAACCGCCTACTTCATGAACCTCACGGTGCGGCACGACAAGCCGGTGGTGATCGTGGGCGCGCAACGCCCGTTCAGCACGCTCAGCTCCGACGGGCCGCTCAACCTGCTCAATGCGATCCGTGTCGCCGCCGACCCGGTCTCGCGCGGCAAAGGAACCCTGGTCGTGCTCAATGACGAGATCAACGCGGCGCGCGACGTCACCAAGGCGAATACCTATCGGCTCGAGACGTTCCAGTCGCGCGAGCTGGGCATCCTGGGTTACGCCGACCCGGACAAGATCGTGTTCTATCGCACGCCGACGCGCCGGCACACGACGCAATCGCAATTCGACCTCGCGCAGATCACGGACTTCCCCAAGGTCAGCATCCTCTACAGCCACGCCGGCGACGACGTCGACCTGGCCAAGGCGGCGGTCGCCGCCGGCGCCAAGGGCCTGGTCATTGCCGGCACCGGCGCCGGCCACACCCAGAATGCGCGCAAGACGCTGAAGGAACTCCACGACACGACCGGCGTGGTGGTGGTGCGCAGCGCGCGGGTCGGCGCCGGCCGGGTGGTGCGGGACGACAACTGGCAGGAGCCGGGCTTCGTCGCCGCCGACAACTTGAGCCCGCAGAAGGCGCGCATCCTGCTGCAGCTGGCTTTGACCAAGACGACGAAGCCGGACGAGATCCAGCAGATGTTCGACGAGTACTAAAGCCAGGCCGGCCGTTACGATGCCGCGCTCAGCGCGGCGGCGGGCGCCGATAGCGGATCGATATTGAGGTCCCTGAGCCGCGGCATCACCTGCGAGCGGAACAGCTCGAGCGAGCGCATCTGCTGGGCATGGCTGAGCGAACCGAAGGCGAGCAGCAGCACGAGATAGTTGTGCCCGCAGCGCTCGGCCTGCGCCGCGAAGGTCAAGGCGACGCGCTCCGGGGTGCCGACCACCAGCGTGCCCGCCGCCTTCGATTGGTCGTAGTCGGCCGCGATCGCGATCGGCGGGAAGGTGCCGCGCTCCTGCCACAGCCAGGCCAGGTTGTCGAACCAGACCTTGTAGGCCGGGCGCGCGATCCGCTCCGCCTCGGCGTCGCTGTCGGCCACGAACATCGCCCGCATGGCGCCGACCATCGGCGACTGCACCGACGACTTGCGCCGCTTCCGCTCGTCCGCGTGCGTCGCCCAATGGCCGCGGAAGGTCGCGATCATCTTGGCAACCCGCTCGTCCGGCCCCAAGGTGACGCCGTGCATGCCGTGCCTGGCGGCAAAGACCGGCCCGTGCTCGCCGCGCAGCCCGTACCAGAACGGCGGATGCGGGCGCTGCAGCGGCCGCAGCGCGACCGGCACGTCCTTGAAGCTGTAGCGCGGCGAGCTGTAGTCGATGCGATCGCGGGTGAAGCCCTGGTAGATCACGTTGAAGGCGTGCTCGAACGCCTCGCCCGATTGCGCGAAGTCCTCGCCATAGGCGTCGAACTCGTGCGGCGAGATCCCCTTCCCGACGCCGACGTCAAGCCGGCCGCCGCTGAGATGGTCGAGCATGCAGAGCTCTTCCAGGAGCCGCAGCGGATGGTAGAGCGGCAGGAGGAATAAGAGCGTGCCGAGCCGGATGCGGCTGGTCTCGCGCGCGGCCGCCGCCAGGAACACGCTCGGCGACGGCGTCATCGACAGCGGCGTCGCATGGTGCTCGGACAGGTGATAGCCGTAGAAGCCGGCCGCCTCCGCCGCCTTGAGCAGCACCAGGCGCTCCTCGTAGGTCTGCTGCAGCGGCCGCTGGTCCGCCTCGATGTAGTCGAAGATGCCGAATTTCATGGCTGTGCCGATCCCTCTCGCCTGTCGCAATTATGGCAGGTCGGTCGAGGTGCGCAAGGAAGCGCACCGAACGGGATCCTGTGCTAAGCTGCGGCCGGCCTCATGACCGAGACCTTCAAATACCGCGCTTTCATCAGCTACAGCCATGCCGACCGGGCCTGGGGCGATTGGCTGCACCGGGCGCTCGAGAGCTATCGCATTCCCAAGCGGCTCACCGGCGTGCAGGGCCGCGAGGGGCCCGTCCCAGCCAAGCTGTTCCCGATCTTCCGCGATCGGGAAGAATTGGCGTCGTCCCCGAACCTGAGCGACCAGATCCGTCAGGCGCTGGAGCAGTCGGCCTATCTCGTCATCATCTGCTCGCCCAACAGTGCGAGGTCGCGCTGGGTCAACGAGGAAATCCTCGCCTTCAAGCGGCTCGGCCGCGAGCACCGCATCCTCGCGCTGATCGCCGAAGGCGAGCCGAACGCGGCCGACGGCGGCGATCCCTCCCGCGAGTGCTTTCCGCAGGCGCTCAAGTTCAAGCTCGGCGCCGACGGCGAGCTCGGTCAAATCCGCACCGAGCCGGTGGCGGCGGATGCACGCGAGCAGGGCGATGGACGGGACAACGCCAAGCTCAAGCTGATCGCAGGTCTGCTCGGCATCGATTTCGACGCGCTCAAGCAGCGCGAGCTCGAAGTCGCGCGCAGGCGGACGCGCGTCGCCTACGGCATCGCGGCTGCGATGCTTCTGCTCGCGGTCGTTGCCGGCGGCGCCGGCTGGCTGGCCTACGTGAACGAACGCAAAGCGGAGCGGCAGCTCGACGAAGCGCTGGCGCAGCGCTCCCGCTTCCTCGTCACCAAGGCCGAGGACGCGCGCCGCAGCGGCGCCGCCGATCAGACCTCCCTGCTGCTGGTCGAAGCCGTCAAGGCGGCGGACAAGCGTTCGCGCGCGCTGCTGCCGTGGTTCGCCCAGCTCACCTTGGCGCGCAGCGTCAGCAGCGTGACCGCGCAGGTTCTGCTGCTGCACGGCGAATCGATCCGCGCCGCCGCGTTCAGTTCGGACGGCCGCCACGTCCTGACTGCGTCCCAGGACAAGACGGCACGGCTATGGGACGCGGCGACCGGACGGCTTGTTCTGACCTTCGAAGGCCATGGCAACACCGTGTTGTCCGTTTCGTTCAGTCCCGACGGCCAGTCGGTGCTGTCCACGTCGGTCGACCGCACCGCACGGCTCTGGCGCCTGCCGGACGGCAAGCTGCAGCATAGCTTCGAGAGCCATTCGAGCGACGTCACCGCTGCAAGCTTCAGTCCTTCCGGCGATCAGGTACTGACCGGTTCGCTCGACGGCACTGCCCGGCTGTGGGACGCGCGGGACGGCTCGCTGCTCAAGACACTTCGCGGCCAGGGTCCGCTGATGTCGGCAGTGTTCAGCCCCGACGGGCGTCAGGCCTTGGCCGCATCCGCCGACAACGTGGCTCACCTTTGGGACGTACAGTCGGGCGAGCTCCTGCACGGCTTCCAAGGCCATGACGACGACGTGATGTCCGCCAGGTTCAGCCGCGACGGACGGCGGGTGGTCACCGCGTCGCAGGACCGGACCGCGCGCGTTTGGGACAGCGGCACGGGCGCGCTGATTCACACCTTGCCGCACGACGGACAAGTCAACGCCGCCGAATTCAGCCCCGACGGACGATTCATCGCGACGGCGGCCTCGGACCAGAGCGGGCGGCTGTGGGACGCGGAAACCGGACGGCTCGTCCATGTCCTCGGCGGGCACCAGGACAATGTCCGCGCGACCTCGTTCAGCCCGGACGGACGGCGGCTGTTGACGGCGTCGTCCGACAACACGGCACGCCTCTGGGACGTCGAGACCGGCATGTTGCTGCAAGCGCTGCACGGACATCATGGCTATGTCCATCACGCCGTCTTCAGCCCCGACGGCCAAACCGTGCTCACGTGCTCGGCCGACAAGACCGCGCGGCTCTGGAACATCGAGCGAGGCGGCTTTCTCCGCGTGTTTCGCGGACATGGCGCCACCGTCAACACCGCCGTATTCAGCGCCGACGAGACGCGAGTGCTGACCGCCTCATACGACGAGACGGCGCGGCTGTGGGACGCCGCGAGCGGCGCGCTGCTCCAGGTGTTCAAGGGACATACCAACTCGGTCACGTCGGCCGCGATCAGCCCGGACATGCGGCGCATTCTCACCGCGTCGCTCGATCGCACGGTCCGGGTGTGGGATACGGCAAGCGGCAAGCCGATCAAGGTGCTGCAGGGACATGAAGGCTCGGTCAACTCGGTCGCCTTCAGCCCGGACGGCAGATGGCTGCTGACCGGGTCCGACGATCGCACGGTGCGGGTGTGGGACGCCGACACGCTTGCACCCGTTCACACGCTCGAAGGCCATTCCGGCGACGTCAATTTCGTCCGCTTCAGCCCGGACGGCCGCCGCATCGCGTCCGCCTCGTTGGAGGGCGCCCGCATCTGGGATGCCGAGAGCGGCAAGCTCGCGCTCAGGCTCGAAGGCCACCAGGCCTATCTCAATTCCGCAACGTTCAGCCCCGACGGCCGGCTGGTGCTGACGACCTCCGACGACCGGACGGCGCGCATCTGGGACGCCGCGACCGGCGCGCCGCAGAAGGTGCTGCTGGGCCACCAGGCGCGCGTCTACGCCGGCTCCTTCAGCCCCGACGGCCGCCGCATCGTGACCTCATCGGAGGATCGCACGGTCCGCCTGTGGGATACGGACACCGGCACGATGATCGCGACCATCGAGGGGCATCGCGACGTCGTCAACGACGCCATGTTCAGCCGCGACGGGCGGCACGTGCTCACCGCCTCGAACGACAAGACGTCGCGGGTGTGGGACCTGCCCGATGCGCTCACGCTGGATTGGAACGATATGTGGGACTGGCTGCGCGTGATCGCATTGCGCCCGCTCACCTGGGAGGAGCGGCGCGAGGCTTCTTTGGTGGACGACTCGCCGACCGCACGAACCACGAGCGCGGACCCGGAGACCGCATGGCTGTCCAAGGCGGCCGACCTGGTGGCGCTCAAAGCCGCCGCCGAGCGCGGCTCCTGGGGCGCGAGTCTGCGCCTGGGCGAATTGCACGAGCTCGCCGGCGACCGAGCCGCGGCGGTGCGCGCCTATGCGATGGCGGCCGAACGGCTCGATTCCGAACTCTCCAAGAGCGATCGCAACGACCAGGCGCTGCGCAGCTATGCAGAGCGTGCCTTCGCCCGCAGGGGCTCGATCGCTCAACATTTCACCAGAACGGACGCGGCCGCCAAGGTGGTCGCCATCAGCCGTGAGGTCCAGGCCTGGGCGCGCAAGTTCGAAGAATGAGTTCCGTGTGGAATCAGGATGATTGCGCGTTGGCGCCGCATTCGTCATGCTCGCGTCCAAATACGGAGGATCGCCATGAACCTGCAGACTCCGTCGCGATTTGAACCGAGCGCCGAGTTGCGCCAGAGCGGGCTCGTCGCCGGCTACATGTCCGGCTTCGGCAACTCGTTCGAGACCGAGGCGCTCGCCGGCGCGCTGCCGGTCGGCCGCAACTCGCCGCAGAAAGTGAGCTACGGCCTTTATGCCGAGCAGCTCTCCGGCTCGCCGTTCACGGCGCCGCACGAGAGCAACCAGCGCTCCTGGCTCTATCGCATCCGGCCGACCGTCAAGCATTCGAGCCGTTACCGCAAGATCGACAAGGGGTTCATCCGTACGGCGCCGGCGGCACGCGAGGAGAGCGACTTGCCGATCGGCCAATTGCGCTGGGGACCGATCCCGATCCCCGACGAGAATCTCACGTTCGTGAGCGGGCTGCGCACCATCACGACGGCCGGCGATGCCGAGACCCGGGCCGGCATGGCGGCGCATGTGCTGCTGGTGACCGCCTCGATGCGCAACGAATATGTCTTCAACGCCGACGGCGAATTCCTGATCGTCGCGCAGCAGGGCAAGCTGCGGCTGCGCACCGAGTTCGGGGTGATCGAGATCGAGCCGGGCGAGATTTGCGTGATCCAGCGCGGCATGATCTTCAAGGTCGAGCTCGTCGACGGGCCGGCGCGCGCCTATGTGTGCGAGAACTACGGCGGCGCCTTCACCCTGCCCTATCGCGGGCCGATCGGCGCCAACTGCCTGGCCAACGCGCGCGACTTTCTCACCCCGGTCGCCGCCTACGAGGACAAGGAGGAGCCCTCGACCCTGTTCGTGAAATGGGGCGGCGAGCTCTACGCCACCGAGATCAGCCAGTCACCGCTCGACGTGGTCGCCTGGCACGGCAACTACGCGCCATACAAGTACGACCTGCGCCGCTTCTCGCCGGTCGGCGCGCTGCTGTTCGACCATCCCGATCCGTCGATCTACTCGGTGATGACCGCGCCGTCGGAGACGCCCGGCACCGCCAATGTCGACCTCATCATCTTCCCGGAGCGCTGGCAGGTGGCCGAGAACACCTTCCGTCCGCCCTGGTATCACCGCAACCTGATGTCGGAATTCATGGGGCTGATCTACGGCGTCTACGATGCCAAGCCGGAAGGCTTCGTGCCGGGCGGCATCTCGCTGCACAACGCCATGCTGCCGCACGGGCCGGACGAGCAGGCGTTCGAGCACGCCAGCAACAGCGAGATCAAGCCGGTGAAGCTCACCAACACGATGGCGTTCATGTTCGAGACCCGCTTCCCGCAGCGGGTGACGAAATACGCCGCGGGGCTCAAGGAGCTGCAACAGGACTACATCGATTGCTGGCAGGGCCTGCGCAAACACTTCAATCCGGGTAGCAGGCAGCCATGATCGACGACACCCACAAGCCGGGGCGGCGCAGCTGGGTCGCCTCGGCGAACGATCACGCCGACTTCCCGATCCAGAACCTGCCGCTCGGCGTGTTCACGCCGCCTTCTGGCACGGCGCGCGGCGGCGTCGCGATCGGCGACGAGATCCTCGATCTCGCGGCCGCGCTCGAAGTCGGCCTGTTCGACGGCGCTGCCGCCAGGGCGGCGCAGGCGGCGGCGGGGGCGACGCTCAACCCGCTGTTCGCGCTCGGCCGCGAAGCGCGCGTGGCGCTGCGGCAGCGCGTCGGCGAGATTCTCGATGCGGAGGGCCGCGACCGCGCACGGATCGAAGGCCTGCGCTCCCGGATTCTTCACCGCGCCGAGGATTGCCGCCTGGGCCTCCCCGCCGAGATCGGCGACTACACCGACTTTTTTGCCGGTATCCACCACGCCACCAATGCGGGCAAGCTGTTCCGGCCGGACAATCCGCTATTGCCGAACTACAAATACGTGCCGATCGGCTATCACGGCCGCGCTTCGTCGATCAGCGCGTCCGGCGCGCCGGTGCGCCGCCCGAGCGGCCAGCGCAAGCCGGCGAGCGAGACGGTCCCGAGCTTCGGAGCGAGCCGCAGCCTCGACTACGAGCTGGAGCTCGGGGTCTGGATCGGACCGGGCAACGAGCTCGGCGCCCCGATCGGGATCGCGCAAGCCGCGCAGCAGATCGCCGGGTTCTGTCTCCTCAACGACTGGTCGGCGCGCGACGTGCAGGCCTGGGAGGCTCAGCCGCTCGGCCCGTTCCTCGGCAAGAGCTTTTTGACGACGGTCTCGCCGTGGGTGGTCACGCCCGAAGCGCTGGCGCCGTTTCGCGCCGCGCAGGCGCCGCGGCCCGCTGACGATCCGGCACCGTTGCCTTATCTGCTCGATGCAGCTGACC
This sequence comes from Xanthobacteraceae bacterium, assembly GCA_040510815.1. GTDB lineage: Bacteria > Pseudomonadota > Alphaproteobacteria > Rhizobiales > Xanthobacteraceae > VAZQ01. The sequence continues at coordinate 7,143 of JBEVIH010000038.1, read as the reverse complement.
AAGCCGCCGGAGCCCTCGACATCGGGCTCGAGGTGTTTCTCGCCACGCCGGGGCTGCAGGCGAAGGGGCTTCCCCCGCACCAATTGTCCGCCAGCAACGCCCGCCACCTCTATTGGACGGTCGCCCAGCTCGTCGCCCATCACAGTTGCAACGGCTGCAATCTGCGGCCGGGCGATCTGTTCGGAACCGGCACCATCTCGACGCCGTCGGACGACGGGCTCGGCAGCCTGCTGGAGATTTCCGCCGGCGGCAAGCGGCCGGTGACGCTCGCCTCGGGCGAGGCCCGCCGCTTTCTGGAAGACGGCGACACCGTGATCATGCGGGCGCGCTGCCGCCGCGAGGGCTACGTCGGCATCGGCTTCGGCGAGTGCCGCGGGACGATCGCGCCGGCGGCCTAAAGCGATCGGTCAGTGCTGCATGCCGGCGCGCGTCAGCGCCTGGGCGCGGATGTCGGTATTGACCATCCGCGTGAGATCGAACGGCTGCGCCAGGTTGCCGGCCTTGACCAGGAACTCCTGCAGCCATTCGAGCTTGTCCATGGCGATCGGCATGGTCGGATCGATGCCGGTGTCGCGCCGCGCCGCCTCATCGAAGATGAATTCCGGCCGCGGATCGTCCGCCTTGATGCCGGTGATCTCGCGGGTGATCCGCAATTCCTCCTCGCGGTTGGCGAGCGCGTGCCGGTAGCCCTGCATCTGCGCGGTCAGGAATCGGACCGCATCCTCACGCCGCGTGGTCAGCAGCTTTCCGGTCGTCACCGTGCACAGCCGCAGATATTTCGGCAGCACGTCGCTGCCGCGCGCGACGAGCTTGATGCCGTCGCGCTTGCCGATCGGCTCGAACTCGATGGAGATGACGGTGGCGAGCGCAAGCCCGCTCATCATCGCCTTGTAGCGCTCGGGGTCGTTGCCGAGGCTGGCGAACTTCACCTCCGAGAACGGCACGTTGTTCTGCGCCATATAGGCCTTGCCGATCATGTCGGGCGTCGCGTTCGGCGCCGAGATCGCCATGGTGGCGCCCTTGAGATCCTGCGGACCCTTGAACTCGGCGCGCGCGAACACGCTGTGCACCACCGTCTGCCAATGACAGCCGATGATCTTGACGTCGGCATTGCGCGCCGCCGCGATGATGGCGGTCGCCGCGCCGCCCTCGTAGCTCTCGAGGTCGCCGGCGAGGAGGCCTCGCAGCGCGATCACGTCGTTCTGGAAATAGGGCAGCTCGAGCTTGAGGCCCTGCTTCCCCGCATAGCCGCCGCGCACCGCCATCACCTGGAAGCCGGCGTCGCTCTTGGGCTCGATGATGGCGTGACGCCACGGCTGTCCCTGCGCCTGGGCGGGCCCAGCGGCAACCATGAGTCCCGCCATGACGGCAACCGCCGCCGCTGCGGCCGATCCGGCGCTTGTCATCCTCACCTTAAGTCTCCTGTCCTTGCGTCCGCGCAGCATAAGGCGGGCCACCGCGGGGTTCAACGCGGCACCCTGCCCTAGCGCGGCCTGTCACAGTGGCGATATGCTCAATTCCCATCCGTCGCCCGAGAAAGGCGTCCAATCCATGCGCGCACAGCCGATCCAGGCCGGCGTCGAGGTCGACCTCGAAAAATTCCGCCTGCGGAGCTTCGTCCGCAAGCTCTTGGAGATCGGCGAGATCGAGGTGCACGACGAGCCGGTGACGCTCGCCGACCTGAGCGCGGTCATCGAGGCAACGCCGAAGGCCACGCATTTCAAGCGCGTGGGCGCCGAGCAATACGAGATGGTCGCCGCCGTCTCCGGCAGCCGCAAGCGGCTGGCCGCGGCGCTTGGCGTTGGCGAACGCGAGATCGCGCACGAATTCATGCGCCGCATGGGCAATCCGCAGCCGGTCGTCGAGGTGCCGTCGCAGCATGCGCCGGTGCACCAGGCCGTGCGCAAAGGCGACGACGTCGACATGACGCGGCTGCCGTTCCACGTCCAGCACGAGCTCGACGGCGGCCCCTACATCTCGTCCGGCATCGACTTTTGCGCCGACCCGGCGACCGGCAAGACCAATGTCGGCTGCCGGCGGCTGATGCTGCGCGGGCGGCGCGAGCTGCGCTCCAACCTGACCGACGCCTCGGACCTCAAGAATATCTATCTCGGCTGCCTCAAGCGCGGCGAGCGGCTGCCGGTCAGCTTCGCGATCGGCTCGCACCCGCTCGACTACCTGGCGGCGACCTCCAAGGTGCCGATCGACGAGTTCGGGATCGTCGCCACCTTGCGCAGCGAGCCGGTGCCGATGGTGCGAGGCATCACCAACGACGTGCTGGCGCCGGCCGACGCCGAGATCATCATCGAAGGCTATTTCGACGAGCTCGGCTATCGCGAGCTCGAAGGTCCCTACGGCGAGTTCTACGGCTTCTACGGGCCGCTCCATATCGATCCGGTGTTCCATGCCACCGCCATCACCATGCGCAAGGACGCGCTGCACCAGACCGTGCTGCACAGCGGCCGTTTCCTCAGCCGCACCGATTCCAGCAACCTCGCCTCGCTGCACACCGAGGTGGCGATCTGGCGGGCGCTGCGCGCGGTGCGGATCGAGCCCGCCGCGGTGTACGTGGTGCCGGCCTCGAACGGGCGCCCGCACGTGCGGGTGGCGCTGCGGCAGTCCGCGGCCGGCCAGGCGCGCGCCGCCATCAACGCGCTGTTTGCGCTGATCCAGGTCAAGCACGTCTTCATCGTCGATGACGACGTCGACGTGTTCTCGAGCGAGGAGATGGAATGGGCGATGGCGAGCCGGTTCCGCTCCGACCGCGACCTGGTGGTGGCGTCCGGGCTGCCCGGTTTCTACGCCGATCCCAGTGCCGACGCCGCCCGCACCGTCGCCAAGATCGGCTTCGATCTCACCAGGCCGGTGGGCGAGCCCGACAAGATCGAGAACCGCCGCGCGTTCGCGCGCTGTATCGGTCATGCGCCGCCGCGCCATCAGACGGTGCGGCACGCGCTCGAAAGCGGTCCGATGTATTTCGCGCAGATCATGGACGCGCTGGGCAGCCGCGACGGCCGCGAGATCGCGCTGGCGCTTGACGAGTTGCGCGAGGAAGGAATCCTTGCACGGCTCGACGACGGCGAATGGACCCTCAAAACGCAAGACACGACGTAGAGTTGGCGCCTTTGCCGGTGTCGGAAGCCCTCCCATGACCGTAGCGATCGGAAAAGCGCTGCCCCGTAAGGAGGACGCGCGCCTGCTCACCGGCGGCGGCACCTACAGCGACGATTTTGCGCTGCCCGGCCAGGCCTGCGCGATCATGCTGCGCTCGCCGCACGCGCATGCCCGCATCGGCACGATCGACACGCAGGCGGCGCGCGCGCTGCCCGGCGTGCTGGCGGTGCTCACCGGAGCCGACGCGGTGGCCGACGGGCTCAAGCCGATCCCGCACCATCCGACGCCGCTCGGACCTCCCGCCGACATCGCGCTTAAGAACCGCGACGGCTCCCTGCACGGCATGGCGCCGCATCCGATCCTGCCGACCGACCGCGCCCGCTTCGTCGGCGACGCCGTCGTGATGGTGGTGGCGGAGACTTTGGCAGCCGCCCAAGACGCCGCCGAGCGGGTGATGATCGACTACGAGCCGCTGCAGGCGGTGACCGCAACCACGGCCGCGGCGCAATCCGGCGCACCGCGGCTCTACGACCAGGTCGCCAATGTCTGTATCGACGCCGACGTGGGCGATGCCGCCGCGACCGCCGCGGCCTTTGCGCAGGCCGCCCACGTGGTGTCCCTGCAGACCTGGGTGCAACGCGTCACCGGCGTGCCGCTCGATGCCCGCGCCGCCATCGGCGCCTATGACAAGGAGAGCGGCCGCTACACGCTCTACGCCGGCAGCGGCGGGGTGGTGCGGCAGAAGCACGAGCTGGCCGGCGTGCTCGGCGTCGCCCCCGAGGCGGTCCGGGTGGTGTCGGGCGACGTCGGCGGCAATTTCGGCACCCGCAACGCCTTCTATCCGGAATTCGCGCTGGTCGTCTGGGCGGCGAAACGGGTCGGCCGGCCGGTCAAATGGACCTGCGAGCGGTCGGAAGCCTTCCTCTGCGACTATCAGGGCCGCGACCAGGTCATCGAGGCGGAGCTCGCGCTCGACGCCGGCGGCCGCTTTCTTGGCCTGCGCGGCGCGGTCACCATGAACGCCGGCGCCTATAGCGTGATGTATGTCCCGCTGGTCAAGTGCGTGGAGCTGTTGACCTCGGTCTACCGCGTGCCGGCCGCACATTTCCGCGCCCGCGCCGTGCTCAGCAACACGCCGCCGACCAATCCCTATCGCAGCGCCGGCCGGCCGGAGGCGATGTTCGTGATCGAGCGGCTGATCGATCGCGCCGCGCAGGTGCTCGGACGCGACCGCATCGCGCTGCGGCGGCGCAATCTCGTTCCGGCCTCCGCGATGCCCCATGCCAATGGGCTCGGCATGACCTACGACAGCGGCGACTATCGGAAAACGATGGAGCGCGCGCTGGCGCTCGCCGACTGGCAGGGCTTCAACCAGCGCCGCCGCGAGGCCAAGCGGCGCGGCAAGCTGCGCGGCATCGGGCTCGCCAACTATATCGAGGCGACCAGCGGCGCGCCGCGCGAGTTCGCGCGGGTCACGGTGCAGCCGGAGGGCCGCATCGACGTGGTGGTCGGCACGCTGTCGAGCGGCCAGGGCCACGAGACGAGCTTCGCGCAGTGCGTGGCCGAGTGGCTGGGCGTCTCGGTCGACGCCATCCGCCTGATCCAGGGCGACACCGACGTGGTTCCGGTCGGCGGCGGCTCCCATTCCGGCCGCTCCATGCGCATGGCCGGCATCGTCATGGGCACCGCCTCCGACGAGATCATCGCCAAGGCGACCCGGATCGCCGCTCATGCGCTGGAGGCCGACGCGGCCGACATCGCGTTCGCCGATGGACGCTTCACCGTGACCGGCACCGACCGCTCGATCGGCCTGTTCGAGGTCGCGGCGGCGGCCCGCACCAGCAGCGACCTCCCCGACGATCTGCGCGGACCGCTGGCGGCTGAAAGCGACCAGACCACCCGCGTCGCCGCCTTTCCGTTCGGCTGCCATGTCTGCGAGGTGGAGATCGATCCCGAAACCGGGAATATCGAGATTGCGCGCTATGCGGCGATCGACGACGTCGGCCGCGCGGTCAATCCGCTGATCCTGCATGGCCAGACCCATGGCGCCGTGGTGCAGGGCGTCGGCCAGGCGCTCTGGGAACACAGCTACTACGATCCCGCCACCGGGCAGGCGCTGGCCGGATCGCTCATGGACTATGTGCTGCCGCGCGCCAACATGCTGCCCGCGTTCGCGACCGAGCTCAGCGAGACGCCGGCGCCGTCCAATCGGCTGGGCATTCGCGCCGGCGGCGAAGGCGGCACCACCCCGGCGCTCGCCGTTGTGGTCAATGCCGCGGTCGACGCGCTCAAGGATTACGGCGTGACGCACCTCGAAATGCCAGTGACGCCGGAGCGCGTGTGGCGCGCCATGCGCGGGGCCGATAAAGTCACAAGCTGAGCCGCCGAATACAAGAAGGATAAAGAGTAGGAAAAATGAGCAACTTGCCGATCTACGAGATGCTGGCGCAGGCCTTTGCCAGCGAGGGTCGCTGATGCGAGATCACGCCGCGCAGGCCACGACGGAAATCTGGAACATCCCGATCTCCGACCAGGTCACCTCGCCCAGCATGCGGCGGCAGACGAAGCGCGGCCACGCGTGATGTAGGCGTCCGGCGCCGAGCACATCACCGTAGCCGCGATCCACAAGAAACCGGAGGAAATGCCGATGTCCGATTACAAGTACGAGTTCGTCAAGGTCCGGGTCCACGACGGGATCGCCTGGGCGGCGCTCAACCGGCCCGACAAGCGCAACGCCATGTCGCCCGCGCTGCATTACGAGATGGACGACGCGCTGGCGCGGCTCGAGGTCGACGACAACGTCAAGGTCGTGGTGGTGACCGGCGAAGGCGGCAATTTCAGCGCCGGCCAGGACCTCAAGAAGTTCTTCCGCGAGCTGGAAAGAAACCCGGGCGAGCGCAAGAAGGCGCAGGCTGCCGCCAACCGCTGGCGATGGGAGCGGCTCTACGGCTACGACAAGCCCACCATCGCCATGGTGCACGGTTATTGCGTCGGCGGTGCGTTCATGCAGCTGCTCGCCTGCGACTTCGCGATTGCAGCCGAGAACGCCACCTTCTCCCTCTCGGAGGTGAACTGGGGAATTCTTCCGGGCGCGCTGGTGTCGAAGGTGGTCGCCGACATGGTGCTGCCGCGGCACGCGCTCTACTATGCCTGCCTCGGCGAGCCGTTCGACGGTAACGAGGCCGCCCGCATCGGCATGGTCAACTACGCGGTGCCGGCGGAAAAGCTCGAGGATGCAACCATCGAGCTCGCCGAGAAGCTGATGAAGAAGAGTCCCGCGGTGCTGCGTGCCACCAAGCAGGCAATCCGGCACGTGCGCACCATGGACGTCGCCCAGGCCTACGACTACCTCGCCGAAAAGGGCAAGGCGATCAAGGCCGCCGACAGCGAGGACTCCTACAATACCGGCCTGCGGCAATTCCTCGACGAGAAGTCCTACAAGCCCACTTTCGAGCCGTTCCGGCTCGGCACGATGCTGACCGATCAACGCTCGAAGCCGGCGGCGAAGAAATAGGCGGCCGTCCGCTGCAAGGGAGATGCGACCCATGACCCGAACAACAATGCTGGTCCTCGTCGGCCTGGCCGCGCTTGCCGCCGCCGTGTCGCCGGAGAGCGCGCTTGCCCAATTCTACAAGGGCAAGACCGTCAACATGATCATCAACTACCCGGCCGGCGGTCCGACCGACATCGAGGGGCGCATTGTCGCGCAACATCTGCCCGCGCACATTCCCGGCAAGCCGACCATCGTCATCAAGAACGTGGGCGGCGCCGGCGGCGTGATCGGCACCAACCAGCTCGCCGACGCAGCCCCCAACGGCGACACCATCGGGTTCTTCACCCTGGACATCGTCGCCCAGCTCGTCGGCAATCCGGCGCTGCGCGTCAACTATGCGGATTTCGTGATGATCGCCGGCGTGGAGAACCCGCTGGTGGCCTACATCCGCAAGGACACGCCGCCGGGCGTCAAGGTCGCGACCGACATCATGAAGGTCAGCGAGTTCAAGGCGCTTTCGCTCAACGTCCAGAACA
>JBEVIH010000037.1:0-4502 GCA_040510815.1 Xanthobacteraceae bacterium | reverse complement strand
ACATGGCCGGGCTCGCGCAGAAGGGCGGCGCGGTCTACAGCCATATGCGCATCGCCGAGCACGCCGAGGACATCCACGCCATCCGCATCGCCGCCGGCGCCGCCGACCTGGTGCTCGGCGGCGACATCGTGGTCGCCGGCAACCGCAAGGTGCTCGCCGCCGTGCGCCACGGCGCGACCGAGATGGTGATCAACACCGCCGAGTTCCTGCCCGGCGACTTCACCCGCAACGCCGACTTCTCGCTGCCGACCGAGCGGCTCAAGCGCACCATCGTGGCCGATGCCGGGCGCGACAAGACCCATTTCGTCGACGCCAGCCGCGCCGCCGCCACGCTGTTCGGCAACACCGTCGGCGCCAACATCTTCCTGGTCGGCTACGCCTACCAGCTCGGCGCCATCCCGCTGTCGGCGGCCTCGATCCTGCAGGCGATCGAGCTCAACGGCGAGGCGGTGGCGATGAACCAGGCCGCCTTCCAGTGGGGACGCCGCGCCGCCCTCGATCCGGCCGCGGTCGAGGCGCTGATCAAGCCCGCGCCCGAGGCGGCGAGCGACGCGCGGCGGCTGTCGCAATCGCTCGACGAGACGATCGAGCGCCGCGTTGCGTTCCTCACCGCTTATCAGAACGCCGCCTATGCGGCGCGCTACCGGCAATGGGTCGACAAGGCGCGGGCGGTCGAGGTCGCCAAGGCGCCCGGCAAGAGCGGCCTCGCTGACGCGGTCGCGCGCTACCTGTTCAAGCTGATGGCCTACAAGGACGAGTATGAGGTGGCGCGGCTCTATTCCGACGGCTCGTTCACCAAGCAGGTGCGCAACGAGCTCGGCGGCGAGCATCAGCGCTTCTACGTGCATCTCGCCCCGCCCTTGCTGGCGCGCACCAACAAGGCCACCGGCGAGCCGCGCAAGATGATGTTCGGCCCGTGGATCTTCCCGCTGTTCCGCCTGCTGGCCAGGCTCAAGGTCCTGCGCGGCACCGCCTTCGATCCGTTCGGCCGTTCGATGGAGAGAAAGACCGAACGCCAGCTCGTGCGCGACTACGAGGCGATGCTCGACGAGGTGCTCGCCAAGCTCACGCCCGCGAACCACCACATCGCGGTCGGGCTCGCCGCCATCCCGGAAAAGATCCGCGGCTTCGGCCACGTGAAGATGCGGCATCTCAAGGCCGCCAAGGCCGACGAGGCGGCGCTGCTCGACCAGCTCCGCGCCGGCCCCGCGCCGCTGCTCAAGGCCGCGGAGTAGTCCCGCGCAAAGCTGATCTCCGTAATCCCGCAAGGCTCTCGCCCCGCGCGGCGGCGGCTGTTATCCTCCGCGCCCCAACCGGGTCCGGAGCATTCCCATCGTGCGGTTGCTTCTCCTCGCCGCCATCGCGCTCGTTGCCAACCTGCACGCCGTCGCCGGCGCGGCGGCGCAGGCCTATCCGGCGCGGCCGGTGCGCTTCATCATCCCGTTCGGGCCCGCCAGCGGCGCCGACATGGCGGCGCGCATGGTCGCCGATCGGCTGGCGGCGCGCTGGGGCAAACCGGTGCTGGTCGAAAATCGTCCGGGCGGCGACGGCCTGGTGGCGATCGGCGCCTTCACCGGCGCCAACGACGACCACACGCTGCTGTTCGGGCCGGCCGGCACCTTCGCGGTGCATCCTTACGAGCACGAGAAGCTGCCGTACGACGCCGAGCGCGATCTTCTCCCGGTCGCGAGCGTCACCACCATCATCCTGGCGGTCTCGGCCTCCGCCTCGTTGAAAGCCGGCTCGCTCGACGAGGCCGTGGCGCTGATCCGCGCGCAGCCCGGCACGCTCAACGCCGCCGCCGCCAACGGCAACGCCGATTTCCTGCTGTTCGGCTTCCTCAAGGGCAGCGGCCTGCAGGTGGCGAAGGTGCCCTACCGCGACATCATGCAGGCGCCGAACGATCTCTCCGAGGGCCGCATCCATTTGCTGGCGACGTCGCTGGCGGTGGTGCTGCCGATGATGCAGACCGGCAAGATCAAGGTGCTGGCGGTGACCAGCCGCCAGCGCGCCTCGAGCGCGCCCGACGTCCCGACCGCGGCCGAAGCCGGCTACCCGGCGCTGGAGCTGGAAAGCCCGATCGGCGTGTTCGGGCCGCGCGGCATGGCGCGCGAGCTGCGCGAGCGCGTCGCCGACGACATCAAGGCGGTGGCCGCGGCCGATCCGGTGATCGCGACCCGGCTCGCCGCCACCGGCCAGGCGGTCAACGTGCGCGGGCCGGCCGAATTCGCCGCCGCGATCGACGAGTTGCGCGCCAAGCTCGCGGCGACCGCCAAGACGCTGGGCGTCAAGCCGGCTCGATGAACGTGGTGACGTCGAGCTTATGAGTGCCGATCCGGTCTCCTCGATCACCGTCAACGGCGTCCGCGTGGAGCTGATCGAGCGCGGCGCCGGCCGGCCGTTGCTGTTCCTGCATCCCGGCATCGGCATCGAGCCGACCGCCGCGGTGCTCGACCGCCTGGCCGCACGCGCCCGCCTGCTGGCGCCGGTGCATCCGGGCTTCGGCCGCTCGGAGCAGCCGAGGTCGTTCGACACCGTCGATGACCTCGCCTATTTCTACCTCGATCTGCTCGACCAGCTCGATCTGCGCGACACCGTGGTCGCCGGCGTGTCGTTCGGCGGCTGGATCGCGGCCGAGATGGCGATCAAGTCGACGGCGCGGATCTCGCACCTGGTGCTGGCCAACGCGGTCGGCATCAAGGTCGGCGACCGCGAGACGCGCGACATCGTCGACATCTACGCGATCCCCGAGCAGGAATTCGTCGAGCTCGCCTATTTCGATCCGGCCCTCGGCACCCGCGACTACAAGGCGATGCCGGACGGCGACGTGCTGGCCGCGGCGCGCAACCGCGAAGCCACCGCGCGCTACGCCTGGTCGCCCTACATGCACGATCCCAAGCTGCGCGGCCGGCTGCATCGCATCCGCGTTCCGACCCTGCTGCTGTGGGGAACCGCCGACCGCATCCTGTCCGAGCCCTATGGCCGCGCCTATGCTGCGGCGATTCCGGGGGCGCGGTTCGAGTTGATCGAGCGCGCCGGCCACTTTCCGCATCTCGAGCAGCCGCAGGCGTTCGCCGACAAAGTTTTCGCCTTCGTCGAAGGAAAATCGCGATGAGAGTCTATCAGTTCACCGAGCAGCCCTATCCGGACGCATGGAAGGACCATCAGGGCTCGTTGCGCGTCAACCTGCCGAACCGCAAATGCGACCCGGTCGTCGCCGCCGACCTGTTCCACCGCTACTACGACGAGTGGCTGATCGCCGACGAGCTCGGCTTCGACATCATGCTCAACGAGCACCACCAGACCGCCACCTGCATGTCGTCGACCGTCGTAGTGGGGCTTTCGGTGCTGGCGCGGCAGACCAAGCGCGCGCGGCTCTTGGTGCTCGGCTATCCGGCCGGCCACCGGCAGGATCCGCTGCGGGTGGCCGAGGAGCTTGCCACCATCGACGTGATCTCGCGCGGCCGCCTCGACATGGGCTTCATCAAGGGCGTGCCCTACGAGTTTCCCTCCTCCAACCAGAACCCGGTCGGCGTGATGGACCGCTTCTGGGAGGCGCACGACTTCATCATCAAGGCGATGACCAGCCACGACGCGCCGTTCAACTGGGAGAGCGAGCACTTCCATTACCGGCACGTGAACATCTGGCCGCGCCCCTGGCAGCAGCCGCATCCGCCGGTCTGGAGCACCACCGGCAGCAAGAGCAATGCCCGCGTGCTCGGCGAGCGCGGCTACGTGATGGCGACCTTGGGCACCGGCTACAACACGCGCGTGCTCTACGACGCCTACCGCGAGGGCTACATGTCGAAGGGGCGGCCGGCGCCGCCGGCCGATCGCTTCGCCTATCTCGGCCTTGTCGCCGTGGCGTCGAACGAACGCGAGGCGCGCGAGCGCGGCGAGCGGGTGGCGAGCTATCTGCGCTCGGCCTCCATCGTCTATCTGCCGTTCCGCAATCCGCCCGGCTACCTGTCGGTCGAGGATCAGGCGCGGCTGCTGCGCGGCGAGACGCCGCCGCGCAGCTACACCAAGGACCGCCGCGTCATCGACATGCGCAGCGCCAGCGTGCAGGAGCTGATCGACGCCGCCATCCTGTTCTGCGGCACCCCCGACCAGGTCTACGATCAGCTCGTCGATTTCTGCGAATATTGCGGCGGCATGGGCAACCTGCTGATGATGGGTCATGCCGGCGCCATGTCGCACGCCGACACGGTCGAGAACCTCACGCTGTTCGCCAACGAGGTCATGCCGCGGCTCAAGCAGTACCGGCAGCCGGCCGCGACCGCGACCGCGGCGTAGCTTCTCTCGGCGGGCACAAGTGGCGGCCTATCTCCGCCTCATCCTGAGGAGCATGCATGCAAGTTCAATTGACTTGCATGGATGCGTCTCGAAGGATGGGGCGGCCACCGATCTCGGGTTTCCCGAGATCGGCAGCATAGAGTTCTCGGGGCGGGCCCCATCGTACAGACCCCAACCACCGCCCCCCCCCGTTGGGGAAACCAAGT
>JBEVIH010000036.1:0-11266 GCA_040510815.1 Xanthobacteraceae bacterium | reverse complement strand
GCCAGTAGCACCTCGCGGTCGAGCCCCTCCGCGGAATACGCCTCCGGCACCGCGTAGATGTTGTCGACGTCGCGCGCCTCGATCACCGCGCCTTCGCGCACGTTGCAGAACAGCGAGAGCTTGCGCCGCTCCTCTTTCGGGATCGGCCGGTCGGTGCGGCACAGCAGGATATCCGGCTGGATGCCGATCGAGAGCAGCTCCTTGACCGAATGCTGGGTCGGCTTGGTCTTCAGCTCGCCCGCGCTCGGGATGTAGGGCATCAGCGTGAGATGCACATAGACCGCGTGGTTGCGTGGCAACTCGTTGCCAAACTGCCGGATGGCTTCCAGGAACGGCAGGCTTTCGATGTCGCCGACCGTGCCGCCGATCTCCATCAGCACGAAGTCGACGCCGTCGTTGCCCTCGCGGATGAAATCCTTGATGGCGTTGGTGACGTGCGGGATGACCTGGATGGTGGCGCCGAGGTAGTCGCCGCGCCGCTCCTTGGTGAGGATGTCCTGGTAGATGCGGCCGGTGGTGATGTTGTCCTGGCGTTTGGCGGGATTGCCAGTGAAGCGCTCGTAGTGGCCGAGGTCGAGGTCGGTCTCGGCGCCGTCGTCGGTGACGAACACCTCGCCATGCTGATAGGGCGACATCGTGCCGGGATCGACGTTGAGGTACGGATCGAGCTTGCGCAGCCGCACGCTATAGCCGCGCGCTTGCAGCAAAGCGCCGAGTGCCGCCGACGCGAGACCCTTGCCAAGTGAGGAAACCACGCCCCCGGTGATGAAGACGTACCGCGCCATGGGGTTCAACCTTTAGCCCTCGCGAATCGATTCGACGAGGCCGCCGCGCGCAAAGCTGACAGGACAGAAAGGCAATGTGGACAGGCCGGCCAAACTCGCGTTGTCCCAGTCACTTGCGCCGACATGCTCATCATTCACATCGGTAAAGCGAAGGGGCCGGTGTCCCGGCCCCTGCTTGATCTTATTGCGATCGCGGTACCTGCGGCCCGGCCGGCGGCTGGGGCGCCTGTGGCGCGCCTCGAAGCTGGTCGAGTACCCCTCCGCCCGGTCCGCCCAGCGGCGTGCCCGGCGCTGCCGGTGCGCTCGGCGACGGGGCTCCTGGCGTGAGCACCGAACGCGGCTTGCGGTCCATGCCGGCGAAAATCGACAGGATGAGGCTGGTGGCAAAGAACGTCGCCGCCAGGATTGCCGTGGCGCGGGTCAAAACATTGGTGGTGCCTCGGTTCGACATAAAGCCGCCGCCACCACTGCCCATGCCAAGGCCACCACCTTCGGATTTCTGCAGCAGGATCAGGCCCACCATGGTGAGCACGATCATGAGGTGGATGATAATGACAACGCTTTGCATAGCCGTTCCGATCAAGCGCCAAGAGGGCCCGTTGGCCCGCTCTCGGTCCCCCATATAGGAATTCGGAGCGGTCTGTACACGATCCTCCGGCGCATTTCCACCCCGCGCGGGATCAGCGATAGACCCCCGCAATGGCCAGAAACTCGTCGGCCTTGAGGCTGGCACCCCCGACCAGTGCGCCATCCACATCGCCGGCTGCCATCAATTCCCTGGCGTTCGAGGCCTTCACCGAGCCGCCGTAGAGGATGCGGATGGCCTGCGCGGCCGCCCCATAGCGCTCCGCAAGGCGTCGCCGGGTGAAGCCGTGGGACTGCGCGACATCGGCCAAGGTCGGCGTGAGCCCGCTCCCAATCGCCCAGACCGGCTCATAGGCGACTACCAGGTTGACCCCGGTTGCCCCGTCCGGCAGCGAGCCGTCGAGCTGCCGTCCCAGCACGTCGAGCGTTTGGCCGGCTTCCCGTTCGGCCTTGGTTTCGCCGATGCAGACGATCGCGGTCAGCCCCGCCCGCCAGGCGGCGAGCGCCTTGGCGCGCACATGCGCGTCGGTCTCCTTGTGAATGGTCCGCCGCTCCGAATGGCCGACGATGACCGCCGTTGCCCCGGCATCGGCCAGCATTTCCGCCGCGATGTCGCCGGTGAAAGCGCCGGTGGGTTCCGCATGGCAGTCCTGGCCGCCGATTGCGACGGGCGATCCCTTCGCGGCGGCGGCCAGCGTGCTTAGCAGCGTCGCCGGGGGGCAAATCATCACGTCGGCCTGGCCGGCGAGACCTGCCGCGCCCGCCACGATCTTTCCGAACTCGGTGGCGGAAGCGGCCAGCCCGTTCATCTTCCAGTTGCCTGCGACCAGCGGCCGCCTCGCCGTCCCTACCATCGGAAAGCCCCTCTTGAAGCTGCGGTTAGCAGAGCGTTTGCGCCCGCACCAGAGGCGCTTTGGCGCCAGTGCCGCGGTTCGGAAGTTCGTCCGAATTCTCGGCTTGCTCCGAAGCAAACGTCCGAACCACAGCGACGCTAGCAGCGCTATGGTTCTAGTGTCCCTTTGGACCCGAAGTTCGCAAAGGTGGTTGCTAAATATACATACGAACTTCGGGTCCGGGACACTGGCCGGATCAGTTGCGAGGGGGGAGCGCTATCCGTATATTCCGGCCGTCAGCGGTCGTTGAATCGCTATTCCCAATCAGCAGATCGGATCCATGCTTCGAGGTATTCACAAAGCCTCTTCCAATTGGCTCGGCCGCGTCGTTATGGGCGTTCTGCTCGGCCTGATCGCGATCAGCTTCGGCATCTGGGGCATCGGCGACATTTTCCGCGGCTTCGGCCAGTCGACCGTCGCCAAGGTTGGCAACACCGAGATCCGAGTCGACACCTTCCGCCAGACCTACCAGGACCGGCTGCAGCAACTCAGCCGCCAGATGGGCCGCCCGGTGACGCCGGAGCAGGCACGGCTCGCCGGCATCGATCGCCAGATGCTCGCGCAGGTGATCGCGGAAACCGTGCTCGACGAGCGTGCCCGCGCGCTCAAGCTCGGTATCACCGAGCAGGAGGTGGCGCGCCGCGTCCTGGAAGATCAGAGTTTCCGCGGCATCAATGGTCAGTTCGACCGCACCAAGTTCGAATACCTGATCCGTCAGATCGGCTTCACCGAGCAGCGCTTCCTGGCCGAGCAGCGCCGCAACCTGCTGCGCCAGCAACTGGTCGGCACGGTGAGCGGCGAAATGGCCGTGCCCAAGACTGCGCTCGACGCGCTCAACCGGTTCCGCAACGAGCAGCGCACCGTGGACTACGTGATGCTCGATCGCACCCAGGCCGGCGACGTTCCCGAGCCCAGCCCGGACGTGCTCGCCAAGTATTTCGAGGAGCGCAAGGTGCTGTTCCGCTCTCCCGAATACCGCGAGGTCCTGCTGCTGGCGCTGACGCCGGCGGAGATCGCGTCCGCGATCGAGATTTCGGATGCCGATCTCAAGAAAGGCTACGAGGAGCGCAAGGCGCGCTTCGCGACGGCCGAGCGCCGCCATCTGCAGCAGATCGTGTTTCCAAACCTCGAGGAAGCCAAGGCCGCCGCCGACAAGATCGCCAAGGGCACGACGTTCGCAGCGCTCGCCGCCGAGCGCGGCCTGAAGGACGCCGACACGGACCTCGGGACGTTGACCAAGAGCGCCATGGTCGATCGCGCGGTCGCCGATGCCGCCTTCGAACTCAAGCAGGGCGAGGTCAGCGCGCCGGTCGAGGGCCGCTTCGGTGTCGTGCTCGTGCAGGCCGACAAGATCGAGCCGGCCAGCACCAAGCCGTTCGAGGAAGTCGCTGCCGAACTCAAGCAGGAAATGGCCGCGGAGCGCGCCAAGTCGGAGCTCCTCACCGTTCACGACAAAATCGAGGATGAACGGCTCGGCGGCGCGCCGCTGGCCGACCTTGCGAAAAGGCTGAACCTTCAGACCCGCACCATCCAAGCGATCGATCGCGCGGGCCTCGACCGCGACGGCAAGCCGGTCGCCGACCTGCCGCAAGGGGTCGATCTGGTCGGCGCGGCGTTTCGGGCCGACCAAGGCTCGGACAACGATCCGCTGACGCTCCCGCAGCAAGGCGGTTACTACTGGTACGACGTCATGGACGTTGCTCCGGCGCGCGACCGCGCGCTCGACGACGTCAAGGACCAGCTCCTGACGCGCTGGCGCGACGACCAGATCGCATCGCGGCTCAAGGCCAAGGCCGATGAGATGCTCGAAAAGCTCAGGGCCGGCACCCCGTTCGCGGAGGTCGCCGCCGCCTACAAGCTCACGCCGGAATGGCGGCCAGGGCTCAAGCGCGGCAGTCCGCCACCCGGCATCCCTGCCCGCGCGCTCGATGTGGTTTTCGCAACCCCCAAGGACCAGGCCGCCAGCGCCGAAGGCGCCACGTCGGCGGAACGCCTGGTGTTCCGCGTCACAGAGATCACGGTGCCGCCGTTAGAAGCCGAGTCGGCCGAGGCAAAGCGCTTCGACGATCTGTTGCGCCGCGCGATGTCCGACGACATGCTCGCCCAATATGTCGCGCGGCTGGAATCCGACATCGGCGTCACCATCAACCAAGCCGCCCTCAATCAGATCACCGGCGCCAGCCCCTCGAACTGAGGGCACGTCACGCATGCAGATCGAGCCGCCGCAGAGCGCCTTCGCGGAACGCTACGCCCGCGGCGAGGCGCAGGTGGCATGGACCACGCTGGTCGCCGACCTCGAGACGCCGGTATCGGCGTTCCTGAAGATCGCCGGCGGCAAGCCGATGAGCTTCCTGCTGGAATCGGTCGAGGGCGGCGCGGTGCGTGGCCGCTATTCGGTGATCGGCCTGGAGCCCGACCTGATCTGGCGCGCCAACGGAACACGCGCCGAACTCAATCGCTCCGCCCGTTCGTCCGGCGTATTCCAGCCGTGCTCGGAGCCTCCTCTGGACGCTCTGCGATCGTTGATTGCGGAAAGCCGGATCGAACTGCCCGACGATCTGCCACCGATGGCGGCCGGGGTGTTCGGCTACCTCGGCTACGACACGGTGCGGCTGATCGAGGAACTTCCCCCGCCGAATCCCGATCCGATCGGCCTTCCCGACGCGGTGCTGATGCGCCCGACGCTGATCGTGGTGTTCGACGCGGTAAAGGACGCCATCACTGTCGTCACACCGGTGCGGCCCGAGCCGGGCGTCACGGCGGGCGCCGCGCTCACGCGCGCACAGGAGCGGCTCTCGGCGATCGTCGATGCGCTCGACCGGCCGCTCGACAAGGCGGCGGCGGACATCGAAGCCGGCCCGCTCGACGTCGCGGCAAAATCCAACACCACGCCCGCCGAATACCGCGACATGGTGCTCAAGGCGAAGGACTACATCCTGGCCGGCGACATCTTTCAGGTGGTGCTGTCGCAGCGCTTCGAGGCGCCATTCAGCCTGCCGCCGTTCTCGCTCTATCGCGCGCTGCGCCGAGTCAACCCGGCGCCGTTCCTGTACTTCCTCGACTTCGGCGCCTACGCCATCGCAGGCTCGAGCCCTGAAATCCTGGTGCGCGCGCGCGGCGGCACCGTGACGATCCGGCCGATCGCCGGCACGCGGCCGCGCGGTGCGACGCCGCACGAGGACAAGGCTCTGGAAGAGGAGTTGCTCGCCGATCCCAAGGAGCGCGCCGAACATCTGATGCTGCTCGACCTCGGGCGCAATGACGTCGGCCGCGTTTCGAAAATCGGGACGGTGAGCGTCACCGACCAGTTCTTTGTCGAGCGCTACAGTCACGTCATGCACATCGTGTCCAATGTGGAAGGCAGGCTTGCGAATGGCCGTGACGCGCTCGATGCGCTGGCCGCCGGTTTTCCGGCAGGCACCGTTTCGGGCGCGCCGAAGGTTCGCGCCATGCAGATCATCGACGAGCTGGAGAAGGAAAAGCGCGGCCTCTACGCCGGCTGCGTCGGCTACTTCTCGGCGGCCGGCGAGATGGACAGTTGCATCGTGCTGCGCACGGCGCTGATCAAGGACGGCACCATGTACGTCCAGGCCGGCGCCGGCATCGTCGCGGATTCCGATCCCGCCTCCGAGCAGGCCGAATGCATCAACAAGGCCAAGGCGCTGTTCCGCGCCGCCGAGGAGGCCCGCCGCTTCGCCAGCGCCGCCGGCCGGGGGCAGTGACGGGTTCTCCCGTAAGGCCCCAAACGTGCTAAGGAAACGGCCGTTATGGTCGTCCTGATCGACAACTACGACAGCTTCACCTTCAACCTCGTCCATTACCTGGGCGGGCTGGGGGCGGACGTGGCTGTGCATCGCAACGACAAGGTTGCGGTGAAGGACGTGCTGGCGGGCAAACCCGACGCGATCGTGCTGTCGCCCGGACCCTGCACGCCGAATGAGGCGGGCGTCTGCCTTGAGCTGATCGAGAAGGCCGCGCCCTCAATTCCGATCCTGGGCGTCTGCCTGGGTCACCAAGCGATCGGCCAGGCGTTCGGCGGCGCGGTGGTGCGCGCGCCCTCCCCGATCCACGGCAAGCTGTCCGAGGTGCGTCATCAGGGCGCCGGCGTGTTCCGCGGCATCAACGGCCCGTTCAAGGCGACGCGCTACCATTCGCTGGTGGTCGAACGAAATTCGATGCCCGAAGCACTGACGGTCACGGCGGAGACCGACGATCGCCTGGTCATGGGTCTCGCGCACAAGACATTGCCGGTGCATGGCGTGCAGTTTCACCCCGAGAGCATCGCGTCCGAGCATGGCCATCTGATCCTGAAGAATTTCCTGGAGCTTGCCGCGCAATGGAATGCGCGCATTGAGGGGCCACCGTGGCTGAAGATTTCAAGAGCCTGATCGCCAAGGTCGCCTCCGGCGCGAAGCTGTCGCGCGAGGAATCCGCGCATGCCTTCGATCGCATGATGTCGGGCGAAGCGACGCCATCGCAGATGGGCGGCCTGCTGATGGCGCTGCGCGTGCGCGGCGAGACGGTCGACGAAATCACCGGCGCGGTGACGGCGATGCGCGCCAAGATGCTGAAAGTCGACGCGCCACCCGGTGCCATCGACGTGGTTGGCACCGGCGGCGATGCGTCGGGCTCCTTCAACATCTCGACCTGCGCGGCCTTCATCGTGGCGGGCGCCGGCGTGCCGGTGGCGAAGCACGGCAACCGCGCATTGTCGTCGCGCTCCGGCTCCGCCGACGTGCTCGGCGCGCTCGGCGTCAAGATCGAGCTCAGCGCCGCGCAGATCGGCGAGTGCATCGGCAAGGCCGGCATCGGATTCATGTTCGCCCCGGCGCATCATCCGGCGATGAAGAACGTCGGGCCGACGCGGGTCGAGCTCGGCACCCGCACCATCTTCAATCTGCTGGGCCCGCTCTCCAACCCGGCCGGCGTCAAGCGCCAGATGATCGGCGTGTTCTCGAAAGACTGGATCGAGCCGATGGCGCGCGTGCTGAAAAACCTCGGTTCGGAATGCGTATGGGTCGCGCACGGCTCTGACGGGCTCGACGAGATCACCACATCGGGGCCGACCGCGATCGCCGCGCTGGAGGACGGCAAGGTGCGCGTATTCGAGATCAATCCAGAGGACGCCGGGCTCAAGAAGGTGGGGCGCGACGCGCTGCGCGGCGGCGACGCCGAAACCAATGCGACGGCGCTGATGGCGGTGCTGCAAGGCACCAAAGGCCCGTTCCGCGATGTCGCGCTGCTCAACGCCGCCGCGGCGCTGGCCGTGGCCGGCAAGGCCAAGGACTTGAAGGACGGCGCTGCGCTGGCCGCCACGTCGATCGATTCCGGCGCGGCCAAGGATCGGCTCGACAAGCTGGTCGCGGTGTCGAACGCGGCGGCATCATGACCGACATCCTCAAGAAGATCGAGGAGTACAAGCGCCGCGAGATCGCCGAAGCGAAGCGCGCGCGGCCTTATGCCGAGGTCGAGACGGCCGCGAAAGCGGCGCCCCGGGTGCGCAATTTCCTCGGCGCGCTGGAAACCTTCATCGCCACCGGGCAGTACGCGCTGATCGCCGAGATCAAGAAGGCCAGCCCCTCGAAGGGTCTGATCCGGGAGGACTTCGATCCGCCGGCGCTGGCGAAGGCTTACGAGGCGGGTGGCGCGGCATGCCTCTCGGTGCTGACCGATATGCCATCGTTCCAGGGCGCGCCGGAGCATCTGACCGTGGCGCGCGCGGCCACGCGACTCCCCGTGCTGCGCAAGGATTTCATGTTCGAGATCTACCAAGTGGTCGAGGCGCGCGCCTGGGGCGCCGACTGCATCCTGATCATTATGGCGGCGGTCGACGACTACCAGGCCAAGGATTTGGAGGATGCGGCGAGCGCGCAAGGGATGGACGTGCTGCTCGAGGTGCACGACGAGTGGGAGCTGAGCCGCGCGCTGAAACTGCAGTCGCGGCTGATCGGCATCAACAACCGCAACCTGAAGACCTTCGAGACCACCCTGACGACCAGTCAGGCGCTGGCCCGCAAGGTGCCGGCCAACCGCGTGGTGGTCGGCGAAAGCGGCATCTTCGCAGCCGGCGACCTCGACCAGCTCGCCAAGTTCGGCATGAAGGCTTTCCTGGTAGGCGAAAGCCTGATGCGGCAGACCGACGTCGCCAAGGCGACGCGAGCGCTGCTGGTGCACAACCAGATGCGGCCGGCGGCGGAATGACTTTGGCCAAGAAGCTCACCCATCTCGGCAAGTCCGGCGAAGCGCGCATGGTCGATGTCTCGGCGAAGCCCGCGACCGAGCGCGTCGCGGTGGCCGAGGGCCGCGTGCTGATGGCGAAAAAGACGCTCGATTTGGTGCTCAAGGGCAACGCCAAGAAGGGCGACGTGCTCGGCGCCGCGCGCCTCGCGGGCATCATGGCGGCGAAGCGCACCCACGAGCTGATCCCGCTGTGCCATCCGCTGGCGCTGTCCAAGGTCGAGGTGGATATCGCGCCGGAGCGCGGCGGGCTGAAGGTCCGTGCCGCGGTGAAGGTGAAAGGCCCGACCGGCGTCGAAATGGAGGCGCTGACCGCCGTGTCGGTCGCGTGCCTGACAATCTACGACATGGTCAAGGCGGTCGAACGAGGCATGCGGATCGAGGGGATCCGGCTGGTCGAGAAGATGGGCGGCAAGTCGGGCCATTACCGGGCGAAAGATTAGTCATGGCGGACCTGCTGTCGGTCGCGGACGCATTGGCTCGCGTGCTGGCGGATGCCAAACCGCTGCCCGCCGAACAGGCTGCGCTGACCGACGCGCATTGCCGCGTGCTCGCCGACGACGTCGCGGCGCTGCGCACGCAGCCGCCGCAGGATCTCTCGGCGATGGACGGCTACGCGGTGCGCGCGGCGAGCGTTGTGACAGTGCCGGCGACGCTCAAGGTGATCGGAGAAGTCGCTGCCGGCCATCCGTTCGGCGGCAGCGTCGGCGGCGGCGAGGCGGCACGCATCTTCACCGGCGGCGTGGTGCCGCCGGGCGCCGATACGATCGTCATCCAGGAGAACACCACGCGCGACGGCGACACGGTGGTCGTGACGTCAGGATCGCCGGCGGGCAAGCACATCCGCCGCGCCGGGCTCGATTTCAAGCAAGGGGCAGTGCTCCTGGCGAAAGGCCGGCGGCTGACCGACCGCGACCTGATGCTGGCGGCCGCGATGAACAACCCGACGCTGCCGGTGCATCGCCGCCCAAGGGTTGCGGTGTTCGGCACCGGCGACGAGCTGGTGCCGCCCGGCGCCACGCCCGGCCCCGGTGAGATCGTCTATTCCAACGGATTCGCGCTGATGGCGCTCGCCCGCAGCGCAGGCGCCGAGGTGATCGATCTCGGCATCGTGCCGGACAAGGTCGATGCGACCGTGGCGGCGATCCGCAAGGCGCGGGAGGCCAAGGCCGACGTCCTGCTGACCTCGGGCGGCGCTTCGGTCGGCGACCACGACTTGGTGCAGAAGGGGCTCGCCGCCGAAGGGCTCGCGTTGTCGTTCTGGCGGATCGCGCTGCGGCCCGGCCGGCCGATGATGCACGGCCGGCTCGGCGGCATGCAGGTGCTTGGCGTGCCGGGCAACCCGGTTTCGGCCTTCGTCTGCGCGGTGCTGTTCCTGGTTCCGCTGATCCGTCGCCTCTCCGGTTGCGCCGACGTGGAGCCTCGGAGCGAATCGGCGAAGATCGGCCTGGACCTCCCCGCCAACGACGAGCGGGCCGACTACATGCGCGCCACGCTGTCCGCCGGTTCGGATGGAACTTTGGTCGCGACGCCGATCCCTGTGCAGGATTCCTCGATGATGGCGGCGCTCGCAAACGCCGATTGCCTGGTCATTCGCGAGCCATTTGCCCCAGCCGTTAAGGCCGGCAGCGATTGTGCGATCCTTAGGCTTACGCCCGCGTTTTAGCGGTCGCTCGACTTGTTCACGGCAAATTAATGGGTTGCGGAACACATATGGAACATATAGTGTCCGTTCATGATTTGTTTTCGGTCGGGAACGGCCGGACCTCTCGGGAGAAACCAAGGATGCTGACCCGCAAGCAATTCGAGCTGCTGCGCTTCATTAACGAGCGTCTGAAGGAATCCGGCGTGCCGCCCTCCTTCGACGAGATGAAGGACGCGCTCGATCTGCGTTCCAAATCCGGCATCCACCGGCTCATCACGGCGCTGGAGGAGCGTGGCTTCATCCGCCGCCTGCCGAACCGAGCGCGTGCCATCGAGGTGATCAAGCTGCCGGATTCGGTCAATCCGGGCCTGGGTGGCGGCCGCAAGCGATTCACGCCGAGCGTGATCGAGGGCGACCTCGGCCGGGTGCGCCAGACCTCCGAGGACGACAGCAGCGGCCGCCCGGTCGCAGTGCCGATGATGGGGCGCATTGCCGCCGGCACCCCGATCGAGGCGATCCAGACCAAGAGCCACGTCATCAGCGTACCGCCGGACATGCTGGCGGCCGGCGAGCACTTCGCGCTGGAGGTGCGTGGCGACTCCATGATCGAGGCCGGTATTCTCGAAGGCGATACGGTGCTGATCAAACGCACCGAGGCGGCTGACACCGGCGACATCGTGGTGGCACTGATCGACGACGAGGAAGCCACGCTCAAGCGCTTCCGCCGCCGCGGCGCCTCGATAGCGCTGGAGCCCGCCAACACCGCCTATGAGGTCCGCATCCTGCCGCCGACGCGGGTGCGCATCCAGGGCAAGATGGTCGGGCTGTTTCGAAGGTACTAGCAGTCTCGTGTCCCGAGCGAGCCTAAAGCGCGTTCGCGCGCGTCTTCGACGCGCTATGGCAAGACCCGGGGGCCGGTGGACCCAGCTTTCGTTCTAACTAACCAGGTCCCGTCTGCAGCGCACCACTAAGTGCTGCGCTGCGCCCAGGACCCACCCGAGGCGGGGGGGGGCGCGGGGGGCGGCCGCGGAGAAGGAAGGAGGGGAAGAGGGGAAAGAGGGGAGGGGGGGGGAGCCCGCCCCCGCGCGCCCCCAAAAGAATGGGGGGGGGGGGGCCCCACA
>JBEVIH010000035.1:0-5384 GCA_040510815.1 Xanthobacteraceae bacterium | reverse complement strand
CCATCGCCGCCTTCGCCCTGTCGGAGCCGGAGGCCGGCTCCGATGTTGCGGCGCTGGCCACCACCGCCACGCCGGACGGGCCGTCGCATCTGCGCATCGACGGCGTGAAGACCTGGATCTCCAACGGCGGCATTGCCGATCACTACGTCGTGTTCGCCCGCACCGGCGAAGGCGCGGGCGCCAAGGGACTCTCGGCGTTCGTCGTCGATGCCGACACCACCGGCTTGCAGGTGACCGAACGCATCGACGTGATCGCGCCGCACCCGCTGGCAACGCTGCGGTTCGAGGGTGTGCGGGTGCCGCTGACCCATCGGCTGGGCAAGCCGGGCGACGGCTTCAAGGTCGCGATGGCGACGCTCGACGTGTTCCGCTCGACCGTCGGCGCGGCGGCGCTCGGCTTCGCCCGGCGGGCGTTGTTTGAGACCGTCGCGCACGCCGCCAGCCGCCGACTGTTCGGCGCGCCGCTCGGCGACTTGCAGATGACGCAGGCGGCGATCGCCGACAGCGCCAGCGAGGTCGACGCCTCGGCGCTGCTGGTCTATCGCGCCGCCTGGACCAAGGACCAGGGCGCCGCGCGGGTCACCCGCGAGGCTGCGATGGCGAAAATGGTCGCGACCGAGGCGGCGCAACGCGTGATCGATCGCGCCGTGCAGCTGCACGGCGGCCTCGGCATCAAGAAGGGCGTCAAGGTCGAGGAGCTTTATCGCGAGATCCGGGCGCTGCGCATCTATGAAGGCGCGACCGAGGTGCAGAAGATCGTGATCGCGCGCGAGCTGTTGAAGAACCATCCGCGGCGGCCGGCACTCGCGGCGGAATAAGCCTAGTTAGGGAGAACCAACGCGTGGGGAGAAGCGTAACCCAGATGGATTTTGGCGAGGAGCGACAGCCATGACCCCGTCGGCGCATCTCGACAGCTTCGCGCGCGACAACCTGCCCCCGCGCGCGCAATGGCCGGACTTCCTGTTCGACCTGCCGGAGCTGAAATATCCCGATCGCATCAACTGCGCGGTCGACCTGCTCGACCGTTGGATCGCGACCGGCCATGGCGACCGGCCGTGCCTGATTTCGCCGGCGGAGAGCCTGAGCTATGCGCAGCTGGCCGAGCGGGTGAACCGCATCGCCAACGTGCTGACGCGCGACCTCGGCCTCGTTCCCGGTCACCGCGTGCTGCTGCGCGGCCCCAACAGCCCGATGATGGTGGCGGCCTATCTCGCCGTCATCAAGGCCGGCGGCGTCGTGGTCGCGACCATGCCGCTGCTGCGCGCGAAGGAGATCGCCTACCCGATCACGAAGGCGAAAATCCGGCTCGGGTTCTGCGATCACCGCCTGGCAGATGAGATGGAGAAGACATTGCCGCTCGCCGGCGAGCTCGAACGCGTCGTGTACTGGGGCAGCGGCACGCCCGACGCGCTCGAAGCGCTGATGGCGAAGCCCGGCTACGAGCATTTCACCGCCTGCGACACCGCGAGCGACGACGTCTGCCTGATCGCCTTCACGTCAGGGACGACCGGAGAGCCGAAAGGCACCATGCATTTCCATCGTGACATGCTGGCGACCTGCGACAGCTACGGCCGCCACGTGCTGCGCGCGCAGGCAACGGACCGGTTCATGGGCTCGCCGCCGCTCGCTTTCACCTTCGGGCTCGGCGGCCTCGTGCTGTTTCCGCTGCGCGTCGGCGCCGCCACGATCCTGCTGGAACGCGCGGGCCCGGACGACCTGCTCGCCGCCGCCGCGCAATTCGGTGCGACGGTCTGCTTCACCGCACCGACCGCCTATCGCGCGATGCTGGCCAAGCTCGCCGAGCACGACGTTTCATCGCTGCGCAAATGCGTGTCCGCCGGCGAGACCCTGCCGCAGGCCACGTTCGACGCCTGGCACACGGCGACCGGCATCAAGATCCTCGACGGCATCGGCGCGACCGAGATGCTGCACATCTTCATCGGCTCCCCCGAGGACGAGATCCGGCCGGGCGCCACCGGCAGGCCGGTGCCGGGCTACGAGGCGCGCGTGGTCGACGCCAGCGGCAACGAGGTCCCGCCCAACACGCTCGGCCGCCTCGCCGTGCGGGGGCCGACCGGATGCCGCTATCTCGCCGACAAACGCCAGCGCGTCTACGTGCGCGACGGCTGGAACATCACCGGCGACACGTACCTCATGGATGCCGACGGGTACTTCTGGTACCAGGCGCGCTCCGACGACATGATCGTGTCGGCCGGCTACAACATCGCCGGCCCGGAGGTCGAGACGGCGCTCCTCACCCATCCGGCGATCGCCGAATGCGGCGTGGTCGGCGCACCCGACGCGGAGCGCGGGCAGATCGTCAAGGCTTATGTCGTGCTGCGTCCCGGACATTCCGGCGACGCGGCCTTGACCAAGCTCCTGCAGGACTACGTCAAGGCCAGCATCGCGCCCTACAAATATCCCCGCGCCATCGAATACGTCACCGCATTGCCGCGCACCCAGACCGGCAAGCTGCAGCGCTTCGAGCTTCGCCGCCTGGCGGGCGAACCCGCCTCACGCCAGCTCGCCTCGTGACGGCTTGCTTCGGGAAAAAAGGAAGACAACGTGTCGGAACGCTCGACCCGCCAAGATCGCGACGCCCCCCACACGATGCTGCAGCCGCCCGGCTGGCCGCGGCCGAAGGGCTTCGCCAACGGGATGCGCGCGCGCGGCGAGACGGTGTTCGTCGGCGGCATGATCGGACAGGACGCGGACGGCCGCTTCGCGCACGGCTTCGTGGCGCAGATGAAGCTCGCGCTCGAGAACATCGCGGCGGTGCTCAAGGAGGCCGGCGCGGCGCCGCAGCACATCGTGCGGCTGACCTGGTACGTGCGCGACATGGACGAATATCTCGGCGACCTGCCCGCGCTGGGCGCCGCCTATCGCGAAGTCATGGGCCGGCACTTTCCCGCCATGGCGGTGGTCGAGGTCACGCGCCTGGTGGAGCCGCTGGCGCGGCTCGAGATCGAGGCGACGGCCGTGCTGCCGGAGTGACGCGGACTCCGGGACGGGTCAGGCGGAGCGGCTGCTCGGCGATTCCCGCGGCTATTTGAAAGCGCGACTCATCCGGAATTGCTGGTCCTCCACCGGCGCAAGCCCGGCGCGATCAGCTGCCGCCCCTGCCGATCGAGCTCAAAGAGCCGCCAAATGGCTATTCACGGGATTTTTTGCCGGGCGGAGTCGATTTGCGCGTCGATTTCGAGGCGCCGCTGCGGGTGAGCAATCTTGTGCAGACCGGCGACGTCAAAGGGCGTACGCTTCGGCGGCGTTGATCATGAGATCAGCCGTTTGCGGAGGCAATCGTGACGCTCCTCATCTATTACCTGGTATTCATGGTTGCCGGCGATTTCGTCGCCTATTTTCTCGGACGCTTCGTCGAGTACGAGTGGGGATCGCATGCGAGCCTTGTCGTGTTCCTGGCGCTCTATTTCCTTTTTCTCTGGGTGTCCTGGGTGCTTGCGGTGCGGATGAGCAAGCCGAAGGTGGCCGAACTGCCCGCGGCGTAGCCGGGGGGGCCCGCTGCCGCAACCGCGCGACACCGATATTGCCGATCATCTGAAGGTCGCGCGGCGCAGCCATTCGGTTTGCTTGCCGTCAAATCCGGCGACCCGCTGCGATAGTCCTCGACCGCGAACGGCAGCAACGGGGCATCACCGGCTCAGCAAAGCAGGAAGCCAGGTCGCGATTGCCGGAAACAGGAAGATCAGGATGAGGATCAGAAGGCTCATGGCGATGTAGGGCATCGACGCCATGTAGATCTGCTGCATGGTGATCGAGGGCGGCGCAACCCCTTTCATCGTGAACAGCAGCAGGCCGAAGGGTGGCGTGAGCAGGCCGAGCTGCATGCAGATCAGGAACAGCACACCGAACCAGATCAGGTCGACGTCGTAACGCTGCACCAGCGGAATGAAGAACGGCAGCGTGATCAGCATCATGCTGACCTGGTCGACGAAGCAGCCGAGGAACAGCAGGATCACCAGCATCGCGATCACAAGCGCGGTGACCGACAGCCCAAGCCCGGTCACCAGTCCCACCAGCCCGTTGACCACGCCGGAGAAGCTCAGCACCTGCGAGAAGGTGGTGGCGCCGACGATGATGAACAGGATGGTACCGGTCACCGCGACCGTGCCCGTGAGCGCCTTCATCAGGTTGGCGACGGTCAGGCTGCGGTAGAGCGCGGCGGCCACGATGGTCCCGGCCGCGCCGATGGCGGCGGCCTCGGTCGGGGTCGCGAAGCCGCCGGTCATCGCGCCGATCACCAGGCCGAAGATGAGGACGAGCGGCACGACGTGGGTGACGAACGGCAGCCAGCGCGCGGCACCCTGCGGCCCTTCCTCCTCCACCTGCACGTCCGGTGCCAGCGCCGGATTCATGGTCGCGCGCGTGATGATGTAGGCGACATACATCACGCTCAGGATGAGACCCGGCACGATACCGCCAATAAGCAGCCCGGCGATCGAGATGCCGGCGAGACTGCCGAGCAGGACGGTGAGCGCCGACGGCGGGATCAGCATGTCGACGCCGCCGATGCCCATGATCGGACCCATCGCCATGCGCGGGTCGTAGCCGCGCGCCAGCATGGTCGGCAGCATCAGGCTGCCGAGCAGCGCGGTTGTGGCGATGGTCGAGCCGGAGATTGCGGAGAACACGGTGCCGGCGACGATGGCGATGACCGCGAGCCGCCCGGGGACGCGGCGGATGAGCAGCGCAAAGGCGTCGATCGCCTTGAGCGCCACGCCGGTGTGGAACAGCACTTCGCCCATCAGCACGAAGAACGGAATGGGCGTGAGCGAGAAACTGGTGACCGACGCCACCGCATTGCGGGCGAGCTGGACCAGGCCCGGCTCGCCGCCGAGAAACAGCAGCGCTCCGATGACGTTGAGCAGGAGAAAAGCAAACGCCACCGGGAGCCCGAGGCCCATGGCGGCAACGAGGCCTCCAAACAGAAGTACGCTGCCTTCCACCCAGCCCATCAAGCCACCGATGTCGCCTCGACGCGGCGCGCGCGTTCGCCCGTCGCCAGGCGATGGAAGCGAAACATGAACTCGATGGCGAGCAGCAAGAAAACGGCCGGCAGCGGCGCCAGCAGCCACCATTCCGGGAAAACCAGGTTCTTGATGGTGATGGCGCCGAGGCGCGCGCTGTCCAAGGTCATGACGAGCCCGTAGCGGATGAGCGTGAGGCACACGGCAAAGCCGAGCACA
Organism: Xanthobacteraceae bacterium; assembly: GCA_040510815.1. Lineage (GTDB taxonomy): Bacteria > Pseudomonadota > Alphaproteobacteria > Rhizobiales > Xanthobacteraceae > VAZQ01. The sequence goes on along the minus strand of JBEVIH010000035.1, from coordinate 180 downwards.
TCGCCCAAGGCCTCCATCAGCCAGGCAGCGCGCGCGGGAACCAGCGTCAGGATGATGTCGAGCCGCACGTGCTGGCCGCGCCGCAGCAGCCACGGCGCGGTGAGGAGTGTCATGAGATAGAGCGAGTATTCCGAGATTTCATTGGCCCATGCAAATCCCGCGCCGATGACATTGCGCAAC
>JBEVIH010000034.1:0-9259 GCA_040510815.1 Xanthobacteraceae bacterium | reverse complement strand
TCTTGTAGACCACGCCCCACTGGTCGACCACGTAGAGGAAGCCGTCCTCGGCGAGCGGCGTAGCCTGCAGGTTCTCGTTGGCGGAAGTGCCGCCGATGGCGACCGCATAGGCGAGCTTGAGGCCTTTCACGTTGTCCTTGTTGATCGTGGCGAGCGGCGAATAACGCTGCGCGTCGTAGGTGCGGTGGTTCATCAGCCAGTTGTGCGGCTCCTTGTCGGCATTGATCAGCCGTTCCGACGTGACGTCGGCCGCGAGCGCGGGCGATGCGGCGATGACGGCGGCGCTGGCGAGCGCGGCGTTGCGGATCGAACGAAGGTGCCTGTTGTTCATTGCGTTTCCTCCTGCCTCTCAAGGTCCGTTGATGGGTGCTCTCCGGATGTCGCCCCGGCGAGTCACAGCAGATCGATGCTGCGGTTGTAGCGATGGAGGGAATCGATGCAGACGACGCGGTCGAGGCCAAAGCCTGCGCGCGCGGCTCTTCCAACCATGGGTGCCTCCCGTTGGCCGCGTCAGTTATCCTGCGTCGGCTCTTGATCTTCCGGCGTGAGGCGCTCGGCGGATGCGCCCGTTGTGGCGCCGGGCTTAGCGCTAATCTACCATTGCTCGCGGCTCCGTCCCAGGGGCTATCATGCATGCCCGCTACAACCGGGAGGAATGTTCATCAGCGCCCAGACCGAAAGCCGAAGCCCGCTCACGCTGCCGTGGCCGCCGGCGCGCCGGTTGTCGCACGCGCTGTGGCATGGGCGCTCGGTGCGGGCGCAACTTCTCATCGTTTTCGTCCTGATCGATGTGGTTGCCGGGCTGGTGGCGGGCGCCGTGACGATCCTCCAGGCCCGCACGTCGACGCGGGTCGAGATCGCCGCGTCGATGGAGCTGGCACAGCTGCTCGTGGGCGAGGCGGTCGGCCTCATCCAGCAGGAGGTCCCGGCGGAAAAATTCCTGACCGACCTCAGCTCGCAATTGCGGCTGGTGCGCCATGTGCGGATCGTGGTGAAGGACGCGACCGGGGCGCCGCTCGTGCTGCGTCGTCCGGTCGCCGGATCCGACACCGCGCGCGATGAGCGCGCGCCCGCATGGTTTGCGGCGCTCATCGCTCCGCGGGTCGGGAGCCGCAATATCCCGGTGATCGTCAACGGCCAGCGGATCGGCGCGGTGGAGATCGTGGCTGAGCCGCACGACGAGATCGCGGAGGTATGGGACAACACCGTTGCGCTCGGCGCGGTGGCGCTGATCGTGAACGTCGCCGTCATCGTCCTGCTGTATTTCTTGTTCGGACGGGTGCTCGATCCGCTCACCGGCGTCGGCCGGGGCCTCGCCGATCTCGAGCAGCGCAATTATCGGGTGCGGTTGGCGCGGCCTCCGGCGCAGGAGCTCGCCACCATCACCGAGCGCTTCAATGCGCTGGCGGAGGCGCTCGACGCCGCCCGCACCGAGAACCTGCGATTGAACGAGCGGCTGATCACCGCGCAGGACGACGAGCGCCGCCGTACCGCCATGGAGCTGCACGACGAGGTCGGCCCGAGCCTGTTCGGCCTCAAGGCCAATGCCGGGTCGATCGGGACCGCGGTCGGCGCGCTGCCGGAGGAAACGCGACGCAGCGTACAGGCGCGCGTCGGCGACATACTGGCGATCATCGAGCATCTGCAGACCATCAATCGCAGCCTGTTGAACAGGCTGCGGCCGATGGCGCTCGGCCACGTGCCGCTGCGAGATCTCGTGTCGGAGCTGGTGCGCGAGCGGGCCCGCCAGAACCCGCAGATCGCGTTCTCGCTCTCGGCCGAGAAGCTCATGCGCAGCTACGGCGACTCGATCGACCTGACCATCTACCGCTGCGTCCAGGAGAGCCTGACCAACGCCATCCGCCACGCGCAACCCGGGCATGTCGGCATCGAGGTCGGCGAGGCGGCCGAGGGGCCGTCGGACAAGGACCGTGCGCTCAAGCTCACCGTCCGCGACGATGGGCGCGGGATCGATCCCACCACGCCGATGGGCTACGGCCTGCGCGGCATGCAGGAACGCGTGCAAGGATTGGGCGGCAGCTATAAGGTCGAAGGCGCGGGCGGCCGCGGCACCTGCGTGCGCATCGTGATTCCGGTGCCGGGGCGGCCAGACGGAGCGGAGGTCGGGAGCCGCATCGGCAGCGCGTCATGACCGGCGTATTGATCATCGACGACCATCCGATCGTGCTGCAGGGCTGCCGGCGCGTGCTCGAGGACGCCGGCGTCGAGCGCGTGCTCGAGGCGCGCGACCTCAAGTCCGGCTATCGCCTCTATCGCCGCCATCACCCCGCGGTGGTGATCGTCGATCTCGGCATGCAGGGCGACGGGCTCGGCGGGCTGGCGCTGATCCGCCGCATCCGGGCGCACGAGCCGCGCACCCGCATCCTGGTGTTCAGCATGCATAGCGACCCCACCATCGTCGCGCGCGCCCTCGAGGCCGGCGCCACCGGCTATGTGCTCAAGGACACCTCCTCGGCCGAGCTGCTCAAGGCGTTCGAGAAGGTGCGCGCCGGCACGCCCTATCTGAGCAGCGATCTGGCCATGGAGGTGGCGCTGGTGCGCACCGGCGTGCGGGCCGACCCGCTCGCCGAGCTCACCCCGCGCGAATTGCAGACGCTGTCGCTGCTGGCGGAAGGCAAGCCCTATGGTCGGATCGCCGAGGAGCTCAACGTCAGCTACAAGACCGTGGTCAACGTGTGCTCGCAGCTCAAGCAGAAGCTCGACGCCAGGAATCTCCCCGAGCTGATCCGCGTCGCCGTCCAGCTCGTTCCAGCCGCGAACTAGGCCGAGCGCGGCAGCTTGACACCATTGCCGGTGTGTCCCCAAAGCCACATTGCCAAATGTTCCCGATCTGAATTGCAAGAACCGACCGAGACCCCGGACGGGCGATGACGCAGGATGCGGTCGGGGAAGCTCGTTGGCGTCGGTCGAGTGCGATGGGTCGGGCGGTACGGGGGGAGTGGGGGCGTGGTGTGCCGGCGTTGCGATCCGCCGCGCGCCGGATCGTGCAGGCGGCCGCGCTTGGGGCGCTCGCGCTGCCGGCGCCGGTCCTCGCCCAGGAGGAGCTCCCGGAGGTCCGCGTCATCGGCACGGCGCCGCTGTCCTCGGTCAGCTCGACGCGCCGCACCAGCACCGGCACCCAGCGCGCAGCCCCCGCGCCGGCGGGAACCCCCGCCGCCCCCGCCGCGGTGGTCACCGCGCCGGTCGCCGTCGATCCCGGCCTGATCGATCGCTTCAAGGTGCCGTCGAATACCGTCACCTTGACGGCCGAGGACTTCGACCATTCCAAATCGTCGAGCCTCACCGATGCACTGCTGCAGCGGGTGCCGAGCGTCTACGTCAACGACAGCTCGGGGAACCCGTTTCAGCCCGACGTGCAATACCGCGGCTTCGTGGCGTCGCCGGTCGTCGGCGTGCCGCAGGGTCTCGCGGTCTATCAGAACGGCGTGCGCATCAACGAGGCGTTCGGCGATACGGTCAACTGGGACTTCATCCCGGACGGGGCGATCAAGCGGCTCGACGTCCACCCCAGCAATCCGGTGTTCGGGCTCAATGCGCTCGGCGGCGCCATCTCGATCGAGATGAAGAACGGCTTCAACTATCAGGGCCGCGAGGCCGAGCTGCGCGGCGGCTCGTTCTGGCGGCGCGCCGCCCAGGCCCAGGTCGGCATGCGGCAAGGCAATGTCGCGTTCTACGTCTTCGCCGATGCGCTCAACGATGACGGCTGGCGCGACCGCTCGGCGTCCGAGCTGCGGCGCGTCTACGCCGACGTCGGCGTCCTCGGCGACCGCAGCGAATTCCACGTCAACTTCACGGGCGCGTCCAACTCCTTCGGAGCCGCGGCCGCCACCCCGATCGAGCTGCTCAATCAACGCTGGAGCGCGGTCTACACCACCCCGCAGACCTACAAGAACCAGCTTGCGTTCCTCAACGCGACCGGCAGCATCCAGCTCACCGACACGCTCTCGCTCAAGAGCAATCTCTACTACCGCGGCTTCTGGCAGAAGCACGTCGACGGCAACACCCGCGACGTCGTGCCGTGCGATCCCGCCCTGTTCCCGGGCTTCCTGTGCTTCGAGGAGGCCGACAATCCGCTGTTCGGCCTCAATGGCCTGCAGGTGCCCGCGACCGTTCTCAACGGCGGGACGCCGGGCTCGATCGATCGCACCGCGACCAACGCCAACGGCTACGGCAGCTCGGTGCAGGCGACCAGCACGGCGGAGCTGTTCGGCCGCACCAACAACCTGGTGGTCGGCGCCAGCGTCGATCGCGGCCGCGTCAACTTCAAGGCTTCGAGCGAGCTCGGCATCATCGGTCCCGACCTGTTCGTGACCGGCACCGGCGTCATCGTCAACCAGCCCGACGGCTCGGTCGCCCCGGCCAACGTCAATACCGGCAATACCTATTACGGGCTCTACCTGACCGATACGATCGACGTGACGCCGCGGCTGTCGATCACCGCCGGCGGCCGCTTCAACCTGGCGCAGATCAATCTGGCCGACCAGCTCGGCGCCGCGCTCAACGGCGCGCACCAGTTCACCCGCTTCAACCCGGTCGTCGGCGCGACCTACAAGATCACGCCCGAGGTCGGGGCCTATGCGGGCTATTCCGAGGCCAATCGAGTGCCGACCCCGGCCGAGCTCGCCTGCGCCGATCCGGCGCGGCCCTGCCTGCTCGACAATTTCCTGGTCTCCGATCCGCCCTTGAAGCAGGTGGTCGCCCGCACCTATGAGGCCGGCCTGCGCGGCACCATCGACCGTGGTCCCAAGCTCGGCCGTTTGGCCTGGAACTTGGGCTTCTTCCACACCACCACGGAGGACGAGATTATTCATGTCGCCAGCCCGATCACCGGGCGCGGCTTCTTCCAGAATGCGGGCGGCACCTTGCGCTGGGGCGTCGAGGCGTCGGCCAACTACCGCTCCGACCGTTGGAACGCCTATGCCAGCTACAACTATATCGACGCCACCTTCCTCGACACGTTCACGCTCTTGTCTCCCGGCAATCCCTTCGCGGTCGACGGCCTCATCACGGTCACGCCCGGCAACGTCATGCCGTCGATCCCGGCCCATCGGGTCAAGGCCGGCTTCGACTACGCGGTGCTCGACAACTGGAAGGTGGGCGCCGACTTGATCGCGGTGAGCGGCCAATACCTGCGCGGAGACGAATCCAACCTCAATCCGATGCTGCCGGGCTACTGGCTGGTCAATCTCCACACCAGCTACAAGGTCACGAAGGAGATCGAGGTGTTCGGCCTGGTGCAGAACCTGTTCGACCGCCGCTACTACACGTTCGGCACCTTCTTCGAGACCGACGAGGTGCCGTTCCTCAACCTCAAGGACCCGCGGACGCTGGGGCCCGGCGCCCCGCGCGCCGCCTATGCGGGGGTGCGCGCGAAGTTTTGATCGCCGACGACCGAGCCGCCGGAGCCGGCGCGCTTTCCCGTCAATCGGCGCCAATTTCTTCGCCGCAGCAACAGCGTCCGTTATTCGATCAGCTCATCTGCGCGGACCAGCAGCGTGTCCGGCACGGTCAATCCAAGCGCCTTGGCGGTCTTGAGATTGATGACCAGCTCGAACTTGGTCGGCGCCTGGACGGGCAGCTCGCCCGGTTTCACGCCCTGAAGGATGCGATGGGCGTAGGTTGCCGCGCGCCGAAAATTGTCGGAGGTATCATTCCCGTACGACAACAGTCCGCCGTTTGCGGCGAAGAAACGGAATGGATAGACGGCGGGGAGACCGTATTGGGCAGCCAGGGCCGTGATCTTTGCGCGATGGACCGTCATGAAAGTATCCGGCATGACGACGAGGCCGCCGTCCGGCTCGCGCGCCTGGGTGACAATCGCGGTTTCGAGCTCGGCGGCGTCACGAACGCTCGCAATGATCGTCCTCATCGCCAAGGACAGACCGGCGCTCTTGAACGGAGACACGAAATATTCGGCATATGGCGCGGTTGCCGGGTTGAACAGCAAGGCGCATTGAGAGACGCGCGGCGCAATAGCCCTGAGCAGCTCCAGCCACTTTTCCGCCATCGTCGGTTCCATGGTGATGAACCCGGTGGCGTTGCCGCCCGGCTTCGCAAAGCTGGCCACGAAGCCGCTCCCGATGGGATCGGAAACGTTCAGAAAAATGATCGGGATGGTGCGCGTTTGTTGCCGCAAAGCCGCCGTGGTGGGCGTGCCATGCGCCAGAATCAAGTCGGGCTGCAGTGCGACGAGCTCCTTCGCGAATCGCTGTCTTGCCTCGGCGTCGCCGGCTGTCGCCCAGCGAATGTCGATCTGGACAGTGCGGCCCTCCGCCCACTCGAACCTCGCGAGTGCCTCCCGAAACGTTGCGACGAAGGCCTGTCCTTCGCGGTCGCCCTCGGCGTAGCCCATCAGCATGCCGATGCGCCGCAGCTTACTCAGCTGTTGCGCGTTCCCGGCAAGCGGCCAAGTTGCCGTCGCCGCCGCACCGCCAAGCGCAGCGATGAATTCGCGCCTCCTCATGAGTCCTCCACTCACGATTCAGGGCTGCCAATTGACAGAAGCGGAGACCTCGGTGTGTCGTCCGCCCTTGGGACAGCTCTCAGGCAAGCAAGTCGCTTACCCACGCATAGACCCTACAGTATTCAGATACCAACGGCTATGCCCGCTTGGGGACCGACAAACTCAATGTGAGGCGCAATTGGTCCGCGCCTTCATCCAGCTCGCGTCAATACGGCTGTGGCTGCGCGTCAACGAGTCCACACCCCTAGACCGGGATGACTTTTCTTCGAATCGTCATCCCGCTCTAGCTTCTTGGTGGAGCATGATCTTTTCCGAAAACCGGTAACCACTTTTCGGATCATGCTCTGGTCCGGGGCCCGCATCACCGCTCGCCCCCCACCACGTAGGCCCACAGCGCGTCGAGCTGATCGGCCTTGAAGAAATCGCCCCACGGCGGCATCTGGTTCTTGCCGCGCACGATCGAGGTCATGAACCGATCGCGCTGGTCGTGCGGGAAGTTCCGCAGGTTGAACGCGCTGCCGGGATCGCGCATGCGCGCGCCGTGGCAGGGCGAGCAGTTGACCGCGTAGATCTCGGCGCCGGCGCGGACCTGCTCGGGAGTGAATTTCTGCGCGTCCTGCGCACTCGCAGCCGGGCTGCGCACCAGCAGGAGCGCGAGGGCAATCGATGCCGCAGCCTTGTTCATTGACGTTCGCTCATGACCGGCCAGCCCAAAACGTGTCATGGCCGGGACCAGCCCGACCATGACGTGCTTGCAGAACGATTGAATGCTCCGGATCACTCCGGCAGCAGCGCGAAGGTCCACACCGAGCCGCCGGGCGCCACCTTGTCCTTGAGCTGCTCGCGCCAGATGTTCCAGTACAGCCCGCCGATGCCGGACAGCACCGTGACGTATTGCACGCCCTGGTGCGTGTAGGTGACCGGCATGGCGTTGATGCCGGAGCCGGTCTGGAACTCCCACACGATCTTGCCGGTGTCGGCGTCCACCGCGATGAACTCGCCGGTCTCCTTGCCGGTGAACAGCAATCCGCCGCCGGTCGAGAGCATCGCCGACCAGATCTGGTAATCGTGCAACGGCGTGCGCCATTTCTTGTCGCCGGTGAGCGGGTTGATGGCTTCGATATGGCCGACGGGCTGGCCGTGCGGGCGCGGCATGTTGAGATTTTCCATGTACATGTAGCGCTGGCCGACCACGTGCGGCTTGATCTCGAGGTGCTTGTACATCATGCCGACGTGCATGGTGTTGGCGTAGAGCAGGCCGGTGTCAGGATTGAAGGCGGCGTGCGGCCAGTTCTTCGCCCCGCGCGCCGAGGGCCAATGCTCGATCGCCTCGCCGGCGCGGACTTTCTTGCCGAGGTCGGTTTCGACCGGGCGGCCGGTATTCAGGTCGACGTGGGTCGCCCAGTTGACCTTCTCGAACGGCTTGGCCGAGATCAGCTTCCCGTTGGTTCGGTCGATCACGTACATGAAGCCGTTGCGGTTGAGCTGCATGATCACTTTGCGCGGCTGCCCGCCGACATTGAGGGTGGCGTTGATCAGCTCCCAGCAGGCGTCATAGTCGTAGGGGTCGTTGGGGGTGAACTGGTAGTACCAGGCGATCTCGCCGGTCTTCGGCCTGATCGCCAGCACCGACGAGGTGTAGAGGTTGTCGCCCGCACGGGTCTGCGACGCCCACGGCGCCGGATTGCCGGTGCCCCAGTACATCAGGTCGAGCTCGGGATCGTACGACCCGGTGATCCAGGCCGAGCCGCCGCCGAGCTCCCAGGCGTTGTTGTTCTGCGGCCAGGTCTCGTTGCCCTTCTCGCCGCGTGCCGGAATGGTGTAGCGGCGCCAGAGCTGCTTGCCGGTCTCCGGATCCCAGCCGTCGATCCAGCCGCGCACGCCGAACTCGGCTCCGGAATTGCCGATCACGATCACGCCGTTGGCGACCAGCGGCGCGAGCGTGAGCGAGAAGCCGTCCTTCCACTCCGCGACCTTCGCCTTCCAGATCTCCTTGCCGGTCTTGGCGTCGAGCGCCAGCAGGTGGGCGTCGAGCGTGGTGCGGTAGATCCTGCCGTTGTAGATCGCCGCGCCCTTGTTGGAGACGCCGCAGCACACGACGCGCGGGGTCTCCGCCGGCCAGTCGAGCGTGTGCCGCCAGATCTGCTTGCCGCTGCCCACGTCGATCGCAACGGTGTGGCGCGCATTTGTGACGTACATCACGCCGTTGTAGATGATCGGCTGCGCCTGCTCGCCCCAATTGTTGTCGAGGCTCAGGTTCCAGACCGGCACCAAGCGCTTCACGGTCTGCTTGTTGACCTGCTTGAGCGGGCTATGGCGCTGCTGGTGATAGCCCATGCCGTAGGTGAGAATGTTGTCGGTGTTCTTGCCGTCGTTCTTGAGATCGTCGAGCGTCTGCGCCGAAGCGGCAGTGCCGAGCAGTAGCAGAATGCTCGCGGCCGATGCGATGAGTCTCATGGGGTCGCTCCCTGATGTGGCGTGAGATGGCCGCGGCCGGTTGGGTCCGGCCTGTCGGATAGAGGAATACAGAATAGTGCATTCATCGCCGCGGTCGAGGACTTTCACGCCGCGGTGCCGGCGCAGGCTCGAATCCGCGCCGCCGCTCGCACGTTTGATATGGATTGACGGCGCTGCTCGGGACTATGCTGCGATCCTGACGGCGAGGTTGGGATCATGCCCACGCGCGGCTGGGTCACGGGACTGCTGGCGGGCGGCGTTCTGTTGCTGACCGGCGCCGCGCGTGCCGCCGATGTTGACGCCTTTCTCGCCGGCACC
>JBEVIH010000033.1:0-12337 GCA_040510815.1 Xanthobacteraceae bacterium | reverse complement strand
CGCAGCACGCCTATACGCGCGCGCTCTTGGCCGCCGAGCCCAAGCCCGATCCCGCGCCGATCAATGCCGCCGCGCCAGTCGTGGTCGAGACCACGGACCTCAAGGTCTGGTTCCCGATCAAGCGCGGGGTGATGCGCCGGGTCGCCGGCCACATCAAGGCGGTCGACGGCGTGAGCATTGCCGTGCGCCAGGGCGAGACGCTCGGCGTGGTGGGCGAATCCGGCTCGGGCAAGACCACGCTGGGCCTCGCCATCCTGCGCCTGGTCTCGTCGCAGGGGCCGATCGTCTTTCTCGGCAGCACGATCACCGGGCTCACCTTTCGCAAGATGCGGCCGTTCCGCCACCACATGCAGATCGTGTTCCAGGACCCCTACGGCTCGCTGTCGCCGCGCATGTCGGTTTCCGACATCATCGAGGAGGGGCTCTGGGTGCATCATCCCAAGCTCTCGCGCGAGCGGCGCGAGCAGCGCGTGGTGCGCGCGTTGGAAGACGTGGGCCTCGACCCCGAGACGCGCTTTCGCTATCCGCACGAATTCTCCGGCGGCCAGCGCCAGCGCATCGCGGTCGCCCGCGCCGTCGTGCTGGAGCCGACCTTCGTCGTGCTCGACGAGCCGACCAGCGCGCTCGACATGCTGATCCAGGCGCAGATCGTCGAGTTGCTGCGCGACCTGCAGAGACGGCACAATCTCACCTATACGTTCATCTCCCACGACCTGCGGGTGGTGGCGGCGCTGTCCTGCCGGCTGGTGGTCATGCGCCACGGCAAGGTGGTGGAGGAGGGGCCCGCGGCCGAGGTGTTCGCCAATCCCAAGAGCAACTATACGCGCGCGCTGTTCGCCGCCGCGTTCAACCTGGAGACGGCGCCCGAGGGCGTCGTCGCGCAGTAGGCGCCGCGTTGGCGAGCGCCGGCTCGGCCAAGCGCTGATGGGCGCGATCCTGATCGCGGTCACCGGCATCGATCCGAAAGCATGGCAGGAACGTTTCCGGACGCTCGCGCCACAGCGCGACGTCCGGGTGTGGCCGCAGCGCGTCGGCAATCCTGCGGACGTGGCCTATGCCTGTGCCTGGCACCCGCCGCCCGGACTGCTCGCGGGCTTTCCGCATCTCGAAGCGATCTTCTCGCTCGGCGCCGGCGTCGATCATCTGATGGGCGATCGGCAGCTGCCGCAGGTCCCGCTCGTGCGCATCGTCGATCCCGACCTCACGATGCGGATGAGCGAATACGTCGCGCTCCACGTGCTGATGCATCATCGCCGCCAGCGCCGCTATGACGCGCAGCAGCGCGAGCGGCGCTGGCACGAGCACGACCAGCCGCCGGCCAGCGAGGTGGCGGTCGGAGTGATGGGCCTCGGCGAGCTCGGCCGCGATGCGGCCGCGCTCCTCCATCGGCTCGGATTTCGCGTCGCCGGCTGGAGCCGGACACCGAAGGCGCTGGCGGGCGTCGAGACCTTCCACGGCGCCGACGGGCTCGACGCCTTTCTGCGCCGCACCGAGATCCTGGTCTGCCTGCTGCCGGCGACCAACGCGACCGCGGGCATCCTGAAGCTCGATCTCTTCCGCAAGCTCAAGCGCGACGGCGCCGCCGACGGCGCCTATCTGATCAATGCCGGGCGCGGGGCGCTGCAGGTCGATGCCGACATCGTGGCGGCGCTGGAGGAGGGAACGCTGGCCGGCGCGACCCTCGACGTGTTCGCGAGCGAGCCTTTGCCGGCGACGAGCCCGCTCTGGAGCCACCCCAAGGTGACGATCACGCCGCACAACGCGGCGATGGCCGATCCGCGCGCGCTCGCCGCCAATATCCTGCGCCAGATCGAGCGCTTCGAGGCTGGGCTGCCGCTCGAGCACGTGGTCGATCGGGCGGCCGGCTACTGAAACCTGGCGTAGGTTCCGCAAATCAATCGGAAAACGCGCTATAGCCGCCGCACGCTGGTGGGCTCGCTGCCGGCGGCGCGAATGCGGGCGATCGCTTCGTTGATCGGCTCGGCCGCGACCGCCATGTGGAAGGCGTTGGCGTGCAGGAGCGTCGCCCGGTCGCGCACGATGGCGACATGGCCTTTCCAGAACAGCAGATCGCCGCGGCGCAGGTCGGAGAGGTCGGCGGCCGCGACGGGCTGACCCAGCGCTTTTTCCTGCATGTCGCTGTCGCGCGGGCAGCGGATGCCGCAGGTGGCGAGCGCCACCTGCACCAGGCCCGAGCAGTCGAGGCCGAGGCTGGTCTTGCCGCCCCACAAATAGGGGGCGCCCACGAAGCGTTCGGCGACCGCGACGAAATCGCTCTCGCTCGCATCGAGCGGCGCAATGTGCCGGGCGGGGATGAAGCCGCCGGATGCGGTCAGCGCGAACGTTGTTTCGATGCGGGCGACCGCGAGCCGGCAGCCGAGCGGGAGCGCTTCGAGCGGCGGCAGCTTGATCGAAGGGCCGGGGAACGCCAGGGTGCGCAGCGCCACGACCCGGTGGGTGGGTGCGGGACCGGGCGAGCGGAGCGCGCCCGCCGGCAGCCAGCCCACATAGCCGTCGCTCTCGAGCTGGCCCCAGGCCCAGCCTTCGTCGGTGGTCTCGTAGACGGTGACACGCTCGCCCTTGAGCGCCTCGGTGTCGAGCGGCGCTTCGGGCGAGGGCGCGCGGCGCAGCGGCGCCTGCGGCTCGGCGACCTCGCGCAGCTCGCCTTCGACGAAGCGCGCGGCCTCGACCTTGCCTTCGAGATGCTTGGCGGCGATGTCGGCGCGGGCCGGCGTCAGGCGCGGATCGAGCGCGTCCACGACCCTGGCTCAGCCGTAGCGGGCGCTGAGCAGCGCGTAGAGCGCCCGCACCACCTGGCATTCGGCGCCCTCCGGCCGTCCCGGCCTGGCGGTCTGGTTCCAGGCAAAGATGTCGAAGTGCAGCCATGCCTTGGCGGAGGAGACGAACCGGCGCAGGAACAGCGCGGCCGTGATCGAGCCGCCGAAATTGCTCGACGAGACGTTGTTGAGGTCGGCGACCTTGGAATCGAGCAGCTGATCGTAGGGCCGCCAGAGCGGCAGCCGCCAAACCGGATCGCTCTCGCTCGCCGCGAAGCGCGCGACCCCGAGCGCAAGCTCGTCGTCGTCGGTGTAGAACGGCGGCACCTCGGTCCCGAGCGCGACGCGCGCGGCGCCGGTCAGCGTCGCCATGTCGGCGATCAGCTCCGGCTGTTCCTCGTCGGCGAGCGCGATCGCGTCGGCGAGGATCAGGCGACCCTCGGCATCGGTGTTGCCGATCTCGACGGTGAGGCCCTTGCGCGAGCGGTAGATGTCGCGCGGGCGGAAGGCGGAGCCGGAAATCGCGTTCTCGACCGCCGGGATCAGAACGCGCAGGCGCAGCTTCGCGCCACGGTCCATCAGCATGTGGGCGAGCGCCAGCATCGACGCGGCCCCACCCATGTCCTTCTTCATGTTGAGCATGCCGGTTTCGGTCTTGATGTCGAGGCCACCGGTGTCGAAGCACACGCCCTTGCCGATCAGCGTCACCTTGGGGTGGCCGGGATCGCCCCAGGTGAGGTCGATCAGGCGCGGCGGACGGGCGGCGGCGCGACCGACCGCATGGATGAGCGGAAAGTTGTTCTCGAGGAGGTCGTCGCCGACGACGGTCTGGGCCTGGGCGCCGTGGCGGGCCGCCAGCGTGCGCGCCGCCTGCTCGAGCTCGGCGGGTCCCATATCGTTTGCCGGCGTGTTGATGAGATCGCGCGCGAGCGAGACCCCCTCGACGATCCGGGTGAGTTCATCACCGTCGATCCCCTCGGGCAGCTCGAGGCGGATCTCCTTGTGCTCCTGCTTGCGGTAGCGCGTGAAGCGGTAGCAGCCGAGCGCGATGGCGAGCGCCGCGAGCCGCGCATCGTGCGGCGCATTGGCGAACCGGTAGGCGCCGGCGGGCAAGAGCCCCGCCAGCGCGCCCGGCCGGAACAAGTCCTTGTGCGGGTCGTCGACGCTCTCGAGCGCGAACAAGACCTTGCCCAGCCCGCCGTCCGCGGCCGGCAACAGGACATGACGGCCGGCCTTCGGCTCGAAGCCGGCAGCCTCGGCGAAGGCCCTCTCGGTCGAATCGAGGCGCTCGCGCATCACCGCCCAGACCGAAGCGTTAACGAAGGTTATTGAAACCGTCGCGTCGGCCTGGCCGCGCGCAAGAAAGACCGGATGCATCGGGGAACCGCCCATGGAACGCGCCCTGCTAGCACGCCGTCTCGCGGCGGTGAAGGCGAGGGCAGGAGCCGTTAGCACATCTTAAGGTTCCACGATCTCTCACCTTGCAGTTCCCCGATTAACCGGCTGTTAAGGTTAACGCTTTATTGCCCTGCCTCGTGGGGGCCGACGAGGCCGTGATGATTTGTCTTGGTTCCAAACATTCCGTTCGCCTGCTGGCGTCGGTCGCACTCGCGGCCGTGCTCGCGTTTTCGGTCGCCGGCTGCAAGACCACCCAACCGCTGGAGACCACCGGAACGCTCGGCATCGCTTCGCCGCCGCGCAGCGACGCCGATTGGCGGCGCTCGGCCGAGGCCTGGGGCGATCGCTACCGCGCCAATCCGTCCGACCCCGAGGCGGCGATCAACTTTGCGCAGGCGTTGCGCGGAATGGGCCAGCGCGCGCAAGCCGCTGCCGTGCTCGAACAGTCGTCGATCCAGAATCCGAAGCACACCGGCATCGCCGGCGCCTATGGGCGCGCGCTGGCCGATACCGGCAACTACAAGCAGGCGCTCGAGGTGCTCAATCGCGCCCATGCGCCCGACCAGCCCGACTGGCGCATCCTGTCGGTGCAGGGCGCCGTGCTCGACCAGGTCGGCCGGCACGACGAAGCGCAACGCTACTACGCGACCGCCCTGCGGATCGTGCCGGACGAGCCTTCCGTCCTGTCCAATCTCGGGCTGTCCTACGCGCTGGCCAAGGATCTGGTGCGGGCCGAGACGACGCTGCGGCGGGCCGCCACGCAGGCGCGCGCCGATGCGCGCGTGCGGCAGAACCTCGCGCTCGTGGTCGGGCTGCAGGGACGCTTCGCCGAAGCCGAGACCATCGCGCGCGCTGACCTGCCGTCTGAGGAAGCCTCCGCCAACGTGACCTATCTCCGGCAGATGCTCGCGCAGCAGAACGGCTTGAAACAGCAGGGCCAGCCGAGCAAGCAGCCGGTGCGGGCCCACGGCAGCTAGCCTGCCGATCCGCCGGCCGCCGCGCTTGCCCGGCGTCGGATCGCGAGCCGCCCGAACCGCCGCGCTTATTTCATCATGTTCATGTCGATCACCCGGATCGCCGCCGGACCCAGGATGACGACGAACAGCACCGGCAGGAAAAACAGGATCATCGGCACCGTGAGCTTCGGCGGCAGGGCGGCGGCCTTCTTCTCGGCCTCCGACATCCGCATGTCGCGGTTCTCCTGCGCCATCACGCGCAGCGTCTGCGCCATCGGCGTGCCGTAGCGCTCCGCCTGTTGCAGCGCCATGCACACCGATTTCACGCCGTCGAGGTTGGTGCGCTTCGCCAGGTTCTCGTAGGCCTGCCGGCGATCCTGCAAGTAGGAAAGCTCGGCGGTCGTCAGCGTCAACTCCTCGGCGAGCGGGACCGACTGCGAGCCGATCGTCTCGGCCACCTTGCGGAAGCCGGCTTCGATCGACATGCCGGATTCGACGCAGATCAGCAGCAGGTCGAGCGCGTCGGGAAACGCGCGCCTGATCGAAAGCTGGCGGCGTGCGATCTTGTTCTTCACGAACAGGCTCGGGAGGTACATGCCGAAATAGGTGGCGGCGAGGCACATCCCGATCCTGACCATCGGCGGCTGGCCGATGTCGAGGACGACGAAAAGATAGAACAGCGAGATGAGCGCCATGGCCACCGGCATGACCATGCGGAAGAACAGATAGGTGACGTAAGGCGCCTGGCCGCGATAGCCCGCCTGCACCAGCAGCGCGCGCGCCTGCTCCTGGCCAACCCACTTGTTCAAGTTGAACTGGTCGACGATGGTCTGCATGTACTGCTTGGGCGTGCGGCGCAACGTGACCTTGTCGGCACCGCGGGCCAGCCGCTCGCGCTCGCGCTGGCGGATTTTCTCCCGCTCGAGCGCGACCGATTTCATGCGCTTGTTCAGGGTGTCGGGCGCGAGCAGCGGCATCGCCAGGGTGAGCACGGTTGCGATCGCTCCGACCGCGGCGAACACCATTGCCAGGAAGCGCGTATCGCTGAGCTTTTCGATCAATAAATCGATCATGGCGCCCGCATCAGAAATCGAAGTTGATCATTTTGCGCATGACGAGGACGCCGATCGTCATCCAGGCGGCGCAGCACACGAGCATCATCCGCCCCATCGGATGCGTCCATAACAGCTCGATATAGTCCGGGCTGGTGATGTAGACGAGAATCATCACCGCGAACGGCAGCGCGGCGATGATCGAGGCGGAGGCCTTCGCCTCCATCGACATGGCCTGGATCTTGGCCTTCATCTTCTTGCGGTCGCGCAACACCCGCGACAGGTTGCCCAGCGCCTCGGACAGGTTACCGCCGGCCTTCTGCTGGATCGCGATGACAATGCCGAAAAAGTTCGCTTCCGGCACGGGAATGCGCTCGTAGAGCTTGCCGCAGGCCTCGCCGAGCGGAATGCCGATGGTCTGGGTCTCGATGATGGCGCGGAACTCGCTCTTGAGGGGCTCCGGTGCGTCGCTGGTGATGATCCGCATGCTTTCGAGCAACGGCAGGCCGGCCTTGATGCCGCGCACGATGATGTCGACGGCGTCGGGAAACCCCTGCAGGAACTTGGCCTCGCGACGCTTCTTGAGGAACTTGAGCAGCCATAGCGGCATGCCGCAACCCATGGCGAATCCGATGCCGAGCGCGGCCAACATGCCGCCGTCGACCATCAGGACGGCCAGAAATCCACCGAGGCCGAGCACGCCGGCGGTGATGAAGAAGCGCTGCTTCGACCAGGTCAGACCGGCTTGCGCGATCTTCACCGACAGCGGCACCGACTTGGCCTTGACGCTGCGCTGCTCCAGCTCCTTGAGCGTTCCCTCGACCTGCTCGCGCCGCGTCTTCGTGGGATTGCGCGTCGAGCGCGCCGGCGCCACCGATCCGGTGCGGGCCACGGTCTCCATGCGCTTCTCCGCCTTCCGTTCGCCGGACAGGAGGGGATAGACGAAGACCCACACGACGCCGCCGATGGCGACCGCCGCCAGAAAGAACAGGGCGATGCTGTCCATGGCGTAGGCTGTCCTCAGCTCAGGGGCTGGTTTCCGGGGCCGGGGCCTCGGAGGCGTCGAGCGCGGCGGCAAGGCGCTGCTCCTCGCCGAAGTAGCGGGCACGCTCCCAGAACCGGGGCCGACCGATGCCGGTCGAGCGATGCCGGCCGATGAGGTTGCCGTGGGCATCCTCGCCGATGAGGTCGTAGACGAAGAGGTCCTGGGTGATGATGACGTCGCCTTCCATCCCGACCACCTCGGTGATGTGGGTGATGCGGCGGGAGCCGTCGCGCAGGCGCGCGGCCTGCACCACCACGTCGATCGATCCGACCAGCATCTCGCGAATGGTGCGCGAGGGGAGCGTATAGCCGCCCATGGTGATCATCGACTCGACGCGGGAGAGCGCCTCGCGCGGGCTGTTGGCGTGCAGCGTGCCCATCGAGCCGTCATGGCCGGTATTCATCGCCTGCAGCAGGTCGAACGCCTCGGGTCCGCGCACCTCGCCGACGATGATGCGCTCGGGCCGCATGCGCAGGCAGTTGCGCACGAGGTCGCGCATCGTGATCTGGCCCTCGCCCTCGAGGTTCGGCGGCCGCGTTTCGAGCCGGACCGTATGCGGCTGCTGCAGCTGCAATTCGGCCGCGTCCTCGCAGGTGATGATGCGCTCGTCGTCATCGATGTAGCGGGTGAGGCAATTGAGCAGCGTGGTCTTGCCCGAGCCGGTGCCGCCGGAGACGATGGTGTTGACCCGGCAACGGCCGATCACCTTGAGGACCTCGGCACCGGCCGGGGTGATCGTCCCGAAGTTGACGAGCTGCTCGAGCGTGAGCTTGTCCTTCTTGAACTTGCGGATGGTGAGCGCCGGGCCGTCGATGGCGAGCGGCGGCACGATGACGTTGACGCGCGAGCCGTCGGGCAACCGCGCGTCGCAGATCGGCGAGGATTCGTCGACCCGGCGGCCGATCTGGCTGACGATGCGCTGGCAGATGTTGAGGAGCTGGTGGTTGTCGCGGAAGCGAATTCCGGTCTTCTGAATCTTGCCCTGCACTTCGATATAGGTCGTGCCGGAGCCGTTCACCATGATGTCGGCGATGTCGTCGCGCGCGAGCAGCGGCTCCAGCGGCCCATAGCCGAGCACGTCGTTGCAGATGTCGTCGAGCAGCTCCTCCTGCTCGGAGATCGACATCACGATCGACTTGATGGCGATGATCTCGTTGACGATGTCGCGGATTTCCTCGCGCGCGGAGTCGGCGTCGAGCTTGGCGAGCTGGGCGAGGTCGATCGCCTCGATCAGGGCGCCGAAGATCGTGCCCTTGGTCTCGTAATAGGCCTCGGAATGCCGCGCGTCGGTCGCGGTCGGCGCCAGCGGCGGCGAGGGCGCGCTCGGCATGTTCTGGCGCCGGCCGGGGGTCGGCGCCGAAACCAGGGGCGCACCGAGGCCGGCCGAGGGGATCGGCGCGCGGCCACCGTCGATCGCGACGGCAGGGGCCGGTGCCGGTCGTGGCGCGGCCTGCGGCGCCGCGGGCGCCGGCGGTGCGATGGGCTGAGGCGGCACGGCCTGCTGGCGCGCCGCCGGCGCGACCGGAGCCGGTCCCCGATTGTCGATTGTGGCAGTGCTACGCTTACCAAACACGCAATCAACTCCAGCGCTCGGTCAGGCCGAGCGTTTCATCAGCATGTCGATGATGGGGGTGAACAGGCCCGACTTCGACTTCTTGGTGTCCGCGCGGCCGGTCAGCATCTGCGCGAGCTGGCGGAATGTCTCGGCGGTACGATGGGAGGACGACAGCTCGGCAATCATCTGGCCGTTGTTGGCGGCGGTACCGAACACCGGCGGCTCGAACGGAATGACCGCCACCGGCTGATCGTCGAGCGCCTTGGCGAAATCGGCGGGCTTGATCTCCGGGCGCTTGGGAACGCCGACCATGTTGAGGCAATAGGACGGCCGGCGGTCGTTGGGACGCGCCGTGCGCAACAAGTCGAGCATGTTCTTGGCGTTGCGGAGATTGGCGAGATCGGGCGCGGCCACGATCAGAATGTCGTCGGCGGCGATCAGCGTACGCTTGCTCCAGCCGGTCCATTGGTGCGGAATGTCGAGCACGATGCAGGGCATCGTGGCGCGCAGCGAATCGACGATCGAGTCGAAGGCCTCCTCCCCGAAATCGTAGACCCGCTCGAGCGTGGCCGGCGCGGCCAGCAGGCTCAGGTGGTCGGTGCACTTCGACAGCAAACGGTCGATGAAGGCGGTGTCGATGCGGTCGGGCGAGAACACCGCGTCGGCGATCCCCTGCGTCGGGTCCTGATTGTAGTCGAGACCGGCGGTCCCGAAGCCGAGGTCGAGGTCGGCGACGACGGTATCGAGCTGGAGGTCGTGCGCCACCGCGAAGGCGACGTTGTGGGCGACGGTGGAGGCCCCGACGCCGCCCTTGGCCCCGGTCACCGCAATGACGCGCCCGACCGGCTTGGCGTCCGGCGCCGAAAACAGGCCGCAGATCGACCGCACCACGTCGAGGGTGCCGACCGGCGCGATCAGGTAGTCGCTGACGCCCCGGCGGGTGAGCTCGCGATAGAGCAGGACGTCGTTGTGCCGGCCGATCACGACCACCCGCGTGCCCGCGTCGCACACCTCGGCGAGCGAATCGAGGCCGCTGAGAACGTCGTCGCCGCGGCCAACCGACTCGAGGATGATGACGTTCGGGGTCGGTGCGTTGCTGTAGGCCTCGGCTGCGGCGGTCATGCCGCCCATCTGGATCTTGAGGTGCGCCTTGGACATGCGCCGGTCCTCGCCGGCGGCCTGGACGGCGGCGGCGGTCTCGACGGTCTCGCAGAAGGCCTGCACCGATACCCGCGGCGCCGGCGCGATGTGCTCCGCCTGATCCTCGACCGTCCCGGCTTGCATGATGTCCGTCATTGCTTGTTGCCGACTTCGCTGATCTTGCCCTTGCTCTTGTCCGGGTCGACGGTCTGCGTGGGTTCACCGCGGTGATACTTGTCGAGCACGGTGGTGCGGCGGCCGGTATAGGGCGGCACCTCGCCGCGCGGCTGCACCAGATCGGCCTTGTTGTCGACCATGGCGGCGAGATTGCGCTGCGTGGCGCACCCGAAATTGAAATACTGAACGTTGTCGTTGTGCTGGCGAGCGTAGGTGACGCCGAGATCGTCGGGCCAGGTGCCGCAGGGGCCGGCATCGGCAACCATGGTCGAGTAGTTGAGCTTGAGGGTCCCGAGCTTGCGGGGATCGACGGATCGATACGGCCGCACCTCTATCGCGTGCGGCGGGACGCCGGCGGCCGACAGGATCGCGCGAGCCTCGTGCAGCGCGTTGGCGGCGGCGATCTCGTTCTTCGTGGCGGTCGGCAGCTCGATCACGAAACCGCCGGTCGCCTCGCGACGCCAGGTCCCGGCGAGCGCAAACACATCTGCGCGCTGCTCGGCGGTGAGGCCGCCGCGGTTGCTGCCGATGAACAGCTCGACCGTGCGCACGCCTTCGGTGACGGCAATCGGGTGACGCAGCCGATAGTCGGAGGCGGCGGGGCCCGCCACCGGGGTGGTGGTGAAGCAGCCGGCCAGCACGGCGGCGCCACCGCCGAGCGCAAGCACTCGGGCGATGAGCATGCCGACGCGGCGACCGTTCGCGGCCGGAAGGGGGCGGGTTGAGCTCATGGTCGTTCCTCGCGCGCCGTCAATCGAGAATGAAGCCGGGCTTGCCGTAGTAGGTGACCTTGGGGTCGGCCTTCCCGGGACCGCCGTAGATGCGATTGAATCGGCCGATCAGGATGGAAGCGGGATCGCTGGCGTCCGCGTATCCGTCATCCGGCCGTGACAACTCCTTCTGAGCCACCGCGCGTGCGATGTAGGGCGTGACGATGACCATGAGCTCGGTCTGCCTGTTGACGTAGTCGCGGCTCTTGAACAGCGTGCCGAGGACGGGCAGCTGCATCAGTCCCGGAATGCCGTTGAGCTGCTGCTTGGTCTGCTCCGCGATCATCCCGGCCATCGCCAGCGAGCCGCCGGAAGGGATCTCGACGGTGGTCTCGGCCCGCCGGGTCTTGATCGACGGGACCGTGAAGGTGCTGCCGGCCGCTCCAACCAGGGTGAGCTGGTTCTCCGTCGACAGCTCCGACACCTCGGTCAGCACCCGCAGACTGATGCGTCCAGCAGCCAGGACGACCGGCGTGAAGGACAGACCGACACCGAACTTCTTCCATTCGATCGAGTATTGGCAGGTGGTGAGAGCGCCCAGAGCCGTGGCGCTGCAGTTGGGAGGGCCGGGGACCGGAAACTCGCCGCCCGCAAGGAAGGTGGCGGACTCGCCGGAAATCGCGGTCAGATTCGGCTCGGCCAGCGTGCGGATCACGCCGGCGCGCTCCATCGCGCGCAGCGTGCCGCTGATCGACTTCCAAGTGCCGTTGATGAAGTTCTCCCTGACCAGCGCCTGGCCCTGGATCGGGAAAGGATTGATGTTCACGAAATCGAGCACCGCGGTGCCGAAACCCACGCTGCCGGCGAGGTCGATACCGAGCTGCTTGATGACGTCACGCTGCACTTCCGCGACCGTCACCTTGAGCATGACTTGGTCGCGGCCGTGCACGGTGATGCCGTTGACGACTTTCTTGCCGTCGTCGACGAGGCGCGAGGCGATATCGAAGGCCTGGTGCGCTTCGATCGGAGTCGCGACATTGCCGGTCAGCACGAGGCCCTCGCCGAGGCCCTCGACGCGGATATCAAGCCCAGGCAGCGCCTGCTTGAGCGCGGCGCGCAGGCCGTTGAGATCGCGCGTGACCGCGATGTCGAGGCCGGTGATCTGGCGCCCCTCGGCGTCGAAGAAGTAGATGTTGGTCTGCCCGACCGCCGCGCCGATGATGTAGGCGCGCCGGGACGAGCGGATCACCGCGTTGGCGATCTTGGGATCCGCGACCAGCACGTCCTTGATGTCGCGCGGCATATCGACCACCACCGACTTGCCGATGCCGAGCGGGACGAACTGGGAGCCGGAGTCGCTGGCGGCGACCTGGATCACCTGCGTCCGCTGATCGGCGGCGGGCGATCGCAAGCGGCGCCACCACGTCGGGCGGCGCGACGATCGCGCCGAGCAGGAAGCCGACGCTCAAGGGCAGGCCGAGCAGGTAGTGCGTCGCGCTTGCGACCGCGGACGCCGTGAAGAGCACG
>JBEVIH010000032.1:0-4870 GCA_040510815.1 Xanthobacteraceae bacterium | reverse complement strand
TTCAGCGAGCCCGGCCTGCGCGAGCAGCTCACGGCGTGGGGCATCGAATGCATCGCGGCCGATCTCCTTGACCGCCGGCAGGTCGAGGCGCTGCCGAAGCTGGCTAACGTGATGTTCATGGCCGGCCGCAAGTTCGGCTCGTCCGGGCACGAGGATCTGACCTGGGCGATGAACGCGCACGTGCCGGCGCTGGTCGCCGAGGCATTCGCCGGCTCGCGCATCGTCGCCTACTCGACCGGCTGCGTGTATCCCTACGTCGACGTGCAAGGCGGCGGCGCGACCGAGGTGACGCCGGCGACGCCGCCGCCCGGCGCCTACGCCAATTCCTGCGTCGCGCGCGAGGCCATGTTCCAGTATTTCTCGCGCACGCGCGGCACCCCCGGCCGCATCATCCGGCTCAACTACGCAATCGACATGCGCTACGGCGTGCTGCACGACGTCGCCACCAAGGTGCGCAACGGCGAGGCGATCAATCTCACCGCCGGCCACGTCAACGTGATCTGGCAGGGCGACGCCAACGCCATGGTGCTGCGCGCGCTCGGCCACTGCACGGTGCCGTCGAGCCCGCTCAACGTCAGCGGGCCTGAGACGGTGCGCATCCGCGCGCTGGCGCAGGCGTTCGGCGAACGACTGGGCAAGGCCCCGGTCTTCACCGGCGTCGAGGCGGCCGACGGCTGGCTGGTCAACACCGCCGCGGCGACCCGGCTGTTCGGCCCGCCGAGCGTGCCGCTGGCGAAGCTCGTTGACTGGACCGCTGACTGGGTCGGCCGCGGCATGCCGAGCCTCGGCAAGGACACCCATTACGATACCCGCGATGGCAACTTCTGACCTGCCGCTCAAGGCCAAATCGGCGCTGTCGGCCTCCGAGCTGGGGGATGCCGGCGCGCTGGTACGGGAAGCGAACTGGAACCAGCTCGAGGCGGACTGGCGGATCTTCCTCGACCTGGGCCGCCTCTATGCGGCGCACACCGATGCCGGCCGCATCGTCGCCACCGCCGCGACGCTGCCGCATGGCGACCGCTTCGCCTGGATCAGCATGGTTCTGGTCGCCGGCGACTATCGCCGCCGCGGCCTGGCAACGCGATTGATGCGCCGCGCCATGGACGACCTCGCCGCCGCCGGGCTGGTGGCGGTGCTCGACGCCACGCCGGACGGCCGCGCGATCTATCGTGCGCTCGGCTTCCAGGACTCCTGGGGCTTTCACCGGCTGGTCCTGCGCGAGCGGCCAAGGGCGGGCGAAACCCCGCCGGCTTCCGTGGGAGTGACCATCCGCCCGATCGCCGACGCCGATTGGCCGGCGCTGTGCGCCTACGACGCCGCGGCCTTCGGCGCGGAACGAGGCACTGTGCTGGCGCGCCTGCGCGGCCGGCTTCCCGCCGCCGACCTCGTCGCCGAGCGCAACGGCCGCGTGGCCGGCTTCCTGCTCGGCCGCGACGGCCGGGTGGCGGTGCAGGCCGGGCCGCTGATCGCGGACGACGACGCGGTCGCGCGCGCGCTCTTGGCCCGCGCCCTCGATGCGCTCCCGGCGCCGGTGTTCGTCGATCTCGCAGATGCCAAGGCCGAGGTTCGGCGTTGGCTCGAAGCGCGCGGCTTTTCGGCGGTGCGCCCGCTCACCCGCATGCTGTTTGGGAGGTCACAACGCTACGACGATGCCGCCCGCACCTTCGCGGTGGTTGGGCCGGAGTTCGGGTGAGGCGCCGTCGTAGGATGGGTTGAGCGAAGCGAAACCCATCCCACCGGTCGCGCGGAGAGATGATGGGTTTCGCTGGCGCTCAACCCATCCTACACGGGACGCCCCTCAATACAGCTTGGGCGGATTGATCGGCGGCATCTTCACGTTCTTGTCGAGAAACTCGTTGGTATAGGCTGCCTTGATGTCGTACGGCTTCTCGATCTTCAGATTCTCGTCGACCAGCTTGTAGTCGTCGGCCATGCGCTTGTCGTCGTGCCAGCCGAGCGCCACGTTGCGCGAGGTCTCGTCGCTCATCAGGATGGTGACGAGATGCCAGTTGAGCAGCTCGTTGTCGTATTTCAGCGCGCCGGCCGACTCGACCAACGCCTTGATGCACGGATCCGGATCCTTCGTGCAGTCGGCGAAGGCCTTCTGGGTGATCTTCACGAACTTGTCGGCGGTGGCCCGGTTGGCGTTGAGCCAAGCGCCGTTGGCGATGATCGAATTGCCGTAGGGGTTCACGCCGGCGTCCTTCCACGCCAGGAACCCCATGTCGTTGCCGAGCTCGCGCGCGAAGACATGATGCAGGTTGAAGAACGAGGTGGTGGCGTCGATGGTCTTGGCCTTGAGCGCGCCGAGCTTGGCATTGGCATCGATATTGACCCAGGTCACCGAAGCGGGATCGATGCCGACCTTCTTGGCCAGCGCCGGCCACATGGTACGGGCGCCGTCGCCAGCAGGATTGCCGATCTTCTTGCCGGCGAGGTCCTTGACGTCCTTGATGCCGGAACTCTTGAGCCAATAGAGCCCCTGCGGCGAGTTGGCGTAGACGTTCATCAGCCCGACATTGTCGGCGCCCTTGCCGCGGAACAACAGCACGCCCGCCATGTCGGAGAGGCCGAGCTGCGATTGACCGGCGCCGACCTTCTGCGCCGACGCGGCGGAGCCGCGGCCGGTCTCGAAGTCGACATCGATGCCCGCCTGTTTGTAGAGGCCCTGCTTCTGCGCGTAGAAGTACGGCGCGTGATCGCCGCCCGCCACCCAGTTGAGCGTGAAGGTGAGCTTCTGCGCCGCGGCGGGAGATGCGGCGAGCGCAACGCCGGCGAGCGCCGCGGCTGCCACTTTCGCGATGATCTGCATGCTTGGCTCCGATCTGCGCGGCACCGTCGTGGACGCACCACGCCTGTTGATGCTATTTGCGGGCTTGCGGCCGACGATAGGATTGGCCCCCCACCCTGTCAAACTCCGCCTGGTGTCCGAACGATGGGATTGCGCTGGCAGGACTGGCCGCCGCACGTGCTTGCGACGCTGCGCCGCGGCGCCGTCATCCCGGCGCATCCGCTCGCGCTCGATGCCGGCCGCAAGCTCGACGTCCGCCGCCAGCGCGCGCTCGCGCGCTACTATCTCGACGCCGGCGCCGGCGGGCTCGCGGTCGGCGTCCACACCACCCAGTTCGCGATCCGCGAGGCCGGGCTCTACCGGCCGGTGCTGGAGCTCGCGATGCGCAGCGCCGCCGAGTGGGCGCGCCAGCCGCCGGTCATGATCGCCGGCCTTGCCGGCCGCACCGCGCAGGCGGTGAACGAGGCACAGATCGCGCGGGAGCTGGGCTATCACGCCGGGCTCCTGTCGCTCGCCGCGCTCAAGGGCGCGAGCGAGGACGAGTTGATTTCGCACGCACAGGCGGTTGCCGGCGAAATCCCGCTGGTCGGCTTCTATCAGCAGCCGGCGGTCGGCGGGCTCATCCTGCCGGTGTCGTTCTGGCGTCGTTTCGCGGCGATCGAGAACGTGGCGGCGATCAAGATCGCGCCGTTCAACCGCTACCGTACCCTCGACGTGGTGCGCGGCGTGGCCGAAGCCGGCGCGGCCGATCGCGTCACGCTCTATACCGGCAATGACGATCACATCGTTTTCGACCTGCTGACGCCCTTCACCGTGGTCGCGAACGTCCGCGCCACCACCGTGCGGATCATGGGCGGACTGCTCGGCCATTGGAGCGTATGGGTGAAAAAGGCGGTCGAGCTGCTCGAGCGGATCCACGCCGCCGTCGCCGCCGGCACCGCGCCGGTCGACCTGCTCGCGCTCGATGCGCAGGTCACCGATTGCAACGGAGCGATTTTCGATGTCGCCAACGACTTCCACGGGGTGATCGCCGGCTGTCACGAAATTCTGCGGCGGCAGGGGCTGCTCGAAGGCATCTGGTGTCTCGATCCGAACGAGACGCTGGGCCCCGGCCAGCAGCAGGAGATCGACCGGGTCTATGCCGGCTACCCGCATCTCAACGACGATGCGTTTGTGCACGCGAACCTGCACCGGTGGCTGTCGTGACGGCTGGCGCGAGCTACAACGTGTCAACTGGCTGGCGGCGGCCGCTTGGCCTACGATGGCTCCGAGTTGATCTAACGTGAAGGAGTAGGCGTTGGGGGCAAGCCAGGTACAACGCTACGCGTTGGCGGTGGTCAGCCACTTGGCCTTGGTGGCGGCGTGGCATTTCTTCGTCGTGCTCGGCAAGGTGCCGAAGTTCGTGATGCCTTCGCCGTACGATACCTTTCACGCCCTGCTCGTCCCCAACTATCGCTGGCTGGAAAACATCACCGTCACCGCCACCGAGATTTTCGTCGGCTACATTCTGGCCGTGGTCATCGGCATCGGGATCGCGCTGCTGTTCTCCTGGTTCCGCTGGCTCGAAATGGCGGTGATGCCGCTCCTCGTCAGCCTCAACATGATCCCCAAGGTCGCGCTCGGCCCGCTGATCATCGTCTGGTTCAGCTACGGCGTCGGTCCCAATGCGATGATGGCGT
This sequence comes from Xanthobacteraceae bacterium, assembly GCA_040510815.1. Classification (GTDB taxonomy): domain Bacteria; phylum Pseudomonadota; class Alphaproteobacteria; order Rhizobiales; family Xanthobacteraceae; genus VAZQ01. Next base: position 400 of record JBEVIH010000032.1, on the reverse strand, counting down.
TCGCGATCTGCTTCTTCCCGATCGTGCTGACCACCGCGCGCGGGCTGCGCGAGGTCGAGCCCGACCTGCTCGATCTGGTGCGCACGCTCAAAGGCTCGCGCTGGCAGATATTCACCAAGATCCAGCTTCCCGGCGCGCTGCCCTACATCTTTTCCGGCATGAAGGTGGCGGCGATCCTGGCGGTCGCCGGCGCCATCGTCGGCGAGTTCCTGGGTTCCGACCGCGGGCTCGGCTACCTGATGCTGCAGGTGCAGGTCACGCTCGACACCGCCGCCATGTTCATGGCGGTCATCCTGATCACCCTGATCGGGATGGTGTTGTACGGGCTGGTGCTGGGGCTCGAACGCATGCTGGTCGTGCGCGATGCGCGGCTGTCATAGACGGATGTCGTAGAAGCCAT
>JBEVIH010000031.1:0-107360 GCA_040510815.1 Xanthobacteraceae bacterium | reverse complement strand
CGCGGCGCTCGGCACCCTGATCGCCCACATGATCGGCTGGCCGCTCATTCCGCTGCAATTCCGCCAGCAGCGCTTCGAGTCGGACTTCCGCTTCGCGATGGCGCGAGTGACCGACTATGCCGACTCGGTGGCGCTGATGGGCGGCGAGACGGTCGAGCGCGGCGAGCTGCGGCGGCGCTTCGGCGCGCTGGTGCGCAACTGGGTCGCGCTGGTCAACCGGCAGAACTGGCTCAACGGCTTCATCTTCGGCTACTACCACGTCTCCACTGTCTTTCCGGTGCTGGTGGTCACGCCCGCCTACCTGGTCGGCGCCATCCCGCTCGGCGTGCTGATGCAGGCGTCGCTCGCCTTCCAGAAGGTGGAGAGCGCGTTCGCCTTCTGCATCACCTCCTACGCCAAGATCGCTGAGTGGCGGGCGGTGATGAACCGGGTGGCGCAATTCGAGGCGGCGATGGGCGAGGTGGATCGGTCCGGCTTGCCGGGCGAGGCGCTCGATGTCGCGGGCGCAGCAGGCGAGGACCTGTCGATCCGCAATCTCGTGCTGCGGCTGCCGGGCGGCGAGCCGATCGCCGCGGTGCCCGCGCTCGAATTGGCGCCGGGTGATCGGCTGCTGGTGAACGGTCCGTCGGGCGCGGGCAAATCGACCCTGTTCCGCGGGCTCGCCGGCACCTGGCCGCTCGGCGATGGCCGCATCCGCTTCCCGCAGGGCGCGCGCGTGCTCGCCTTGCCGCAGCGGCCGTATTTCCCGCTCGGCACGCTGCGCCAGGCCATGACCTATCCGCTGCTCGCCGAGGCGGTCGACGACGCGCAGGTGCGCGAAGCCATGGCGGGCGCCGGCCTCGGCCATCTCGCCCAGCGCCTCGACGAGGAGGCCGAATGGAGCACGGTGCTCTCGGGCGGTGAGCAGCAGCGCGTGGGCTTCGCCCGCGCGCTCATCCACCGGCCGACCATCCTGCTGCTCGACGAGGCGGTCTCGACCCTGGAGGAGCCGGAGGCGCGCGACCTCTACGGCCTGCTGGCGGAGACGCTGCCCGCCACCATCGTGATCTCGACCGGCCGCTCGGTCGCGCTCGCCGATCTGCATAATCGCAACATCGACATGACCGGCTCGCCGGTCGCCGGCCGGCCGCGCCAGCCGGTGCTGGCGCCCGTGCCGGCGTGAGCGGGCAGCAGCCATCGCACATTCGGAGGAAACGCAATGCTGAAGATGAACTATTGGGGCCAGAAGTGGGACCTGCACATGGACATCTGTCCGTGCGACGCCTACTTCAACGAATGGGTGGAGGCGAACAAGCTCACCGGCAAGACCTTCTACCACTTCGGCACCGGCACCCATCACGTCATCGGGCTGCGGCAGGCCGAGCTCGGCAACACCGTGTTCGCGATCACGGCGTCGAAGGAGGAATACGACTCCTATGTGACGCTGGTCACCGAGAATTCGCTGGTGGCGAAATCATACCTCGCCTATTTCGGCGACATCTATCTCAGCAATCCGCGGCTGCTGCCCGATTTCGACGCGGTGACGATGTTTCATCTCTACGAGTTCTCGCATCCCAACACCGCGAGCGCGGAATACGGCGGCACCACCGATCGGGGCCTACTCGACCTGATGACCGCCAAGCTCCGCCCGGGCGGGCACATGCTGTTCTACACCAAGTCGAACGGCTGGATGGCGTCGGAGACCATCCTCCCGGCCTGGGAAAAGGAGCAGCCGGTCGAGCGCGTCGACGATTTCAAGACGCTGCGGGTCTATCGCAAGAAGCGTTGAGCGGCGCTCAGCCGACGTCGAGCGGCTCGGTGCCGGCCGGCTTGCCGGCGGCGTCGAGCGTGATCTTCTCGACCCGCGCCTCGGCTTGTCGGAGCAGCTCCTCGCAGCGGCGCTTGAGCGCCTCGCCGCGCTCGTAGATGGCGACCGATTCCTCGAGCGGCACCTTGCCCTCTTCGAGCCGTTTGACGATCGATTCGAGCTCCTCGATCGCCCGCTCGAAAGTCAGGCGTTTGACGTCGGTATTGGTGTTTTCGACCATGATCGGGTCCGGACCAGCGGTTTCCGGCAAAAAAGCCTGCCCCGGGACTTGATTCGGGGGCGCAAACAGGTTTGCCGCAGAAGAAACGCCAATACAACAAGGGGGCGCGAGTTGCCCGCACTTATATAATGTGTCGCCTGACCGGCGCCACCGCGCCGGCTCACCCGCGCATCAGCGCGGTCACGTGGGCGACGGCCGAGTTGGCGAGGCCTTGCAGGTCATAGCCGCCCTCCAGCACCGAGACGACGCGGCCCTGGGCGCTGGCGTCCGCGATCTCCATGAGCTTGCGCGTGACCCAGCCGAAATCCTCCTCCACCAGTTGCAGGTTGGCGAGCGGGTCGCGCATATGGGCGTCGAAGCCGGCCGAGATCACGACCAGGTCCGGCCGGAAATCCTTGAGCCGCGGCAGGATCGTGCTCTCGAACGCGGCGCGGAATTCCTTGCCGCCGTTGCCGGCCCGCAGCGGCGCGTTGACGATGGTGTTGTGATCGCCGCGCTCGCTCGCCGCGCCGGTGCCCGGATAGAGCGGCATCTCGTGGGTCGAGCAGTACATCACGGTCGGGTCCGACCAGAAGATCTCCTGCGAACCGTTGCCGTGATGCACGTCGAAATCGACGATGGCGATGCGCTCGAGCCCGTGCTGCTTCTGGGCGTGGCGCGCCGCGAGCGCCGCGTTGTTGAACAGGCAGAACCCCATCGGCCGGGCGGTCTCGGTGTGGTGGCCTGGCGGGCGGGTGGCGACGAACGCATTGGCGGCCTTCTTGCCGATCACCTCGTCGACCGCGTGCACGGCGCCGCCGGCGGCGCGCAACGCCGCCTCGAAGCTTCCCGGCGACATCGAGGTGTCGGCGTCGAGCCGCACCATGCCCTGCTTGGGCGTCGCGTCGCGGATCGCCTCCACGTAGCTCATCGGGTGAGCGCGCGCGATGGCCTCGAGCGAGGCCGCGGGCGCCTCGGCACGCGCGAGCGTCTGGAAGCGCTCCTGCTCGAGCGCGCGGTCGATGGCGCGCAGGCGATCGGGCCGTTCCGGATGGCCGGCCGGCATCAGGTGCTCGAGGCAGGCGGGGTGGGTGATGAGGAGCGTGGCCATTGTGCTATCCGCGCGTGAGTCGTCTTGGACGCTTGGACGCGGACTGCGCGCCGCCGCCGGCGCTCAGTCCCATCGGTTGCCGGTGATCCGCACGCCGCGCGGCGGCGGCGGATCCTCGGGGACGAAGAAGGTGGGCGCCAGCGGCGCGTCCGGGTCGACCCGGTAGCGCTCGAAATCGGTGATGCCCTCGCTGGCCAGGAAGGTGTCGTCGATCAGGAAGTTGCCGGTGAACTCGCGCGCCGGCTTCTGGAACACGAGATAGGCGGCGTCCGCCATGATCTCGGGCGAGCGCGACATCTGCATCACCCGCTCGCCGCCGAGCAGGTTCTTGATGGCGGCGGTGGCGATGGTGGTGCGCGGCCACAGCGCGTTCACCGCGATGCCTTTGGCGCGCAGCTCGCCGGCGAGTCCGAGCACCACCAGGCTCATGCCGTATTTGGCGATCGAATAGCCGGTGCTGCCGGCAAACCATTTCTCCCGCAGATCGAGCGGCGGCGAGTTCATCAGGATGTGGGGGTTCTTGGCCTTCTCGAGATGCGGGATGGCGTATTTCGACACCATGAAGGTGCCGCGGGTATTGACCTGATACATCAGGTCGAAGCGGCGCATGTCGGTGTCGGCGACCGGCGTTCGCGAAATCGCGCTGGCATTGTTGACCACGATGTCGAGGCCGCCGAAGGTCGCGACCGTCTGCTCGATCGCGGCCTTCACCTGCGCCTCGTCGCGCACGTCGACCACCAGCGGCAGCGAGTTGCCGCCGGCCTTGGCGACCTCCTCGGCGGCGGTGAAGATCGTTCCCGGCAGCTTCGGGTGCGGCTTGTCGGTCTTGGCCGCGATCGCGATGTTGGCGCCGTCGCGCGCGGCGCGCAGCGCGATCGCGAGCCCGATCCCTCGCGAGGCGCCGGTGATGAACAGGGTGTGATTCTTGAGCAGCATGACCGTCACTATACCAGAGGCAATCGGCGCGCCCCATCCGCATCGTCATGGCTGCCTTGTTCCGGCCCGCCACGTTTTGCCCGTGCGACTGACGGTAGACGCGGATACGCGGAGCGACTTAAGCCAGTGCCGCGTCCGCGCTGTTGACGCTGTCGGCGGCCTCGACCACGGTGCGCTCGAGTGACGGGGCCTCGACCGCGAGGTTTTCGGCGAAATAGCGCGCCAGCGCGATACGGGCGGCGGCATCGGCGCCGTTGCCCGCGACGCGCGCGGCCGCCAGCGCCTCCTCGGCCAGGCGGGTGCCGCCGGCCGCCAGCGCGAACAGCCTGAGATAGGGCGTGGCGCCGGCGAGCGCGGTGTCGGGGTCGTTCTGCTGCGATCCGAGCAGCCATTGCGTGGCGCGCTCGAGGCTGTCGACCGCATCGCTGAGCCGTGGGCCGGTGGCGCCGAAGGCGGGCTCGTTGGCGGCGTTGACCGCGGCCAGCGTGCCGCGCAGCTCCTCGATATAGGCGCGCACCGCCGCGCCGCCCGAGAGCGGCAGCTTACGCGTCACCAGGTCGATCGCCTGGATGCCGTTGGTGCCCTCGTAGATCGCCAGGATGCGGGCGTCGCGGTAGTGCTGGGCGGCGCCGGTTTCCTCGACGAAGCCCATGCCGCCGTGCACCTGCACGCCGAGCGAGGCGACCTCGATGCCGATATCGGTCGAGAACGCCTTGGCGACCGGCGTGAGCAGGGAGGCGCGCTCGTGCGCGGCGGTCCGCGCCGCGGCGTCGGTGGCGCGCTCGGCGCGGTCGAGCGCGACCGCGGTGGCATAGCAGATCGTGCGCGCGGCGCGGGTGAGCGCGCGCATGGTCAGCAGCATGCGCTTGACGTCGGGATGGGCGATGATCGGGCTCGCGCCGTCGTTCCCGCCACCCAAGTCGGCTTTAGCCGACTTGGGCAAGTTACCCTGCCGATCTCGGGTAAACCCGAGATCGGCCGCACGGCCCTGCTTGCGCTCGCGCGCATAGGCGAGCGCCTGCTGGGTGGCGCGCTCGGCGATGGCGACGCCCTGCAAGCCGACCGACAGCCGAGCCTGGTTCATCATCGTGAACATGCAGGCCATGCCGCGGTTCTCCTCGCCGACGAGGTAGCCAGTGGCGCCGCCCTTGTCGCCGAACACCATGGTGCAGGTCGGCGAGGCATGGATGCCGAGCTTGTGCTCGATCGAATGGGCGCGCACGTCGTTGCGTGCCGCCAGCGAGCCGTCGGCGTTGAGCAGGAATTTTGGTACGAGGAACAGTGAAATTCCGCGCGTGCCGGGCGGCGCGTCCGGCAGCCGCGCCAGCACGAAGTGGATGATGTTGTCGGTGAAGTCGTGCTCGCCGTAGGTGATGAAGATCTTCTGGCCGGTGAGGCGATAGCTGCCGTCGGGCATGCGCGCGGCCCTGGTGCGCAGCGCGCCGACGTCGGAGCCGGCCTGCGGCTCGGTCAACTGCATCGTGCCCATCCACTCGCCGGAGACGAGCTTGGGCAGATAGGCGCGCTTGAGCGCGTCGCTGCCGTGCGCGACCAGCGCATCGATGCCCGCCATGGTCAAGAGCGGCCCGAGCCCGAAGGCCATGGCGGCCGAATTCCACATCTCGACGCAGGCGGCGTTGAGCGCGTGCGGCAGCGCCTGCCCGCCCCACTGCTCGGGCGCCGCGAGCCCGTTCCAGCCGGCTTGCGCCCAGGCGCGGTAGGCCTCCTTCCAGCCCGGCGGCGTGGTGATCGCGCCATCCTTGAACGGGGTGCCGTGGCGGTCGCCGACCATGTTGAGGGGAGCGAGGACGTCGGTCGCGAACTTGCCGGCTTCCTCGAGCACCGCGTCGACCACGTCCTCGCCGAGGTCGCCGTAGAGACCCTCGGCGAGCAGCGCGCCGAACCCGGCGCCGTGCTTGAGCGCAAAGGCGATGTCGGCGACCGGCGCGCGGTAGGTCATGGGGCTAATCTAGCGGGGGGGCTGTTGCGGTCAACCTAAGGCGAGGACTACGCGCGATCGCCGCGGCGGCCATCGATCGTGCTGCGGTCTTCTTTGGCGGTGCCGTCGATCGGCCGGCCGTTGATCGCCCGCCGCCCCGCCGCTATGGTCCGCGCGCCGCAGCGGCGATTGCGCCGCCTGATGGGGCGTAGCCAAGTGGTAAGGCAGCGGATTTTGATTCCGCCATTCCCAGGTTCGAATCCTGGCGCCCCAGCCAGCGTCTCCCAGGAGGACGTCCGTTGACGATCATCGACTCCCAGGTCCACGCCTACGAGGCGAACACGCCGAAGCGACCCTGGCACACGGTGCCGAACTGGCCCGCTCATGCGACCGGTGACGAGATGGTGGCGGCGATGGACAAGCTCGGCATCGACGGCGCGATCTTCATCTCTGCTTTCGGCTTGTACCGCTACGACGCGAGTTATGCGGTGGACGTGCAACGGGCCCATCCCGACCGGTTCGCGATCGTCAAGCCGGTCGACCCGGACGATCCGGCCGTCGGCGATGTCATCGCGGACTGGAAGCAGACACCGGGTGCGGTCGGCATCCGCATCATCATGGCGAAGGAAACGAAGCGCGAGCCGAATGACCCGGGCTTCGACCGGATTCTGCGCGCGGCGGTAAAGCACGACTTTCCGGTCAACATCCTGTGCTGGGGCAACGTGGATGCGGGCACGACGTTGATCGACCGCCACCCCGATACACGCTTCATCATCGATCATCTGGCGATCCTGCAGCCTCGCACGCCGCCGGCCCCGCCGCAGCCGTGGGCCGATCTGCCGAAGGTGCTGGAGCTTGCCAAGCGCAAGAACGCCGTGATCAAGGTGAGCGGCGCCTGCACGCTGTCCCGGGAACCGTACCCGTTTCCGGACATCTGGGATCCGCTCGCCCGCGTGTTCGATGCCTGGGGTTTCGACCGCTGCCTGTGGGGCACGGACTGGACCCGCGCGAACGCCGTCGTCAACTACGAGCAGGCCGTCGAGCCCTTCCTCAAGACTGACCGCCTGAGCGACAGTGAGCGAGCGATGCTGATGGGCGGCGCGTGCGCCAAGGCCTACCGTTGGTCGCCGAAGAAACATTCGTGAGCCACCACGCCGCGCCGGATTCGCCGCTGTCCGGACTTCGCCTTTCAGAGCCTGCTTCAGCCAAACGTCGGTTCGAGTCGCAAGAATTGGCGACTCAATCCAGGCCTAGAAACTTGTTGCTGAAATTCGGGTCGCCGAGAAGCGATTCCCGCGTGCCTTCCAGGACGGTTCTGCCGTTCTCGATGACATAGGCGCGAGCGACGAAGTCCATCGCACGGCGGATGTTCTGCTCGACGAGAAGCATGGTGACTCCGTCCTGCGACAACCGTTGCAGCGCGGCCATCACCTCCTCGATGATGATCGGAGCGACGCCGAGGAAGGGCTCGTCGAGCAGGAGCAGCCTGGGGCGCGACATCAAGGCGCGGCCGATGGCGACCATCTGCTGCTGACCACCCGAAAGCTGGCCCGCAGGCTGATCGGCCTTTTCCTTCAGCACTGGAAACAAGGCGTAGCAACGATCCAGTCCATCGCCGACGGTGTGGCGCCTGGCGCGCACATAGGCCCCCATCTGCAGATTCTCTCGCACCGTCATGTCCGGGAACAGGCGGCGGCCCTCGGGCACCAGCGCGATGCCATCCGCGACGTTGTCGTGCGTCTCGCGGCCGGTCACCGGCTTGCCGCAGTAAAGAATGGTGCCGCTGGCCGGACGATAGAGGCTGAGCACGGCGCCGAGCGTCGTCGACTTGCCGGCACCATTGGCGCCCAGCAGCGCCACCCGTTCGCCTTCGCCGACATGGAAGCTGACGTCCCACAGCGCCCGAAGCTCTCCGTGATCGACGACAAGGTGTGAAACCTCGAGCATCATGCGACCACCTTGGCGCTAGTGTCCCGATTACGAAATTCGCCTCAATAAGCGGCGCGCACGTGTGCGAACTTCGGAATCGAAGGACACTAGCAACTCATTGATCGAGTGTGGCTTTGGTTCAGAAGTCCGCATCTCGGACCCGCTGCAAGAATGATGCGGACTTCTGAACCGCCACACTCGTGCCGATATAGGACCGCAGCACGTGCTCTTCGCGCAACACGCTGTGCGGCGCGCCGTCGGCAATGATGGCGCCTTGCTCGAGCACCACCAGCCGGTCGATCACCTGGGTCAGCGCCGAGAGGAGGTGCTCGACCCAGATCACCGTGACACCGTAGGTGTCGCGGACCTCGCGGATATGATCGACGAAGCGCCGGACTTCGGCCGGCGTGAGGCCCGATGCCACCTCATCGACCAGGAGAAGCCTTGGCCGGCAGGCCAGTGCGCGGGCAAATTCAACCGCCTTGCGCTGTTGCAGCGTGAGCCGGTCGGCGCGTTCTGCGAGCTTGTTGCTTAGACCAGCGAAGGCGGCGAAGCGGGTTGCCTCGGCCATCGCGCTCGGGCGATCCAACGGATTGTCGGCGCGGAACATCAGCGGCATCGCGACGTTCTCCTGCACCGTCAAATCGCTGAACGGCCGCGGAATCTGGTAGGTGCGGCCGATGCCGAGCCGAGACACGGTATCGCGCCGCAGCCCCCGCAGGCTCTCGCCGGCAAACACGATATCACCCTCGATCGGCTCGAACACTTTCGACAGGCAGTTGAACAGGGTGGTCTTGCCGGAGCCGTTGGCGCCGATCAGGCCCAGGATCTCGCCTTCGCGGACCTCGAGGCTCACCCGGTTCACGGCCACGTTGCCGCCGAACGCCATCGTCAGATCGCGCGTCGCCAGCAGCACGCGCGCGCGATCAGGTTTGACTCTTGCGAGCGGCAGGCCGTCCGCCGCCGCCATGGGTGCGGTGTTGGTCGCGGCGGCGGCCGCGGCGGCGATCCGCTCATGGTGCTCATGGCCCAATGGTGCGAGCAACGGAACGCGCTGTACCCAACCGGCGCGCAACAGCCCGCCAGGCATGAAGCGCCCGATCAGCAGGATGGCAAGACCGATGATGGTGAACTGCAGCATCGTCAGATTGAGAATGAGCAGTTGGATCCCGACCGACAGCAGGATGGCCCCGACCAGGGGGCCCCACAGCAGCCCGGAGCCGCCGAGCAGCGCCATCGCCACCGGAATAAGGGCGACGTCGAGCCCAAAGACCGTGCGCGGCTCGATATAACGGAACGACCAGATGTAGGTGCCGCCGGCGACGGCCGCCGCGACCGCGCCGTAGGCCATCGCCTGCAGCTTGATCGGAAAGATCCGGATGCCGACGACCTCCGCCGCCTGCTCGTCGTTGCGGATCGCCTTCAGCGCATAGCCGAACCGGGTATGGCTCATCCACATGCTCAGGCAGAACACCGCGACCGATCCCGCCAGTGCGACGTAGTAAGCGAACATCTTGACGTCGATGCCGTAGACCATCGCGGTTGCCGGCGGCAGGAGAATGCCGTCCGAGCCGCGCGTGATCGGGACGAGGTTCGAGGCCAACAGCTCGAACAGCGGCAGCAACGAGAGCGTGGCGAAGGCAAAGTAATCGCCGCGCAGCCGGAACAGCGGGAAGCTCAGCAGCGCTCCCATCGCCCCCGTGACCAGGGCGGCGACCAGGAATGAAAGGACCACCGGCACGCCATTCACATTGGCGATGGCAAACGCATAGGCGCCGACGCCGAAGTAGATGTAGTGGCCGAGGTTTACGTAGCCGGCTTCGCCGTGCAGCCAGTCCCAGCTCTGCGCGACGATGTAGGCGTAGAGCAGCGTGAACAGGAAGGTCGTCAGGTAGGCCCCGCCGAACACCGGGACCAAGGCGGCGGCGACCAGAACGGCGGCAATGAGCAACCGACCCGGCAACCGCCGCGCTGCGGTCATGTCGCGCTCCGCGACAGAAAGCCCTGCGGGAACAAGATCAGGATTGCCAGCAATAGCATGATGCTCAGTCCCGGCGCCCAATCCGAGCTCCAGAAGAAGCCGGTGAGCGCCTCGGCCACGCCGAGAAAGATGCCGGCGAGCAAGGCGCCCGGCAGGCTGCCGATCCCGCCCAGGATGATGATCGTGAACGCCTTCACGGTCAGCTCGAACCCGACATAGGGATTGACCGGGAAGTTCAGCGTGTAGAGCACCCCGGCGATCGCCACGATCGCCGAGCCGAACGCGACGGTTGCGGCGTGAATCGCGCCGGCGCGTACGCCACAAATGCGAGCGCCGACGCTGTCCTGCGTTACCGCGCGCACCGCGCGGCCAAACCAGGTCCGTGTCAGGATGACATGCAGCGCCAGCGTCAAGCCGACGATGCCGAGCAGGATGTAAAGCTCCGTGGTCGAAACGATGATGCCGCCGAACGCGAACACGTCAAGGTCGAGCCTGATGTTGCGGTTGGTCGGACCGGCAAACTGAGCCGCAAGGTCGCTGAGGATCAGGAGCAGACCGACCGTGACCAGGACGGTTCCGACCACCGTCTGCATCGGACTGCGCGCCTTCAGCGGCTCGAGCAAAACGACATACATGAGCCAGCCGAAGGCGAAAAACACCGGAAGCAGGATTGCCGCGATCAGCAGCGGGTTCAGCCCCCACGCGGCGGACATCACGCTGGCGGCGATGCCGGCGATCGCCAGCAGGGTCCCGTGCGCAAAATTGAGGACGCGCGCGACGCCGTAGATCAGCGACAGTCCAAAGGCGATCAGCGCGTAGAGCCCGCCCAACAGGACGCCACCGATCAGCAACTGGATGATGATCGCCGTCATGCCGTGGCCGATCCTGCCGTCAGGTGCCGCGCCGCGCTTGGCGCCTTACTTGGCGCAGCACCTGACCAGGCCGGAACGCTCAGCGCCAGGACGGCGCCGGCCACATCATCTTGCCGTTCGCCTGAGCGGCGGGCCACACCACGACCGGCTCACCTTTCTGCATCTGGTGGGTATACGAGACGATCTGCGACAAGCCACCCTCATCGAACTGGAACTCGCCGCCGACGTGCTTCCACGACGCGCCGGGCTTGCGCAACTCGGCGGTGACCTTCTCGCGGTCGACGGCGCCAGCCCGTTCGATCGCCTGCAGCATCACGAGATAGGCGTCGATGCGGCCGATCGTCCAAAGATAATCGAAGACCTTGATGTCAGCCTGCGCGAGGACCGCGCGGGCGAAGTCGGTATAGTTTCCACCCAAGCCCTCGTGCCAATAGATCTCACCGGAAACGCCCTCGAGGTCGGCCTGACGCGCCATCGAGCCGTTCGCCATGATGTGGTGCACATCCATCGCCTTGACCTGCAGCTGACGCATCTGCTGGATCAGGGGCACCGAGACCGCATCGAACGCCGATATGTAGATGACGTCCGGTTGCGCAGCCTTGACCTTCAGAATGGCCCCGGAGAAGTTCTTGGTGGTGCCGGCGAAGTGCTCGGTGCCGACGGTCTTCACCCCGACCTTGTCGGCCAACGGGATGCCGCTCTCGTGAACTGCCTTGGTCACCAGGTTGTCCTGCACGATCCAGAAGACCGATTTCGGCTTTGGATTCATGCCGGCGAGCATTTCGAAATAGTTCTTCGACCAAGTCCTGGCGTCGAGCGCAATGCCGGCGATGTATTTGAAGCCGCTCTGATACACCTTCGGCGTGGCGACGTTCGACATCACGCTCGGGATTTTGTACTTCTCGAAGACAGCCGAAACCGGGAACCCATGGGTCGACCAGTCCGGCCCGAGGAACAGGTCGACATTGTCGACGGTCGCCATCTTCTCATAGAGGCTCACCGCGGTCGCAGCGATGCTCTGATCGTCATAATAGACAAACTTGATCGGCAGCTTCTTGTTGCAGGAGCTGACAAACACGCCGCCGCTCTTGTTGAATTCTTTTTCGAATGCTTCCGTCATTCTGTCCCAGCGGCCGGCCAGCGACGAGTTGATGCCGGTGACGGAGATCGTCGTCCCGAGCACGATCGGGCCGTCGCATGAGTTCTGCTTTGCCGCCGATGGATCGACGCTGGCCAAGATCGCCGCGCCGACAGCGAATGCGCTCCACATCCGTATCATCAGACGTCCTCCCTCGTTGCTATTCTCGATTAGTCGCGGCGAACTGCCGCCAAGACCGAGTTTGACTGCAATACTAGGTGGCGCTGCAAGGCCGATCAATGCTGCCTTTCCGCGCATAGCCGTGACGTTGAGCGCATGGCGGACGAGCTCTTGCGATGTCGAGCCGACCGTCGGTTGGGCAGCGGATGCGGTGGCTCCTCCTCCCGGACTGCGGGGGTGCGATTGGCGAAGAGCATATTCAGGGTTGTCCAAACGTCGGTTACCTGTCGCCGCGCATTCAAGGCCCGATACCAAGCACATAGGAAGACGTCGTAAGATGCCGCTTTCATGCGACGACGGCAGGCGTCTCGACTACGGCGGGGCTCGGAAAGATCATGGGTGAATTTGCCATCGGACAATCGGTGTTGCGGCGCGAGGACCCGCGCCTGCTGCGGGGGCAGGGCCGCTTTTTCGACGATCTCAAGCTCGCCGATCAGCTGAATGCGGCGATCGTGCGCTCGCCGCATGCCCATGCCGGCATCACCGGCATCGAGACGCGCGCGGCGCTGCAGATGCCGGGCGTCTATGCCGTGCTCACCGGGGAGGATTATCGCGCCGACGGCCTCGGCTCGCTGCCGTCGATGGCGCCCTACAAGACGCGCGGTGGCGGCCCGATGTTCCTGCCGCCGCGGCCGGCGCTTGCGCTCGACCGCGTGATGCATGTGGGTTACCCGGTCGCGCTGGCGGTCGCCGATACGCTCGACCAGGCGCTCGATGCCGCCGAGTGTGTTGTCGTCGACTATGCTCCGCGGCCTGCTGTCGTATCGGCGCGCGACGCCTTCGCACCGGACGCGCCGCAGCTCTACGACGAATGCTCGAACAACGAGGCCTATGTCTACCAGGCCGGCGACAAGGCCAAGGTGGATGCCGCCTTCGCCGCCGCGGCGCACGTCGTCGAGCAGCGCCTGGTCATCAACCGGGTGACCGCCAATCCGATCGAGCTGCGCGGCGTCACCGGGGTCTATGATGCCGGCACCGGCCGCTACACCCTGCATTGCGGCTTCCAGCGGCCCTGGCTGTTCCGCAACGACATCGCCCGCACCACGCTCAAGATCCCCGAGGCCGAGCTGCGGCTGATCACCGGCGATATCGGCGGCTCTTACGGCCTGCGCGGCTCGGTCTATCCGGAGATCGTTTTGATGTTATGGGCGGCGCGCCGCGTCGGCCGGCCGGTAAAATGGGCGCAGACCCGCAACGAAGCGCACATCAGCGATGACGACGCGCGCGACAATATCGTCGATGCCGCGCTTGCGCTCGACCCTGACGGCAGGTTCCTGGCCGTGAAAATCCGCAGCTTCGGCAATCTCGGCGCCTTCGTGTCGTTCCGCGGCGCCATGCCTCCGGTCATCAATATCGGCACGGTGGTCGGCACCTACACGACGCCGGCGCTGCATGTGGAAGTGTCCGGCATGCTGACCAACACCCATTGCACCTCGCCTTATCGCGGGGCCGGCAGGCCGGAAGCCTCCTACATGATCGAGCGGCTGATCGACATCGCCGCCGACCGGATGGACGTCGACCCGGCGGAGCTGCGCCGCCGCAACACCATCCCGCCGCAGGCGATGCCCTACAAGACGCCGCTCACGTTCACCTACGACAGCGGGCGGTTCGAGGAGAACCTCGATCGCACCATGACGCTGGCGGACTGGGCCGGCTTTGCGCGGCGGCGGGCGGAGGCGGCGAGGCGCGGCATGCTGCGCGGCATCGGCATCTCCAACACCATCGAGCAGGCTGCCGATCCCACCTACGAGACCGCCGAGGTCCGCTTCGATCCGCTCGGCGGGCTGACGCTGGTGACCGGCTCGATCTCGCACGGCCAAGGTCATGCCACCGTGCAGACGCAGATCCTGGTGGACCGGCTGGGGGTCGATCCGCAACGGGTGAAAATCATCCAGGGCGACACCGACGCGGTGGCCTTCGGCATGGGCACCGGCGGCTCGCGCTCGACCACCATGAGCGGCGGCGCTCTTGTCATGGTCAGCGACAAGATCATCGCCAAGGGCCGCAAGCTTGCCGCGCACATCCTGGAAGCCGCCGAGGGCGACATCGAGTTCACCGACGGTCGCTTCACCATCGCCGGCACCGACCGCGCCGTGACTATCCACGAGCTGGCGAAGGCCGCGTTCCAGTTGGAGAAGCTGCCGGCCGGCATGGAGCCCGGCCTCTACGAGACCGCCACCTATCGCGCCCTCAGCGGCAATTTTCCCAATGGCTGCCACGTCTGCGAGGTCGAGATCGATCCGCAGACCGGCAGCACGCAGATGGTCGGCTATTGGGTGGTGGACGACGTCGGCACCGTGATCAACCCGATGCTGGTCAAGGGCCAGATCATGGGCGGCATCGCCCAGGGCATGGGCCAGGTGCTGATGGAGGACAAATCCTATGACGAGGCCGGCCAGGTGCTCAGCGGCTCGTTCATGGATTACGCCATGCCGCGGGCGGACAACTTCTGCGCCGTGGTGATCGAGGACAATCCGGTGCCGACGCCGTCCAATCCGCTCGGCGTGAAGGGCGCCGGCGAAGCCGGCACGGTCGGCTCGCTGTCGGCCGGCGTCAACGCCATCGTCGATGCGCTGTCGGTGCTCGGCATCAGGCACATCGACACGCCGTGCACGCCGTATCGCGTGTGGCAGGCGATTGCGAGCGCCGGTGCGCAGGTCACCAAGGCGACCACTCCCTAGATTTGCCTACCAGCACACGCTGGCCGCCCAGCGCGCAGGCTCATGCCGCCACGCGCTGCCCACCATACAAGAGGTGCTGCAAGCTTTCCTTAGCTTCGAGCGATTGGAAGCCGTGATCGGAATCACGGTCATCGGCCGGTGGGCGTGGGATCTCGGCGGTGCGCGGTATCGCAACCGAGTTGCGGTGAGAGCGCGCCGGGCGGGTTGCCGCGACGGCGCCGGCGAATGCCTGCGGGATCGGTTCGCGCGCGCGCGTCGCCCGCTCCTGATTCCATTGCTCGCGAAGCATCAGGCGACGGCGGCGAAGTCGTCGGATGGCGAACAGTCTGAAAACCTTGCGCACGATCATCAGGAGTGCCAGCGCGGCAGCAACATAAACAAGCCTGGGCTCCGACTTGGGGATCCATCCGGGCAGCGCCTCGGCTGCGTCGAGATCGGCAGCGGTGAGGACAGTCAACGGCATGTCGTCCTCCGGATGCATGCCGGCATGCTCACCGGCGCCGTCGATCGCCGACGCCGACTCGCCGTCCACGGCATTGGCCGATGTCGGGAGCGCCGATGAGGTCGCGCTCGCATCGGCCGCGCGGGCGACAAGTTGCGCAGGTGTCGCGGCGCTTGCGGTTGCCATAAGCTGCGGTGCTGGCTTGGGCTGCGGGTTGAGGGCGGGCTGCGGCTTCGGTGACCAGGCCTGGCGCGGCTTCGCGTCCTTCGCCCCCAGATACCAGCAGCGACGGTTGCCGACTTTATCGACGCGGTAAAACCAATGGCTGCCCTGCGGCGGCGCCGCGTTCGGCTTGGCAAGGCAATTGTCGGTGGCGGCTTGGCCGGAGCTCGAGTGCACCGACAAGACCAAAGCGCATACGAGAACGGCAAGCGTAGCCGAAGCGAATACCGTCATTCGTTTTGGCATCTGACACCCTCCTTCTGCGCAATCGACACGCCACACCGATCACGCCGAATTGCAGCGGCTCGCCGGATCTCTCCCAACCTATTTCGACGTCACTGGGGTTCGAATGCGCCAATCCAGCGGAGATGTGGGGGCAGTCGCAATCGACTACCGCTCGGCTCGACCGACATGTCGATCATGCGGTACCGGAGGCGGGCAAGCGCCGCGCCGGTCGCCTGCAACAACTGTCCCACCATCGAGCTGCCGGCGGCCAGGATCTCGTTCGCGCGAGCGCAACAGTTGCGCTGCGCCTTGCGGCTGAGATCGGCGTCGCCTGCGATGCCGCATGATGCTACCGATCCAATCACAATTTGAACCGCAAGACCGGCCGCAGCGACAAACAACGAGTAGTCCTCGCACAACCGGGGGAGCGTCGCCGTGCGTATCCGCAGTTCAAAACATCGGGATCGGACCTGGGTTGTCGTCCTTGCCAGCTGCCTTGGTGTGTATCTCGTGCTTGCCGTTGGGTTCCATTGGCTTTTGCAGCCAATAGTCAAAGATTCCGAATCCACCGCCTCCAAGCTGCCGTCCGCAACGTTCGCGGCTCATACTGACGGGCGGCGGGCAGAGCCCACTACCTCATGGGAATTTCTGCGCAGCGGGCCACAGCGCCCGGCAGCGCGACTGTCCGCGCCGGCCGGCGAACCGGCGGCGGCAGAGACTTCCGGACAGGCAGAGCAGGCTGTCGAGGCGAGAACGCCCAAGCCCCGGAAGGTTGCTGCCCCACGGGGTAATGGAACGTATCCGGGGTACAGTGGTAATCGTCCATTCTAGAGCGGCCTGATTCACTCGGACCACTCCCGATCCGCGCGCCGACACTCCGCCTTCTCCTGCCGTGAGAAGGACTGCCCTCGGACGATTCTTTGCCGCAATGCTCTGTTCTGTTCGGCTGGAACTTGGGGACGCGGGGTGCCGGCTGCCCGCCTGCACGAGGGAACCGCGCTAGGTAGGGACGGGGGAATCTTGGTTAACGTCGGGATGCGCTTGATCCCCGCAGGGATCGCGGCGCTCATTGCCGGGTTTGTCTTCGGGCTTGCACTCCCATCCGAGGGGCGGCACGAGATCGGCTCGGCCGATGCCGAGCTGCGGGCCGAGTCTCCACGCCCGTCGGTTTTCGGAACGATCCATCCGAAGCGCCTTGACCTCCCGACCCCCCTCGGGTCGCAGATATTGGACGGCGCGCGCGTGGCGAGCCTGGGAACGGACGTCGCGTTCGCCTCGGCGGTCGAGGAGACGGACAGGCGGTCCGACCCACCGGAGTCCATGCGGCAACGCATGTCCTTCGACGAGCGCTTTTCCTTCGACGGGCGTTTGTCCTTCGACGAGCGTTTTTCCTTCGACCAGCCTTCGGATTCCTTCGACCAGCGCTTTGCGGCCACGGCGGACGAAACCGCCGGCGCTCCCGCCATGACCGCGGAGACGGAGGGCACGGGCAGCGTCCCGAACATCGCACGCTCGCCATCGCCGGATCCGGGGCAGCATGAGATGGCACAGCCCGCCGTCGGCCGGTCCGCGCCCAGGCTTGCGTCGCTCGCGTCAGCACCGCCCGCCACCCCCGCCAAAAAAATACGGCTGGCCAGCTTGGAAATGCCGAAGGGCTCGAGCTGGTCCCTCGATCCCGACAGCCGCACCGCGATCTATGACATCACCGCGCGTACGGTTTACATGCCCGACGGACGCAGGTTGGAAGCCCATTCCGGCCTTGGCGACCGCATGGACGATCCTCGCTATGTCAACGTGAGGAGAGAGGGGCCGACGCCGCCCAACGTCTATGACCTCAGCTTGCGCGAGAACCTTTTTCACGGCGTTCGCGCCATTCGCCTCAATCCGGTCGGCGATGGCAAGATGTATGGTCGCGACGGGATGCTCGCGCATTCCTACCTGCTCGGTCCCAGCGGCGAGTCGAACGGATGCGTGTCCTTCACCGATTACCCCGCCTTCCTGAACGCCTTCTTGAGGGGTGAGGTCACCCGCCTCGTGGTCGTCGAGCGTCTGGCGACCCCGCCCAGTTCGCAGATAGCGGGATGGTTGCCAAAGTTCCTCAAGGACCTTTTCAGCGGCCCTGAGCGCACGGCGGCCTCTCAGCCCGAAAGCGCCATTGGGTATGCCGCCGTTCAACGGTAATCAGCGCCCGTCAGCCGAGCCGGCGCGCGAAACCCACGCGGCACTCGGCAGCCCCAAGTCCCGCTGACGAATCCATCGCTTCCAGCCAAAAACGATTCGGACACGCAATCCCGGCATCGCTCTGACTCTCGCAGTTGTGCGAGGAGTGCACGAGCCCGTCGTTCGACCACCTGTCGCGTTCGCCGTCGATGAAGATGATACCGCTGCTCGGCCCGATTCGTGCACGGCCTCGGCTTGGCGGCCGAGTTGGCATTCTTGGGTTACCGCAAAGGTGTGGCGCTTGCACAACAGGTGTCAGAAAAAAAATGAGAAAAGGCAAAGAAGGTTAAAGCGCGGCCAGGAAGCCACTTTTCATTGTTAGGTGATGGTTGCCTTGCAGGAACCCTGACAATGCAGCGGGGGATGACCATGCTGTTCGTTCGAGGCGTCGTTTTTCTTTCAAGCGGACTGCTGCTTGGTGGCTGCATGCAGTCCGTTCCGGTGTCGGACGCCAATTTCACGGCGCGCGATAAGCGGCAATTGGCGAACCCACCCTATCAGCACGCGTGGATTTCACCCGCCTATCAGCGTCAGGTCGTGCCATACCACCGGAAGGAAGCGCCAAGCTCGATCCTCGTCGATACCGCTGGACGCTACGTTTTCTACGTGCTGCCGGGAGGCAAGGCGGTTCGCTACGGCGCAACCGTGGGCGAGGATGGTCAGACCTGGTCGGGCGTGGCCACGGTCGGCCGCAAGGAGGAATGGCCGGGATGGACGCCGACCGCGGATGTGAAGCGACGGCTCGGCCCGCTTCCGAGCTATGTCGCGGGCGGCGCGCACAATCCGATGGGTGCGCGTGCGCTCTATCTTTACGCCGGCGGCAAGGACACGCTGTATCGCATCCACGGCACCAACCAGCCCGAATACATCGGGCGGGCGATTTCATCGGGCTGCATCCGGTTGACCAATGAGGATGCGATCGATCTCTATTCGCGAGTGAAGGTTGGCGCGACTGTCGTGGTGCTCGGTCCGGGGGCTCGTGTCGCATCAGCTGGCAGACCCGAGTCGACGCCCTAAGGCCGTGTATTCATAAATCGGCTGGCGTGATCGATGTCTGCTTACGCCCCTAGATCGCGCGAGAACAGATAGAACCGCGCTTCGCTTTGCAATTGGCATTTGTACTGCGTTACACCACGGCATTGCGTCGGGCGACGCGATCCTGGTGGAGATGATGCTTCGTGCGGATGCTCATTGTCGAGTTGACGACGACGAAGATCAGGTGGCGAGGTTCTCGCGTAGCGTCCGGCCCGTATACGCCTTTCGAAAACGGCCGCGGCGTTGCAGCTCTGGGACGAGGAGATCGACGATATTGTGCAGCATCTCGATCTGCTCGGCCTGCGAATGGCGGAGCATGAAGCCGCCGCGGCTGCCCGACCCCTCGAACCTCTCCTCGAGGTAGTCGGCAATCTGCGCCGCGGTGCCTGCCACGGTGGTGGCGTAGCTGGTCGCCGTCTTCAGCCCGTGCTCGAAGAACTCCTCGCGCGTGATCTCGCCATCCTCGCCGAGGGTCTGCGCGAGCGTCGCGACGAACCCGACGGGCGAGGCGTTGGCGGCCACAATGCGCTCGTTGAGCTCCCGCAGCGAGAAGCGCGGCGGCAACGTGGACATGTCGAAGCCGGTATTGTGCGAGAGCCACACGCCGACCGCCTCCCGCGGCACGCGGTCGATGAGGCGTTCCCTCATCGCCTTGGCCTCGCTTTCCGTCTCGCCCACCATGACCTGCGTGGACCAGATGATCCCCACCTTCTGGGGATCGCGTCCTTCGGCGCGCAGCGCCGCGTCCACCTCCGCACGCTGCTTGGCCATTTGCGGGATCGGCTTACGGGCGCCAAAGACATGGTCGACGAAGCGCGCCGCCGTGCGCGTGCCGCGGGGCGAGCCGCCGGCCTGGATGAGCACGGGGCAGATTTGCGGGGAGGGGGGTACGCTGAGCGGGCCCTTCACCTTGAAGAAGCGTCCGACATGATTGATAGCGCGCACCTTGGCCGGATCGGCGACCCGGCCGGTTTCACAGTTCCATTCGAAGGCATCCGGCTCGATGCTGGCCCACAGCGCCCGGCAAACATCCATGAACTCGTCCATGCGGTCGTAGCGCTGACCGTGCTCCATCAGCTCATCGAAGCCGTAATTCTGGGCATCGGCCTTGCGCTGAGAGGTGATCACGTTGAACGCGATGCGCCCATTGGTGATGTGATCGAGCGAGTTCAGGAGGCGGGCGACGTAGAACGGGTGCATGAAGGTGGTTGCGTAGGTCAGGCCGAAGCCGACATGCTTGGTCACCCGCGACATGGCCACGATCCAGGGGCTCATATCCATGCGCGGCCAGGCCACGCCGTAACGCACCGCGTCCTCGATCGAGCCCTTCCAGGTGTTCGGGATTCCGGTGCTGTCACCAAAAAAGATCAGGTCGATCAGCCCGCGCTCCGCCACCCGTGCGATATCCTCGAACAATCCGATATCGGGATAGTGGCGACCAACGCGCGCGCCCGGCTCGCGCCAGGTCGTCTCGACCTGCGTCCATGACACGTCGATGGCCAGATGCATCTGCGCCTTCATCGGCCTGCTTCCGCCTTGGGTGGCGTAGAAATGTACCGGCCTCGGAAAAAGATCAGGGGATCGCTCGTGCTCGTGCGGAAATCGACGACGCGGCCGATGGCGATCACCACGCCGAAGCGCTCGATCGCTTCCTCCAATATGCAATCGATCGCGCCCGCGGCCGCTTGCAGCACGGGGGCACCAGACGACAATGCTCCCCAGACGGCGGTGCTGAATCGATCCGCCCCCTTCAGCGCCGACTTGCCGCCGAAAATCTCGGCGATCTCTTGATGGTCGCGCGCCAGATAATTGATGGCGAAGTGCCGGCTTTCCAGCACGGCCTGGAGCGCCGATGTTCGCTTGTCGATCGATACCAGCATCATGGGGGGGTCGGCGCACACATGCGCTGTCGACAGACCCAGAAATCCCGCCGGGCCATCGGCACCAGACGCCGTGACGACCGACACCCCCATGGCGCGCTGACCGACGGCGCCCCAAAACGCTTTCGCATCGATTTCCTTCATGATCGCCTACTCGATGACGGACCCGGTATTCAGGCTCCGCCGAACTTCGCGCGTGAAGTGCACGAACTCCGGCAGTTCAGTCGTCGCGACCGTCCGCGGTCGCGGCAGATCCACGGCAATTTCGCCCACGATCCGGCCAGGGCGCGGCGACATGACCAGCACGCGGTCGGCGAGATACACCGCTTCCGAGATGCTGTGGGTGATGAACAGAACGGTCTTCTGACGCTCGATCCAGATGCGCTGCAATTCGGCGTTCATCAGCTCGCGTGTCATGGCATCGAGAGCGCCGAACGGCTCATCCATGATGAGCAGGTCCGGGTCATGAATGAGTGCGCGGCATAGGCCAACGCGCTGCTGCATCCCTCCCGACAATTGATGCGGATGCGCGTCTTCAAATCCGTCGAGCCCGACGAGTCGAATCAAATCGCGGGCAGCCGCCAGATAGTCAGCCACGCGCAGATTTCGGATCTCGATCTGCAGAAGCACGTTTTGCAGCACGGTCCGCCATGCCATCAGAAGAGGACTCTGAAAGACGATGCCGATGGAGGCTGTCGGCCCGCTGATCGGCCGACCGTTCACCCGGACCATCCCGCTGTAGTGAGGAAGGAGACCGGAGATCAGCTTGAGCAGCGTGCTCTTTCCGCAACCGCTTGGACCAACCAACGCGACAAACTCGCGGTCGGTGGCGGCGAAGGAGATGTTGTCGAGCGCGTGCACCTCCGCGTTCCTGGAACGGTAGATGAGGCTGACACCTTCGATTCCGATGACTTCTCCGCCATGCGCTCTCGTTTGCATCAGTTCGTCGGCACAAAATCGTTTGTGTACAAGCTCTTGGTCGGGATTGGCTTTTCGAGCTGCCCAGTCTTCAGAAGGATGTCGACGGAGACGGCCCAATCCTGTTCGCTCATCCAGCCATAGGGGTGGCCTGCGGTATTCTTGGTGCGCAGCCGCGGAACGGTCTCGATCCATTGCAGCTTCACCGAGTCCCGCCGCTCCTCACGGGCGCCGGATAGACGCATGGCCACGTTCACCGCTTCCTCGTAGTTCTCCTGCTTGGCAACGTCGTTGAGGGCTCGTGCGCTCGCGCGCACGAACCGTCGCAGCATCTCGGGCTTCTCCGTGATGGTGCGCTCATGCGCAAGGACACCTTGTCCCATGGGGGCGATGCCAAAATCGGCAAACGGCATGAAATAGACGGGCTTGCCCTTGCCCTGCTGAGCGCGCACCACAAGATCGAGCGGCGAGCCAATGACGACGCTGATAAAGCTGTCCACCTGCCCGTTGACGAACACGGTGTTGCGAGTGGCTGGGCTGGTGACCTGGATTTTCACCTTGTCCGGCGGAACCTTGTTGATCGCCAGAAGCAGATCGAGCATCGACTTGTGGTCCGCGGTCGTTGCAATGGTCTTGCCGATCAAGTCTTCCGGTTTCTTGATCGGTGCGTCGGCCTGTGAAATGACCGCCCATGCGCCGTCCTGGACCACGCTGTAGAGGCCCTTGAGCTTCATGCCTTTGGCGGCGCCCACCGACATGAACATGAAATCCGCGAGGCCGATGTCATCCTGCTGGCCGGCCATCAAGGCGACCGTCTTCCCGGAACCCGCGCCTTCCTTGATGTCGACGTCGAGATTCTCCGCCGTGTAGTAGCCTTTCTCTTTCGCCCAATAGAATGGCAGATGATATCCGGAGAGGGTCCAGTCCAGCCGGAAGCTGACAGCCGCTGCGGCGCCAGCGGGTTTCGGAAAGGTCCCGAGCAACACCGCGGCTGCAGCTACGATCGCTCGGCACAGGTTGGAAACGTTCATCTGCATCTCCCCGTTCAGGATTGATAGGCCGCGGTCTCCTCGGCGCGCACCGAGACGTGCCAGGGGATTGCAAGGCGTTCCAGTTTGGACACGATGGTGAACAATGCAATGCCCATGGCGATCAGGACAAACAACGCAGACCAGACGAGGGTCCCGTCGAGTGTCCCGGTGGAGGTCAGCAGAAGATAGCCCAGACCTCGGTCGGAGCCGACGAATTCGCCGACGATCGCTCCGACCACCGCCAGGCACACCGCGATCTTGAATCCTGCAAACATCTGCGGGAGTGCCGACGGTCCCCGCACACGCAGCATGATCTTGCCGGTTCGCGCCCCCATTGAACGGACAAGGTCGATCATGTCGGTCTCGACGCTCTTGAGTCCGACGACGGTCGACACCACGATCGGAAAGAAGGAGATAAGAAAGACGATCGCGATTTTCGGCAAGATCCCGAAACCGAGCCAGACCACCAGGATCGGCGCGATCGCGACTTTGGGAATTGTCTGGGACATCACGAGAAATGGCATCGCGATGCGCTCCATGCTGCGGCTCAGCACGATGCCGAATGCAAGCGGCACGCCGATGGCGGCGCCTGCCGCAAAGCCGGTCAGCACGGACATGAGGGTATAGGCGCCATGCTTCCAAAGGAGTGACCATTCTTTGATAATGCGCGCGGCCACGTCCTGCGGCGCAGGCAATAAATAGTCCGGAATCTCGAAGGTCTTGACGATCACCGCCCACACCACGAGGACGGCGACGATCGCGAGCGTCGGGACAACCAGATTGGAACTCCGCTCGCCAAGCCAGCGCCTGCGCGCCGAATACGCATGCGCGGGAGTCGGGGGCGCAGCGGCGGATCGGTTCGCCTGCAGCGGCACCTTCTGTACTCCTCACCGTGATGTCTCGATATTGCAACGAGCGCCATCTTGGTTTCAAGGATGACCACGCAGCGAATGCGGCAGAGTAGATTGCATGACGCGCTCTATGCATCCTGCCAAGGATGGTGAGTGGCGGCAAACCCAACGGCGCTTTTGCATGGTGACACTCGGCGTTCGGATCAGCGCGCAAAGCGTACCCGGAACGGTCTTTCCCCGGGGCAGCTCAGCGTCTGGGGTCAAATTGCGAAAAACGTGCAATGAGCAAATGTTTTCCGGTTCACACCGAACGCCGGACAGTGCTAATCGCGCGCCAGGCTCGACAGCGTTGCATCGTCAGCGGCCAACGCCTGCCACGTCAGCGTAGTTGCGAGCTTCAGCGCCTGATCGAGCTCGTCCGGGCGCACTTTGTCGCGGGTGTCGGCGGCCGTCAGCAGGAGACGGAGGTTGCTGTCGGGCGCGTCAAATCCGGCGATCAGCCGGACGGCAGGAATGCCGTGCGCGGCAAAATTGGCGTGGTCGGAATTGGTCATCAGCGGCAGGTGCGTCGCGACCGGCAGGCCGGCGAGCGCCGTAGTCTCCCTGACCCAGGCATCTAGGCGCTCGAAGCCAGACGTGAGCGCGGTCAACCCGGATGCGCCGCCGACGGAGTCGAGATTGATGTTGAGGACCATCGACCGCCGCGCGGCCTCGTCCATCCGTTCGAGCCAGATGCGCGATCCGACCAGTCCCCATTCCTCGGCGCTGAACAGGCAGATCCGCAGGCCGCGCGGACTTCCGCAGACGTGCGGCGCAAGCAGCCGTGCCAGCCCGAGCGCGACCGCGACGCCGGTGGCGTTGTCGATCGCGCTTTCGCCATGCGGATGGCCGTCGATATGCGCGCTGACCACGACCCAATCCGGGCCCCGGCCGGGCAGGTCGGCAATCAACATGCAGGTCCGCGCGGGGTGATCGTCGCCGTCGATGACCAAGCGGGCGGTTGGGAGCGTGCCGTCCGGCAAGCGGCGGAACGCGTCCGCCGCGTCGGCACCAATGCCGAGCGCCGGGATGCCGGCCCCGCCGTTGCGTCCGCTCGAGCCCGATACCGGGCCGACGCCGACCTCCGGATGCGCGATCAAAAATCCGACCGCGCCCGTGCGCTGCGCCAACCCCAGCTTGACGCGGCGGTGCACGTGCCCGGTCGCGAACGGATACTCGTGGCGGACCATGACGATCCGGCCGCTGATGGCGTTTGCGTGCCGCTCGAAATCCTCAGGCCGGCCCAATCCGAGATCGAGGACTTCCGCCACGAGGCCGGCCGCCGACGCCGTGCCGAGAAGCGGCGTGCAGGGGAACGAAGAGCCCGTCGTTGCGGCGATCAATTGCGCCGTTCGGCACCGCCAACCTGGATAGTCCACAGGGTCCTCGCGAACCCTTGCGCCCGGCACGGCGGCCAGCCGCTGCCGGGCGAACGTCAGAGCCGCGGCTTCGCTCGCCGAGCCGGCGAGGCGGCCGCCCAGATCGCACAGCGCCTGGAAGTCCGCCCACATCAATGGATCGCTGGAACTTACCGGCGGGGAGAGCAGCCGCCCCGTCGATGCGGCGTCCGTCACGGGGCGCTGATCCCGACCGACTTGACGATGTCGGCCCAGCGCGCCGTGTCGCTCTCGATCAGGGCGCGGAACTGCGCGGGTGACGCACCGGACCTCGCGACGCCCAGCGGCACGAGGCGCGTTGCGAACTCGGGCGAGTCGAGAATGGCTTTAAGGTCCTTGGTCAGACGTGCGGCGATTTCCGGCGGCAGGCCGGCCGGCGCGAGCACGCCCCACCAATGCTCGACGACCAGATCGATGCCGCCTTCCTTGAAGGTCGGGATATTCGCGTGCGTCGCCAACCGCGTCTCGCTTGCGATCGCGAGCGCGCGAACGCGGTCGAAAACCGAAGCCGCCGTCGCGAGCGTGGTGAAGCCCGAGCGCACGTGACCGGCGACCAGATCGTTCATGGCTGGCCCGGCGCCGCGAAACGGCACATGCACGAGCTTGATGCCGGCTTTGGCTTGAAAGAGTTCCGCGGTGAGGTGAGTCGCGCTGCCGATTCCGCCCGAGGCGATGGTGATTTTTTCCGGATCGGCTTTCGCGAGCCCGACGAAGTCCCGGGCGGTCTCCGCCTTCACCGCCGGATTGACGAAAAAGAACATTGAGGCGGTGCCGATCAGGCCGATCGGTGTGAAATCGCGGACGGGATCGTATTGCACGCCCTTCTGGATTGCCGGAATGATGGTATGCGGCATGTCGGCGAGCAGCAGGGTGTAGCCGTCCGGCGCAGATTTGGCAGCGACCTCGATGCCGAGTCGGCTACCGGCGCCGGCACGGTTGTCGGCAACGATTGGCTGGCCGAGCGATTTCGACAATCGCTCGCCGAGAAGGCGGCCGAGCACATCCGAGCTGCCGCCAGCCGCGTATGGAACGATGAGGCTGATGGGACGATCGGGATATGGCTCGGCCGCCAGGGCGGAGCCGGCGAAGGCAATGAGCGCGACGAGAGCAAGCTTTGCCGGCATTGCGTTTCCTCTTGCGTGCAGGCCAGTAGCCCAAGGAGCAAACTTTAATCCCGGAAGTCCGCCTTCGGTCAATGCAACGGCGTGAGTTGCGGTGACCGTTCCGGTCAATCACGACATCGTTCTGCTGCCCGATCAGAATGTTATTTTTTCAGTCTCGGTGCTCTGAATGTCGTTCCGCGGCTCATTCTGAATGCTCGTTCCCGACCTTCATTTTTTGAACGCCGTGTAGAGGGCCGTCAGATCATTCTCCATGTTGCCGGCCGCGCCAACCTCCCGGTAGGCCTGAAGCGCTGTCGCGAATATTGGAGCCTCAAATGACTGCTCCGAGCAAACATCCGCGCCGAGCGTCATGTCCTTGAGCACGCGTCGAATCGTCCAGCCGGGCTTGAGGTCGCCGGTCTCGATTCGCTTCTCCCATCCCGTCATGAGCGGGTCTCCAGCGACCGACTTGCGCAGCACATCAAGGAGGGTCTGAATATCCAGGCCGGCGCATCGTCCAAGTCGCATGCTTTCGCAAAACGCCGCCACATAGGCGAGATAGATATTCTGATTGAGGAGCTTTGCGATGTTGCCGGAGCCGGTAGGGCCCACATGAAAAATATCGCTTGCCAGCGGGGTCAGGATCGGCACGGCGCGTTCGAAATCGACCTCGTCCCCACCGATCATGAATGTCAATGTGCCATCGTGCGCCGCCTGCACGCCGTTGCTCACCGGCGCGTCGAGATACGTGGCACCCCGCTCAGCGAATTCCCGCGCCAGCGCGCGGCTCAACGCGGGTCCAATGGTGCTCGTCTCGAGCACCAAGGTCCCGGGCCGGACAGATGACAAGAGTCCATCCGCTCCCCTCATGACGATTTCGACTTCCGTCGGACTTGGGAGACTGGTGATGATGTTCGGGCAATCGGCGGCGACTTGCGACGGCGTCGAACGAATTTGCGCGCCACGCCGGGCGAGCTCTGCGCAGGCATTCGGGTTCACATCGCAAACGGCCAAGCGATGGCCGGCGTCGAGCAGGCGCCGCCCCATTGGACCGCCCATCTTGCCGACGCCAATGAACCCGATGTCCATTCAGCGCCCCAATTCATCTGGACGCCCATCTGCTCCAGCGCGTGGCATTCTTATTCGGCCGCAGCGGGTTGCTTTCGGGTTTCGAACTGCCGGGTGGCTTCCGCCTTTACCATCCGACGAAGGCGCGCGATGGCGATGTCGACCTGCAGGAGCTTTTCCCGCTGCCGCGCCTCCAACGGGATGGCCTCGAGCATGACGCGATCCTGCTCGAGCACGGAGTCGGACCGCTGTCCGAGCCGGTTCTTGTAGAGGAAGCGCCAGAGGTTGCGTTGCCATCCGGACAATTTGCGAGAGCGGTAGACCCAGAAATAGGTCGAGTCTCGATCGATCGGCGTCGGAAGGCCGACGATGCGGAACGACCCGCCGCCGATCGACTCGGGATAGGGGATCTCCGTGCGAACCCAAAAAATGTTCTCCGGCCGGAAAAACACCTCGTGCCAATCGATGTTGACGCCGCGCTGATTGTCGCGTGACGTCTCGAAGCCGTTCGGCGTCGGCACGATCTTCAATTCGGTGTCTTTGCGTCCTCGCCCCAGCGTGAACGTGCCTGCATGCAAAAAACTCCCGTGCACGGGGTCGGCGCGGTTGTCGAGCGCGACCTGCCAGTTGCACTGCCAGGTCTTGGTGATGAGAAAGCCCGTCCACTCGTTCGACGTGATCTCTTCCGGGAAAATCGGCTCCGGCGCTTGCGCATGCGCTTCATCGCCGAAATACGCCCAGATCGCACCGGCGAGCTCGCGACACGGATAGGACCTGATCGCCTTCTGTCCGACCAATGGACAATTCGGAGTGGGCGGCACGTCCGCCACGATGCCCTGTCCAGTGACCTGCACGCCATGATAGGCGCACGCCAAGTTGCCGTTGATCACTTCGCCCATTGACAGCGGCGCGCCGCGATGCGGGCAATAGTCCTCAACGACGTTGATTTCGCCTTTTTCGCCGCGCCAGAGCACAATGTTGCGGTCGAGACGCTTGAGCGCTACGGGCCGAACATCGACATCCTCCGAGCGCGCGATCAAATACCAGAGATTCGGCAGCCCGGTCTCCAACAGATCATCGGGCGACGAAGGCTCAGGAGCGAAGGGTTGGGTTTTCGCGCTTTGCATGCTCATCTCCGGCCCCGCGGCAAATCTCGGCGTCTTGCTGCGCACTCCTATGCACCGAGCCGCTCCAACTCGGCCAAGACCAGAGCGGGCGTCCATTTCTCGCCTTTCGGGCCATGAACGTTCGCATCGTTCAGACCTGCGGCGAACCCCTCCGGAGTGTTGACACCCCTTTGCAGAAGGGCTTCAAGCCCGTCGCCAAGCAGGTCCTCGTAACTTCGCGTTGGAGCGAGACCCATATTGCCTTCTCCCATCCGGACGTTTCACAATTCATCACCCGCTCAACCGGAGAGTCAAGGACAGGTCCCGACGGCTCACTCCTGCAGCGGAATATTCGCCTCCTTCACGACTTTCTTGAATTTTGCCACTTCAGCCTTGAAATAAGCGTCGAACTCCTGCGGGCGGCTGCCGACCGGTTCGTTGGTCCATGTGCGTAGTCGTTCAAGCACATCGGACACCTGAAGCGCCTTCGCGACGCCCCCCTGAACGAGCTCGACGATCTCGCGCGGTGTCTTGGCCGGCGCGAACCAACCCTGCCAGCTTGTGGACTCGAAGCCGGGGACGGTTTCCCCGATCGTGGGCACGTCGGGCAATACCGGCGAACGCTGGGCTCTCGTCACGGCGAGGGCGCGGATCTGGCCGCTCTCGATGAGCGGCCTCGCAATCGCCAGCGGTACGATGGCAACTTGCACCTCGCCGGCAACCAGAGCGGTCATGATCGGCGCGTCGCCCCGGTATGGCACCGCCTGGATATCGATCCCGGTCGCCACCTTGAGCATCTCCATCGTGAGATGGAGCGGGTTGCCGACGCCGCTCATGCCATAGTTGAGATCGCGAGACTTGGCTTTGGCGAGTGCAATCAACTCCGGCAGCGACTTGGCGGTAAGCTGGGGGCTTGCCACCAGGATCAGCGTCGTGGCGACGAGCTGGGTGACCGGGGTGAAGTCGCTGAGGGTATCGAAGGGCAGCGTGCGGAAGATGGCAGGTGCGATCGCCAGACCGACCGTATTCTGGAGGATGGTGTAGCCGTCCGGGGCAGCCTTCGCCACCACATCCGAACCGATATTGCCGCCAGCGCCTGGCCTGTTCTCCACCACGATGGGCTGACTGAACGTCTCGGACAGCTGTTGTCCGATGACACGTGCCAAAGCATCTACCGAGCCACCAGCGGCGAACGGCACGATGATCCGGATGGGCTTGTTCGGATAGCGCTGCGCCAGGGCTGGACCCGCATCGGATCCAACAATGCCGATTATGAGAAGGAAGATCAGGTTCCACCGTCTCATTGCGATTTCTCCACCGGTCCTCTCCCGCCCCAAGGGTAATGCCTTTCGAGCGTTGGCAGGAGAGTCATTAAGGGGCGTCGTATCTGACACGCTGGGTTCGCGCCGCATTGTCATACCAAAACTAATAGAACGGACGACGGTAGTCCATTTATTGGCAATCTAGTGTCGCCGGATATGGCTGCGGGACACGCTCACCAATTGCGCGCGACGATAACACACGCTCGTTATTGCTCGTCTTCTGGAGTAGACTTGGCACGTAGATTGAATGAGCGTGTTCGGTTGCACTACAACGCCTGATAGATTCAAGGAGGTCGAGCGTGTCCAATTCCGGCGCCACCAACAATCGATCCAATCTCCCGATCATTGCTCTCGCTGCCGGCCTCCTGGCCATCGCGTGTGCGCAAACCGGACATGCGCAGTCGCCAAAGCGGGACGTGTCGCTGCGGCTCGACTGGCTGTTCCAGGGGCCCAACTCCGGCTTCATGGTCGCGAAAGACAAGGGCTATTACGATTCGGCCGGTCTCAATGTCGACATTGGGCCTGGGCGAGGATCGGGAAGCACGGCGCAGCTTGTGGCGAGCAAGGCCGCCATGTTCGGATTTTCGGACGGATACGTGCTCGGAAACAGCGTCGCCAAGGACATGAACATCGTCATGGTTGCCGCGATCTACCGCCGCAATCCAACCGCGGTCGTGGTCCTCAAGGAGTCCGACATCAAGGCGTTGAAGGACCTCGAGGGCAGGTCGATCGCGATCCCAACCGGTGCAACGCAATTCCAGCAATGGCCGGCTGTGGTCAAAGGGTGCAAGCTGGACGGCAGCAAGATCAACGTGATCAACATCGATCCGGCGGGGAGCGTTCCGGCCCTGGTCACCGGCAAAGTGCAGGCGATCGCCGGCTATGGACAAGGCTATGTGCCTGGTGTGGAAATCCGCGCGAAAAAGGAAGCGCGAATTTTCTGGTACGCCGACTGCGGCGTCAACGCCATAAGCAATGGCATCATCGTGCATCGGGATCTGTTGAAGGAAGACCCGGAATTGATCCGGCGCTTCGTCACCGCGAGCATCAGAGGCTTTCTGCATGCGCGCCAGCATCCCGATGAGGCGGTGGCGATCACCAAGAAATTCTCCGAGGCTGTTGTTCCGGAGATTGCCCGTCGCGAGCTGGAAATGTCGTGGGACACCTGGGTGACGCCCAATACGGCCGGCAAGGCGCTCGGGTGGATGTCGGACAAGGACTGGGAATCGACGGTGCAGGTGCTCAAGGAGTATGGCGGCGTCACGACGCCGTTGCAGGCCTCGGTTCTGTACACGAACGACCTCGTTCCGTCGGGGGCTGAATTCGTGCCTCCACAGCCCAAATAGGGGTCGCTGCGAAACAGCGGGCCGCAGGAGATGGAACGGACGGAACGAGGAGCTCGTGGCTCATGTCTTCCGATGGACTGCTGACGACGCTGGCGCAAAAAGCCGACCCTGGCTGCGCCGCGCTCCTGGTCATCGACGTGCAGAACGACTTCGCGGCTGACGGCGGATTCTTCGATCGGATCGGCGCGGACGTCCGCAGTATCCAGGCGACGGTGATCCCAGCGCTGATCCGGCTCGTCGATTGTGCCCGTGCAGCCGGAACACTGGTTGTCTTCGTACAGGCAATCTACGACCCGAAAGACCTCTCGGCGCCCATGCGGGAACGGAACCGGCGCCGGCAAGTGGAAATGCCGCGCTGCCTGACGGGCTCATGGGGCGCGGATTTTCACGGGGTCCGGCCCGCCCTTGGCGAGCCCGTCGTGATCAAGCATCGCTACAGCGCGATGCACAAGACCGAGCTCGACGCCATCCTCAAGCGTCATGGCATTTGCAGCCTGCTGCTGAGCGGCATTGCGACCGATACATGCGTCGAGTCCACCGGTCGCGATGCCTATTTCATGGACTATTACGTCACACTGGTTGCGGATTGTTGCGGCGCGTTCGACGAAAGCGATCACCTCGGAGCGATCAAGCGGTTCGATCGCGACTATGGCGCCGTCGTCACCTCGGACGATCTGATCGACACATGGGAGCGCAGAGCACAATCTGTGAAGCGTGATGTCGCCGCTACGCACGGCTGATCCCGCGGCCAACAGCGGGGTCGCTGCGCTTGCGGCTTCAGCAGCCGCGTCGTCAGAGCCACCCTACCTCGAATTTCGCAACCTGACCAAAGTCTACGCCACCGACGATGGTCCGGTGAGGGCGCTCGACCAGATTTCCGTGGCTCAGCGGCAAGGCGAATTTCTTTCGATACTCGGGCCAAGCGGCTGCGGCAAGAGCACGCTCTTGATGATCGCCGCTGGTCTGCTTGCCGGCTCGGATGGCCTTGTTGCGGTGCGCGGCCAACGTGTGGATGCGCCGCGCACGGATATCGGCATCGTGTTTCAAAGTCCGGTGCTGCTGGAATGGCGCACCGCACTCGGCAACATCATGCTGCAGGCTGAGGCGCGCAATTTCGATCTCAAGTCCGCCGAACGGCGCGCCCGCGAGCTGCTGGCCGCCGTTGGATTGGGCGGCTTCGAGAACAAATATCCGGACGAGCTTTCCGGCGGCATGCGACAGCGGGTCTCGATTTGCCGCGCGCTCATCCACAATCCGCCGCAGTTGCTGATGGACGAGCCATTCGGCGCGCTTGATGCGCTGACGCGGGATCAATTGGGACTCGATGTGCAGCGGCTCTGGGACGAGACGCGAATGACGGTGTTGTTCGTCACCCACAGCGTCGCCGAGGCAGTGTTTCTGTCCGATCGCGTCATCGTCATGACGCCGCGCCCGGGGCGGATCGACCGGATCATCGACATCGATCTGCCGCGGCCGCGCACCCTGGCCATCCGCGAGACCCCCGAATTCAACGCCTACATCAGGCAGATTCTCGATCTGCTCCTCGCGCGCGGCGTCCTGCGCGAGCACTAGAGCCGAACGACATGACCGAGGCGACCGATCCCAACGTCAAGACCAGCGCGCCGCGCACCATCGACGAGGTGGAAGCGCTGGTGGAGAATCGCAGGGCTCAGCGTCGATTCCGCGCGCGCATCTCGGCGATCGTTTATCCGACATTGACCGTGGTCGGCACGCTCGCGATCTGGGAGGCCGCAACCCGGCTGTTCGGGATTCCCGCCTACCTTCTGCCGGCGCCCAGCCAGATCGCATACTCCTTTACCGAGCATGCCGGTCTTCTCCTCAAACATGCCTGGGTGACGACGGTCGAGATCGTGTTGGGATTTCTGCTCAGCATCGTGGTCGGCGTCCCGCTGGCGCTCGCCATTTTCCTGTGGCCGGCCTTTTCCCGCTCGGTGCTGCCGCTTCTCATCTCGTCGCAAGCCATGCCGAAGGTGGCGGTCGCCCCGCTGCTGCTGGTCTGGTTCGGGTTCGGCCTGGTCCCGAAGGTGTTGATCGCGTTCCTGATCGCGTTCTTTCCCATCGTCATCAGCACGGCGGTGGGCCTCGCATCGATCGAGCAGGAAAAGATCCACCTCGCGCGCTCGATGGGACTGAGCGCGCTCGCGACCTTTTTCAAGATCCGGCTGCCGAGCGCCTTGCCGTCGATCTTCGGCGGATTGAAGATTTCAATCACGCTGGCCGTCGTTGGTGCGGTTGTAGGCGAATTCGTCGGCGGGGATGCGGGGCTGGGCTATCTGCTCATGGTGGCGAACGGCAGCATGGACACGGCGCTGCTGTTTGCGGGACTCATCGCGCTCACGGTGCAAGGTGTCGTCCTGTATTTTCTGGTGGAATGGGCCGAGCGCCTTGCCATTCCACGGCGGACCGCCGCCCACGCGCTGGTGCAGGGCCTGGGGTGACAGCGCCGCTGCGGGCGGGCTAGGAAACGCGCATGTCGCTATATCGGAGTGTCCTGCGTCCGCTCTTGTTCCGGCTGTCGCCCGATCAAAGCCATTCGATCGGGCACTACGCGTTGCGCCTCGGCCTGCCGTGGCGAGCTGTTGCCGCGCTCGAGGGACTGCAAGTCGACGATCCCCGGCTGCGGACCAGGTTTGCCGGCGTGGATCTGCCGAGTCCGGTCGGGCTCGCTGCGGGATTCGACAAGAACTGCGAGCTTATCAGCGCATTGTCCCATCTCGGCTTCGGCTTCCTGACGGTCGGCTCGATCATGCCCGAGCCGCGCTTCGGGAATCCTTTTCCTCGCCTGGTCCGTTATCCGGAAACGAGCTCGCTCGCGGACGCCATGGGAGTTCCTAGCCGGGGGCTCGCATATTGTGTCGAGCGCCTTCGCCGCAGGGGCGAGCGCAGGGTGCCGGTCTTCGCCAATGTCGGCGGATTTTCTGCGGAGACGATCGCGGCGAGCTTTCTTGCCGTGGAGCCGCATGTCGATGGGATCGAGATCAGCCTGATGTGCCCGAACCTGCTACGGGCCGGTGAGCAGTTCGACGACATTGGCTTGCTCAGGAGGGTTCTTGCGCGCCTTGGCAGCCGGCGCAAGCCGGCGATCGTCCGCATTCCGAACGATACCGCCCGGTCGGATGATCGCGTTGCCGAGATGGTCGAATGCTGCGTCGAAGCGGGAGTCGAAGGCCTGAAGGTCGCGGGCGGTCAGCCGGTGGCCGAGCCGCGCCTGGGCGTCAAGCAAGGAACGCTTCACGGCCCACCCATCTTCCAGAGAGCATTGGAGAATGTCGCAAGAGCGGCCAGGTTTGCGCGCGGACGCATCCCGATCAAAGGTAATGGCGGCGTCAGCAGCGCCGCCGATGTCATCGCGATGATGCGCGCCGGGGCGACCTGCATCGATCTGTATTCCGCATTCATCTATCACGGCTGGAGCATTGCGCAGGACATCAATCGGGAGCTTGCAGCCGTGCTCGGACAGCTTGCGACGGAAACCGGAACGGTCGCGCGCGCCCCCGAGCGACTCGAGGCTTGAAGCATGTCCGCGCGCGAGACGATTCATCTGGCAGCCGACATATCGTTCATCCACACCGATTACCTGTGGCGCATGCCGGGCTCGTGGGTGGGCTATCCGTATTACAGCACGTCGGACTTCTATGAAGACGTTGCCCGCATCGCCGAGCGCGGCGTGATGGACATGCTGTTTTTCGGCGACAACGGCGGCACCTCGGAGGATTACGGCGGCGATCATCGCGCCGTCGTCCGCTACGGCGCCAAGTGGCCGCGTCACGACATGACGCCGATGATCCCGCTGTTGGCGCGGGTTACGTCGGGGGTCGGATACGCGCTGACGATGTCGACGACCTATCATCACCCGTTCCACGTCGCGCGCACCTTCAATGCGCTGGACCACGTGACACGCGGGCGGATCGCCTGGAACGCGGTCACGTCGGCCTACAAGGGCGAGGCCGCGAATTGGGGCTTCGACGTCATGATCGATCATGACGAGCGCTACGTACGGGCGCAGGAACACTTGCAGGTCGCGTGCGCGCTCTGGGACAGCGTCGAGCCGGATGCGCTGGTGTTCGACCGCGAGAGCGGCGTGTTCGTCGATCCGGACAAGGTGCATCGGCTGGATTTTCGCGGACAGTATTTCAACGTGCGGGGACCGCTGCCGGCGCTGCCGTCGCCGCAGCAGCGGCCGGTCATCATCCAGGCGGGATCGTCAGGGCCCGGGATGGATCTCGCCGCCAAGTATGCGGAGTTGCAATTCAGCACCCGGCGGACGCTGCCCAGCATGCAGCAGCATCGGGCCGCGATCGACGCCAAGTTGGCCGCATTCGGGCGCGAGCCGCGCGACCTGGGCATTCTCTGGTCGATCCGCATCCAGGTGGCGGATTCGGAAGAGGCGGCGCGCGAAAAGGAGCGGCGATTTCTCGATTCGATCCCACCGGAGGCTGGTCTCATCGAGATGTCGCAACAATTCGGCGTCGATTTCTCCACTGCGAAACCTGGCATGCGGCTCGTCGACTTCGCGGATCAGGTCAAATCGCAGAAGGGCAACCTCGGGACCTTCGAGGAGATCCTGAAAACGACCGAACCCAAAATGACGGTCACGGAGTTCGGCCGCGATTTCATGACCAGGCGAATCCTGGTGGCTGCCGGCACCCCGAAAGCAATCGTCGATACGCTCGAGAAGCTGCACTACGAGACCGGCGCCAATGGCGGCTTCATTCTGGGCCGCGGATTTCACGCCATGGACAATATCCGCGAATTTGTCGATCTGGTCGTGCCCGAGCTGCAGCGGCGGGGCCTGAGCAAGAAGAAATACGGCGGGCGAACGCTGCGCGAGAATTTCAACGATTGAGCGGCGAAAGCCGGGCAGCCGCACCGCTCGCCCTTCGATTGACGCGCTTCAGGAAATGCCGGGCCCGGGATCGGCGCATCCGGTCGGGACATGATTGGCGACCCGCACATATTGCTCGGCCACCCAAGGAATCTGCTCGACCCGGATGAATGCTCGCTTGAGCATCTTGGGCAGGAACATGGTCGTGCCGTAGATCCGCGTCCAGCGCTGGGTGTGCTCGGTCAACGGCCGTTCCCGGCGTTCCCATTGGTCGAGCGCGGTCGGCAGATCGGGACACTCTTGCAGCGCCGCGGCGAGCCCGAGCGCGTTCATCATGGCGTGGCCGGCGCCTTGGGCGAGGTAGGGCGCCATGGCATGGGCGGCGTCGCCCAGCACGACCGCTCGTCCCGCCGACCAGCGTTTGAGCCGGATCGTCTGGAAATGCGCCCAATGGGACTGCGGCCAGTCGGCTTCATCACGCATGCGCACGAACAGGTGGCGCAGCGTCGGGAATGATCGCGTCCAGATGTCGGGATCGATCGGTGAGGTGGCGGCCGCGGTGTCGCGCACCAGGCAGGTCAGCAGCACGTAGAACTCGTTCTTGGTCACGGGACAATAGAGCACGCGGCGCTTGTCGGCCCATGCCTCGATCATCGCTGTGCCGGTGCGATCGTCCTCGGCGATTTCCTGCGGCCGCCGCGGAATGGTGATGCGCACCCCGCAGTCGCGACCCCAGATGCGGTGCTTCAGGAGGCCGAGCTGGTCGCGAATGGTCGAGTTGATGCCGTCTGCCACCACCACGAGGTCTGCGGCGAGCCGCGCGCCATCCTGCAGGGTGATCGTACCCTCGGGAGCGGCGCGCGTGACCGCGGAGTTGAAGCGTATTTCGGCGCTCGCATCATGCGCCCGCTCGGCTAGCAGCGCGATGATGCGCTGCCGGTCGATACGGTAGGGACTTCGCGCGGTCCTTCGGCTCATCACGACATTGCCGTGCGTGTCGAGCGAATCGCGACGATCGATCTTCATGCCGGCCGCGAGCACCCGCTCGAGCAGCCCGAATCTCGAGAAAATCCGCGCCATGTTGTTGTGGATGGCGATCCCGTAGCCTTCGCCCTGCAACGTTGCGCGGCGCTCATGCACGCGCACCGTCCAGCCGCCCTCGCGAAGGCCGATCGCCGCAACCAAACCGCCGAAGCCGGCGCCCACGATCTCCGCATGGCCGGGCTGCACGCTCAGCCCGCCAACGCCACGCATTCGATCTCGCAGCCGTTGCCGAACCGAAGCTGCATCGACCAGACGGTGCGCGCCGGCGGGTCGACCGGAAAAAATTCGCGATAGACCCGATCCATTTCCGCGATGTGCGAGATGTCGGCCAGCACCACATGCACGCGTACGACGCGCTCGAGCGACGAACCCGCGGATTCCAGCATGTGCTGCATGTTTGACAATGTGATGCGGACCTGCTCGGCAATCGGCCCGTGGCGGCGCTCGCCGGTCTGCGGATCGACCGGAACCATGCCCGACAAGAAGATGTAGTCGCCGACGCGGATGCCGGGAACGTGCGGCAGATTACCGACGCGCGAGGCGTTGAGCAGCGGGTTCTTCGGCTGGATCGCCGAACGTGCGAGCTTTTCGTTCATCGGTTCACGCCAGCGCGGTGCATTCGATGATCACCTTCACTCCATCGGGAAGGCGCGCGCCGCAGACCGTCCGTGCCGGCGGCGGATCGGGAAAGAAGCGGACATAGACGTCGTTCATGTTGGGCGCTTCCAGCATGCTGTGCAGCAGCACGTTGACCTTCACGACCTTGTCGAGGGACGATCCT
Organism: Xanthobacteraceae bacterium; assembly: GCA_040510815.1. GTDB lineage: Bacteria > Pseudomonadota > Alphaproteobacteria > Rhizobiales > Xanthobacteraceae > VAZQ01. The sequence continues at coordinate 69,711 of JBEVIH010000031.1, read as the reverse complement.
GCCGCTTCCAGCAAAAGCCTGAGGTTGATCAGAATCTGCCGGGTCTCGCTCGCTGTCGTCCCTGGCATGCGCTCGCCGGATTGCAGATCGATTGCCGTAAGACCGGACACGAACAGAAAATCCCCGCCCCGCACCGCGATCGACGCCGGTTGACCGGACCTGCTCGCCGCATCAGGCGCGTGGCCCGGTGGAGGGATGATTTCACGTCTGGCGCTCATCGGAAGTTTTTCACCCCAGTCAGGCGGCGGCAACCACGTCGAGCTGGATCTTGAAGCCCGCCTCGATCCGCGCCGTCCATACGGTGCGCGCCGGCGGTCCGTTCGCCACGTATTGCCGATAGACGCGGTTGAGCACGTCGTATTCGATGCTGTCGTAGATCAGCGCATGCACCTGCACGAGGCGGTCGAGCGATGAGCCGGCCGACTCCAGCAGCAGCTTCAGGTTTCCGAGAATGACGTGCGCCTCGCTGGTGAGCGTGCCGTGGCGGCGCTCGCCCGTTTCCGGATCGACCGGCAGCATCCCGGAGCAGAAGATGAGGCCGCCGGCGCGGATGGCCGGCGACTGGTGGTGTCCGTAGTGCTGCCGCAGATCAAGCCCGGGATGCGGCGCCGCAATGACTTCGCGCATCGCCCGCTGCCCGGATCAATCCGACCGCTGCGCCACGCCGCTTGCGCGGGCGAAGGCGCGAGCGAATTGATGCGAAAGCGCCGTGTGCTCGTACATCATGATTGCCAATCGTGGCTGACCGGTCGGCGCCGTCTGAATGATCATGCTCAGGCCCTCGCATCGCCGACGATCGAATTAGCCGGCCGCCGGTCTTCGGGTCGCGTTGAGTGGTCCCGCTGGAATATTATTTGAGAGCGTGCGCGCGCGCCAGCATGCTCCATGGAGCAGCGATCCCTCAACCACGCCCGATGAACGAGCGCATGTGATTGGGTAGGATCGTCGCCTCGTACAGATTCACCTCGGGCGGCAAGCTGCACATGAGCACGACGACCTTCGCTACATCCTCGGCGGCCATCACGTAGTCGTCGGGCGTCGCGCCCGGCCCGGCCTTCGTCCGGCCGCGGCGGGTCGAAAAGCTGCTGAGCGTCGCGCCCGGATGCAAGATCGACGCAACGACGCCGTACTTGCGGCCGTCCATGGTCAATTGATGCGTCATGCCTTGCAGGGCAAATTTGGTTGCCGTGTACGGCAGCGAATCCGGTCGCGGCGTTTTGGCCGAGACACTGCCGATATTGATGATGCGCCCGCCCTGCGGGGTCTGGCTCTTCATGATCCTGACGGCCTCACGGCTGCACAGGAATGCGGCCGTGAGGTTCACGTCGAGAACCTCCTGCCAATATTTCAGCGTGATGTCTTCGACGGGCACGTGAGTCGGGACGCCGGCATTGTTCACGAGGACGTCCACGCGACCCCAGGTGTCATATGTCGTTTTGAACAGCCGGACGACCTGGTCTTCGCGCGTCACGTCGGTCGTCAGCGGCAGGGCCGTGCCGCCCGCATCGCGAATTCCGGACGCCACGTCCTCCAGCATCTCCGTCCGGCGCGCCGCCAAAGCGGTTTTCGCACCGGCGGCCGCCAATGCTTCGGCAATTCCGCGTCCGATTCCATTGCTTGCGCCGGTGACTATGGCCACCCGATCCGATAGCTGCTTGGTCATCGTACCCTCGATCCTTTCCAGAGTCGGGCGGCGTGCACGTTGCGCAATTCGCTCAAGCAACGATCAGCGCATCCAATGCGGTCGCTCCTTGTCCCTTGGCGCGGACCATCAGCGGATTGACGTCGATCTCGGTCAGCTCGGGCATGGTCCGCATCAGCCGACCAATGGCCATGACCACTTGCGCGACCGCCTCGATGTCCGCCGGCGGCGCGCCGCGGAAACCGGCGAGCAGCTTGGCGGTGCGCAGCGACCGCAACGCCTCGACGATCCGCGCTTCGTCCGCGTCGACCGGCAGCAGCGCCACGTCGCCCAGCGCCTCGACCCAGATGCCGCCCAGACCGACGAGCAAGACGGCACCCCAATCGGGATCGCGCTTGGCGCCCACCATCAGCTCGATCCCCTTCGGCGACATCTTTTCGACGAGGACGCCATCGAGCGTGACGCCGGGCGCGGCGCGTTTGATGTTTTTGATCAATGTGTCCCAGGCGGCGCGCACCGCGCCTTCATCGGCGAGATTCAAGATGACGCCGCCCGCCTCGGTCTTGTGCGACAGCGCCGCGGCCTGTGCCTTCAGCACCACCGGATAGCCGATGCGCCTGGCCACGGTGATCGCTTCGTCGGCTGTGCGGGCGAGTTCGCCGTCGGGCACCCGAACGCCGGCGGCGGCGAGAACCTTCTTGCCCAGCCATTCGGGCTGCGCGCCCTTGCCGAGCTTCGGCATGCCGGGAAACGGCAGCGGGTCGGCGGCGACGCGGCTGCGCGCGAGCAGGCGTCCGTAGCGGGTATAGAGCGTGATCGCACGCAGCATGCGATCCGACGAGCGCGAAAATACCGCCGGACCCTCCTTGATCGCCTGCACGGTTTCAGGCGTAAGCTCCCAGGTGTCGCCGAGCGCGACCAGGACCTTGGGCTTGGGCGAATCGGCCATGCCTTTGTTGAAGTTCCTGACCGGGATCGGCAAGTTGATCGGGAACGAGATGAACAACATCCCGACATTGGGATCGTCGATCAAGGCCTTGGTTGCAGCCGCCAGCGCATCCGGCGAAAAGCCGGCGGTGACGTCGAGCGGATTGCCGTAGTTGCCGAACGGCGGCAGCACCTCCTTGACTTTCGCCAGTGTTGCCGGATCGAGCTCGGGGATTTCGAGGCCGATGTCCTCGGCGAGATCGTTGGTCAGCCCGACATAGGCACCTGAGGCTGTGAGAATGCCGGGCCCTTTCGTGGGCGGGACCGGATAGCGCACCAGGATCTGCGTGAGGTCCATCATCTCGTCCATCGTGGTCACCACGATGGCGCCGGCGTTCTCGGCCTGGGTTTGCATCGTCGCCCAATCGCCGATCAACGCGCCGGTGTGCGACTGCGCAGACTTGCGCGCCTTGGCGGTGCGCCCGGCCAGCATCAGCACGATCGGCTTGCCGGCCGCGCGGGCGCGGCGGCAGGCGGCGAGGAACTGCGCGGGCCGGCGGATCTCTTCGCAATAGATCGCGATCACGCGGGTGGAATGGTCCTCGGCGAGGAACTCGACGAAATCGGTGCCTTCGAGGCCGGCCTCGTTGCCGGTCGAGATCACGTAGCTGAGCGGCAGGCCGAGGCCGTCGGCGGCGCGCTGGAAGTGGCCGAGCAAGCCGCCGCTCTGGCCGACGAAGGCAACGCCTCCTTCGACGTTGCGCCGCGCCTCGCGCGCGTACAGCATGTGCAGCCACATGCCGTCGACGTTGTTCGTCATGCCCAGGCAATTGGGTCCCACGACTGCAAGTCCGGCCGCCCGCGCGGTGGCGGTGACCGCGTCCTGTGCCGCTTGATCGCCGACCTCGGCAAAGCCGGCGGCGAATATCATCGCCGAGCCGACCTTGCGGCGCGCACAGGCCTCGATCGCCTGCGGGACGCCGGCAGCCGGCAGCGTGAACACGGCGAGATCCACGCTCTCGGGCAGCTCGTCCGGGCTCTTGAGCAAGGGCCGGCCGTCGATCGGTTCGGTGCCGCGGCCGACCAGATGGATGTCGCCCTGGAAATTGTTGAGCTTCAGCGCTTGCAATATCACCTGTCCAGCGCTGCCCGCGCGCGCAGACATACCCACGATCGCCACCGAGCGCGGGCGCAGGAATCTGGCGACGGCCTGCGGGCCGCGCGCTGCCTCTGGTCCGTTCATCGGTCGGGCTGGAACAGGAGCAGATGCGTGCCATCGTCGAGCGGATGCCAATACGGCTTCACCTTCATGCCGACCTTCAGCTCCTCGGCCTTGCAGTTGACGATGTTGGCGATGAAGTTGACGCCGACGTCCAGCGTCACGCTCACCACGGCGTAGGGCTCGGCGCCGCGGAAGGCGGGCGTGCCGCGTTCGGTGATGGTGTAGGAGAACACCACGCCCTTGCCGGACACCTCGCGCCATTCGATGTCGCGCCGGCGGCCGGTGAAGATGCTCACCGGACGCGGGAAGTGCTGATATTTGCCGGTCGCCTTGCAATATTGGATGACGAGCTTCTTCTGCTTCGTCGCCTCCCAATACGGCTCGGAGAAATCGAAGTGCCGGATGGTGCGCTTGATGCCCAGCGTATCGTTCAATGCCTTGGCCATGATCCCCTCGCTCATTCCGGAACCAGCACCAGGGCCGCGCTCGAGCCCCAGTTGCGTCCGTAGTTGATCCAACCGATGCCGGTCACCAGCGCATTCTTGGTGTCCTTGACCTGACGCTTGCCGGCCTCGCCGCGCAGTTGGCGCACCGCCTCGACCAGGTTGTTCGACGAGCAGGCCGCCTGGCCCGCGGAAATCTGGCCGCCGCCGGTGTTGAGCGGCAGATCGCCGTTATACGAGAAATCATGATCGCGGATGAATTGCACGCCTTCGCCTGCCTTGCAGAAGCCGAAGGCCTCGAACTGCAGCATGATCGCGATGATGAAGTCGTCGTAGGGATGGAACGAGGCAACGTCCTTGATTCCGATCCCAGCCGCGGCGAGCGCCTTCTTGCCGCAGATTTCGTGACCGCTCTTGGTCACATCGACCAGGTTATCGCCGCCCTTGAAGTTGGTCCGCTCGGCGTAGCCGATCGGGATGATGCACTTGGCAAGCCCTTTTTCCTTTGCCCGCTTGCGGCTCATCATGAGCATGCCGGCCGCGCCGTCAGCGCGCATCACGCAGTCGAGCAGCCGGATCGGATCGGCGATCATGCGCGAGTTCATGTAGTCGTCGATGGTGATCGGCACGCGCAGCTTCTCGCAGGCGTTCTCGTTCAAGAGCGCGTGGTTGCGCTGCGTGACCGCGAGCTTGCCCAGCATCCGGTAGTCGAGGCCGTATTTCGCCTCGTAGGCGCGGCTGAGCAGGCCGAAGGCGCCGGGCGGCCCCATCAGGCCGTAGGGCTCGGTCCATTCGCGCCGATAGGAGTGGCTGTGGTCGGTCCGGTCCTCCAGCACGTGGGTGTCGGCAAACAACAGGAACGCGACCTCGCACATCCCGTAGTCGATCGCCGCCGCCGCGCGGGCGACGCATCCCGCCGCCGAACAGCCACCGGTGTGGACCTGCTCGCAGAACCCGACCTCGAGGCCCAGCACGTCGGCCGTGGTTTGCGCCCAGAATGGATTGGCGGCACCCGTGCCGGTCAGTCCTGCCATCACCAAGCCATCGATCTCGTTCTTGTCGACGCCGGTCTTATCGAGCAGCTCCTCGAGAATCTCGCCGGACAAGACCCAGACGTTGCGGTCGCTTTTCTCCATCACCTTGGTTTCGGCGTAAGCCACGATGGCGTTGTCACGCAGACTCATCGTTCACTCCCGTTGTATTCGTGAATGCTCCGCGTCCCGGCGGTCGCGCGTCTCCGAGATGGCGCGCCAGCTTCATTTGATTGGCGCATGTCCTTTTCGGAAAACCGGTTCCCACTTTTCCGGGACATGCGCTAGTCCGGCCGCACCCGCGGCGCGCTCTTGTCGAGGAACTGGTTCAGCCGCTCGATCGACTCGGGGCTGCGGGTGTATTCCGCCACCATGCGTTCGAAGAACAAGCCATCGTCGTAGGACATGTCCTGGATGCGCGGCAGGCTGTTGGTGATCGCGAAGTTCGACAAGGGCGCGTTCTTGCAGATTTTCAACGCCAGCTCTTTGGCCTTGGCCATCGCCTGCCCCTTCGGCACGATATACTGCACGATGCCGTAGCGCTCGGCTTCGTCGACTTTGAGCACCCGGCCGGTGAGCATCATGTCCTGCATGCGGGCAAAGCCGAGCAGCCTCGCCACGCGAACCGAGCCGCCGCCGCCGATGAAGATGCCGCGAGTTCCCTCGGGCAGAGCGAAGAACGTCGTTTCGTCCGCGACGCGGATATGCGCGGCCGCGGCGGTCTCGAGCCCCCCGCCCAAGGTCGCGCCGTGCAGCGCAGCTATAAAGGGAATGTTGCCGCGCGCCATCGCTTCAAAATAGGTGTTGCGATTGAACGGGAACGGCAGCCGTTGCGAGCGCCCGGTCTTCCAGTTTTCCGCCGCCCAACGCAGGTCGAGCCCGGCGCAGAAGTTGTCGCCATGGCCGAAGATGATGCCGCACTTCGCCTCCTCGCCGGCGCGATCGATGGCCTCGCGCAACTGCTTCATCACGGTCGGATTGAAGCAGTTGCGCTTGTCAGGACGGTTGAGGCCGACAAGGGCGATCTCTCCCTCCAGCTCGTAGGTGACCGTTTGCTCTTCACTCATGAATGACTCCTGGTTGAAGGGCGCATGGCAGTGCTCTCGCACTACGCGTTGAGGCCGGCGATTGCGACGTAGCGGCGCCGCTGCGCCGCCGCGTTCCCGAACAGCGACGACAGCAGCATCGCCCGCTTGAGATAGAGGCCGATGTCGTGCTCATCGGTGAATCCGATCGCGCCGTGAAGCTGGATACAGGCCTTGGTGACAAACAGCGCGTCGTCCGACGCCTTGGCCTTCACGGCGACGGCCAGCGCGGGGTCGATGCGATAGGGATCATTGTTGGCCGCGACCTGAAACACCAGGGACCGGGTCGTCTCGGTCCGGATATAGAGGTCGACCGCCTGGTGCTGCAGCGCCTGGAAGCTGCCGATCAGCTTTCCGAACTGCTTGCGGATGCGCAGGTACTCGAATGTGATCTCTTGCGCCTTTTCCATCACGCCGAGCAATTCGGCCGACAGCGCGATGAGCGCGAGATTGTGGAGCGCATCCACCGCATTCCTCGAGGACTGACGCGATGGAACGAGATCGGCCGGCGCATCTTCGAGGCGGAGCGTCGAGAGCTTGCGGCCCTCCACCGTCTGCGTCGTCGTCAGCATGCAGCCGGGCGCATTGCGCGCCACATAGTACAGTGTCGGTCCATCGCGTCCGCTGGCGCTGACGAGAAAGCCGTCGGCGCCGCCGGCGCAGACGAACATCTTCCTGCCGGTCAAAAGTAGCGCTCCGTCCTGCCCGGCTACGCGCGTGCGCGGTGCAAGCGGGTCGTCGCCCTGGACGTTCTCCTGCAGCGCCGGAACGACCAGCGCCTCGCCCGCCATCACCCGCCCCAGCATCGGATGCGGCGAATGCCCCTGCGCCAGGGCGGCAGCGGAAATCGCCGCCAGCCCAATTGGCTCGCAGACGAGCCCCCGGCCGGCCTGCTCGAGCACCAGGGCGAGCTCGGTGAGGCCGAGACCCGCGCCGTTCGCGGAATTCGGAACGAGGATGCCAAGCCATCCGAGCTCCCCCGCCTGCCGCAGACGTGCCGGCGCGAAGCTCGGATCCTGCTCGCGAAATCCACGCGCCACCTTCGCTCCCGCCGCCGCGATGAATTTGGCGGCGCTGTCGCGCAACAGAGTCTGCTCCGATGTCAGATGCAGGTCCATGAGCGACTATCGTGCCGTCCGTCAGCTTGGCAGGTTCAGCACGCGGCGGGCGAGGACGTTGCGCTGGATTTCCGATGAACCGCCATAGATTGTCACACGCCGCGACTGGAGGAACGGGGCGGCGACATCCACCTCGCCGAAATCGGTCGCGATCGGCTTGTCGGTCGGCGCGTGGCCGCCGGCCGTCTCGATCAACAGGTCGTTGAGCGCCTGCAGCAGCTCGGACCCGAAAATCTTGATCATCGAGGCTTCCGGCCCCGGGCTGCGCTCCTGATTGCTGAGCTCCACCGCATGACTGAACAGCGCCGACAACGCCGTGACGTCGATGCTGACTGCCGCGAGCCGATCCTGAAACGCCGGGTCCGCCATGAGTCCCGAAGCGCGCGCCATCGTCCTGATGCGCTCGAGCGCCATCAATGCGAATTGCGGGTTCGAGGTCGCCAGGCGCTCATGTCCCAGCAACGCATTTGCGATGTGCCAGCCGTCATGCAGCTTTCCGACCAGGTTTTCGGCCGGCACGATCACATCGTCGAAGAACACCTCGGCGAACTCATCATCGCCCGCGATCGTCTTGATCGGCCTGACCCTGATGCCTGGGCTGCGCAGATCAAGCAGCAGGAAGCTGATGCCGGCCTGCCGCGGCTGGGCCTGCGGATCGGTCCGCACCAGCGCGAACATCCAGTCCGAATGATGCGCCCAGGTGGTCCAGATCTTTTGCCCCCGCACCACGAAATGATCGCCCTCCAGCGTTGCGCGGGTCGCAAGGCTGGCAAGGTCGGAGCCCGCGCCCGGCTCGGAATAGCCCTGCGCCCAGATCACGGTGCCCGCAATGATGGGCGGCAGATGTTGCGCTTTCTGAGCGTCGCATCCGAACTCCATGAGGAGCGGGCCGATGTGATTGAGGCCTTGCGCCGGCAGCTGCGGCGCGCCGATGCGCGCCAGCTCCTCGGTCATGATGATCTGCTCGTTGAGGGTGGCCCCCATGCCGCCATATTGCCTGGGCCAATGCGGCGCAACCCAGCCTTTGCGCGAGAGGGTCTGATACCAAGGCATCAGCTCCGCGGGCGGCGGCCGCGCCGTGCGCCCACGCAACGCAACCGGGAGATTGGCCTCCAGCCAAGTCCGCACCTCAATGCGGAATTCGGCTTCGGCGGGCGTGTCATGACGGAACATGGCGGTGAGACTCTTGGTACCGATGCCGAAGGGGCGGGCGCCTACTTCGTGAAAAGGAGGCGCCAGATCCCTCGAGTTGTCATTCCACCTTGATGTTGGCGGCCTTGACGATGGCGGTCCACTTCGCGAGCTCGTCGGCGAGCATCTTTTCGAATTCGGCCGGCGTGCCGATCTTGATGTCGGCGCCGAGCGTGGCGAGTCGCGCACGTGTTTCCGGCGGGGCGAGGCTGTCGCGGAAGGCGGCGTTGAGCTTGTTGATGATCTCGGGCGGAGTGCCGGCCGGCGCCACCACGCCCAGCCAGAACGTCGCCTGCAGCTTGGGGAAGCCCGCCTCCGATACGGTCGGCACGTCCGGCAATTTAGGGCTGCGCTGCGCATGGGTAACCGCCAGCGCGCGCAGCGCGCCGGATTGGATGTGCGGCAGGACCGTGGTCAGCGGGTCGATGACGATCTGGACTTCGCCCGCCACGACGGCCGCGAGCATCGGCGCCGTCCCGCGATAGGGCACATGCACGATATTGGCGCCGGTTTCGAGCTTGAACAATTCGGCGAGCAGGTGCGGGGCGGTCCCGAAGCCCTGGGAGCCCCAGCTGACCTTGCCGGGATTGGCCTTGGCGTAGGCCACCACCTCCGCCGGCGTCTTCACCGGCAGGTCGCGGTGCACGGCCATGACCTGGGGGGTGTCGATCACCTGGCAGACCGGCACGAACGCCTTGACCGGATCGTAGCCGATATTGCTGTGCACGGCCGGGCCGGTGGTCAGCGAGCCGCCGGGCGTGATCAGGATGGTGTAGCCGTCGGGATCGGCGGTGGCGACCGCCTTGGCGCCGATGCTGCCGCCGGCGCCGCCGCCGCGGTTCTCGACCACGACGGTTTGGCCGAGGACGGCCCCGAGCCGGTCCGAGATGATGCGCGCGATGCCGTCGGTCGGGCCGCCGGCCGGGAACGGCACGACCATCCGGATCGGCCGGTTGGGATAGGCTTGGGCGTGCGCGGTGTCGATGCCGTGCAGCGCCCATCCGGCGCATAGCGATGCCGCAAGCAGGGCTCTCATCATCTTAGGCTCCTCCGCGTTGGTCCGTCATTGTATCCCGGGATTCCCCAGATGAGTCTCGGACCGGGGCGAATATCTACGTTTTCTGGCCTTGCAAGACAGAGTTTTGTCACGCACGCAGCCAGCCACAAGCTGCATGTGGGTGCTCCGACACCTGATACGCGAAAAGTCTCTGGTCCCTCCGCCATCTCTTTGGGGTGCGGCATTCCGCCATCTCTTTGGCGTGCGGCATGAAGAAAAAAATGACGAATTTGGCGGCGGCAGGCCGGGTCAATTTCTTGCTGTCCTTGGATTGCAGGCAACGCGGCACGTTCAAGCCGCGATTGATTGCCAAATATTAATTCCACGGCCACCTCGAAGTAATGCCGTCGCCCCCATTTAGCCGGCCAACACGGCGCCGCCGGCGCCATCAATCGAACGGAGATGCAAGCATCATGATGACCCTGCAATGCAAACCGGGACACGGCGCTTCCGTGCGGCGCCTTATCCTTCTTGCCGCTGCCGCCAATCTCGCGATCGCCGCGCTTTTATTCGGGCCGGATGGCTTCCGCCAATCGGTACTTCCCACCTTCCCCGCAGCAAATGCCGCGGAGGGCGCGTCAAGCCTTGGCCGCGGCTGGATTGGTGTCCAGATTCAGCCGGTCACCTCCGCCATCGCTGAAAGCCTCGGCATGAAGGACAGCAAAGGCGCGTTGGTTGCCGAACCGATGGCCGATAGCCCCGCCGCCAAAGCCGGCATCCTGTCCGGCGATGTCATCACCGCCCTCAACGATAATCCGGTCAAGGATGCCCGCGACCTCGCCATGCAGATTTCCAGCATGGCCCCCGGCGCCGCGGTGAACGTCACGATTTGGCGCGAGGGCGCCGAGAAGAGCGTCTCGCTGACGCTCAGCGACATGCCGAAGCAGCACGCGGTCCGCCCCGTCGCGACACCGCAGCCCGGCACAAGCGGCACCGACGTGCCAAAGCTCGGCTTGATACTGGCTTCCGCTGAACATGTCGCGGGCAGCGGCTCCGAAGGCGTCGTCGTGATCGACATCGATCCCAACGGTCTTGCCTCCGGACACGGCTTCAAGGCTGGCGACATCATCCTGGATGTTGGCGGGAAAAAGGTCGTTACCCCGGTCGACGTGCGCAATGCCATCAGGGACGCCCAAATGAATGGCAAGCGCGCGGTGCTGATGCGGTTGAAGTCGGACGAGGCGACGAAGTTCGTCGCCATTCCGATCGCTCGCGCCTGACCGGGGTAAGGGGCGTTCCTCCGGCATTGTCACGCATCCGGCTGGAACGCACGCCGGGGACAGAGCCCAGCGCCGTCCCCGGCGCCCTCCGAACGCGCGTCAGCCGGGCCGGCGGACCACCGGCGCGGCGATGCTCTCCACCATGACGTTGATGCAGGCAGGCTTTCCACTGGCCAGCGAGCGCTCGATCGCGCCCGGCAGGTCGGCGGCATTGTCGACGAATTCGCCGTGGCCGCCGAGCGCTGTGACCACCTGGTCGTAGCGGGCCGGCAGCAGCTCGCAGCCATGCATGCGCTCGCGGCCGTACTCCCTGAGCTGAATTTGGCTCTCGGCGTTCCAGCAGGCGTCGTTGCCGAGCACGGCGACGAAGGGCAGCCGCCGTCGCACGGCGGTTTCGAATTCGGCAAGGTGGAAGCCGATGGTGCCGTCTCCAAGCACGGCAAAGACCGGCGCCTTGGGCTCGATGAGCCGGGCCGAGAGCGCAAACGACAGCGAGCCGCCGATGGCGCCGGCGACGCCGTTCACCAGGCGGCGGCGCACGGGCAGCATGCTCTGGCCCCACTGGGCAAACTCGCCGCCGTCGCAAATGAGAACCGTGTCTGCATGTCGTGCGATATAAGGACGCAAGGCGCGGAAGACTTCGGCCGGGTGCAACCGGCCCGCGGTCTTGGCAGCGACCGTGGCCCACGTGTCGGGCCGATAGTCGAGCGCGGCACGGGCCTCGCTGAGCCAATCGCCGTCGCGCGTCTTGACCATCGCGGCGCGGGCGATGAGCGTCTCGGCGGCGCTGCGGACGTCGGCGATGGCGCCCAGGAGCAGCCGGTCACCCGCCTCGTTGGCGGCGCGCTCCACCAGCGCCGCCTCGGGATCGATCGCGATCAGCCGCACGCCGGGATCGAAGGCTGGAGGCGATGCCCATCGGGTCGTGAAGTCCAGCGCCTTGCCGATGAGCACGATCAGATCGGCGCGCCGCACCAGGTCCGGGAACGCCCCGAGCGTGGCATCGGCGATGCCGCGCGGGCTCTCCATGATCACGACCGGCGCCTTGACCGCAATCTCCAGCCTGTCGATGAGGGCGCGCCCGCCGGGGCTCGATAGGTGAGGGCCTGCAAGGATGAGCGGCCGTTCGGCATCGGCGATGGCCGCGAGCACGGCATCGGCAACCGGCGCTGCGAGCGCCGGCGCCGGCGCGGCGATCCTCCGCGTATCCGGCCAGACGATCGCGTTGCTTTCGACCCGCTCCTCGAGCAGGTCCGATGGCAAGCTTAAATGCACCGGGCCGGGCCGCCCGGAGTTTGCGATCCGGATCGCCTTGTCGAGCTCGTGGCCCAGGGTCGCCGCCGCCGTCGCCATCCACGACGCCTTGGTGACGGGAGCCGCCATGTCGGCCTGGCGGATTTCCTGGAAGCCGCCGCGCCCGAGCTCCCATGTGGCGGCATGCCCCGACAGCAGCACCATCGGCGATTCGGCGCCGAGCGCGGTGAACAGCGCGCCGACCGCGTTGGCGTGGCCGGGCCCTCCGGTGACCAGGGCGATCCCGGCGTCGCCGGTGAGGCGTCCCCAGGCATCGGCCATGTGGACCGCGGCCGCCTCGTGGCGCACATGCACGAGATCGAGCTTCGCCTCGAGCGCGGCATCGAAGATCGACATGATGTGATTGCCCGACAGGGTAAACACGTGCTTGCAGCCGAGGCGGGCGAGCGACCGAGCCACGATATCGGCGCCTCGTAGCGGCTTGGTCATCGGCGTTCCTTCCCCGGGCACCTGGCAGGCCGCCGAAGGTTAATCATTTGCAGTGCGGCCATGGCAAGCGCCGCGCCGGAAAGGCGGCCGCATGCACCTGCGCCGCGACAGCCGGTTCGAAGCAGGCGCGGTTGGCCGTTTTTGCACGGCTACGGTACAATGCTCTGAAATTCCGCCGACGAGAGGCCCACGGAGCGCAGCGTGGCGCGCATCTTCATTTCCCATGCCAGCGTCGATGGGGAGCCCGCCCAGCGCATGAAGGCATGGTTGGACGGGATCGGCTTCGACAAGTCTTTTCTCGATTTCGACGACCAAGCCGGCATCTCGCCGGGCGACGATTGGGAGCGGCGGCTCTACAGCGAGCTCGAGCGCTCGCAGGCCGTCATTCTGATCCTCACCAAGCATTGGTTCGCCTCCAAGTGGTGCTTTGCCGAATTCGCCCAGGCGCGGGCCCTGGGCAAGGCTATCTTCGCCATCGTCGAAAGCCCGGCCGGCGAGCAATTCGTCTCCAACGACATCCAGCACCTCGATCTCACCAGCAACCGCGAGGGCGGCCTCGAGCGGCTGGCGCGCCGGCTGCGCGAGGTGGCGCTCGATGCGCAAGGCGGGTTCGACTGGCAGAAGGGCCGCGCGCCCTATCCGGGCCTGATGTCGTTCGAGGCGGCCGACGCGGCGATCTTCTTCGGCCGCGACGACGAGGTCCGCCGCGCCATCGAACGCTTCAATGCCAGGCGCGTGCAGGGCGGCGCCAAGATCTTCGCCGTCGTCGGCGGGTCCGGCTCCGGCAAGTCCTCGCTGCTCAAGGCCGGCGTTCTTCCGCGCATCGCCCGCGACAAGGAGAATTTCCTGGTCTTGCCGGCGTTCCGGCCCGGCGTCGATCCGCTGCGGGAGCTGTTCAACGCATTTAAGGCGATCGACAGCGGCCTGTCACGGCAGCGCTTCGACGAGGCCGTTACCCCGCCGGCGGCCTTGGATCTGATCGACGCGGTCAGGCAAGCCGCCCGCGCGGCGCAGGCCACGGTGATCATCCCGATTGACCAGGCCGAAGAGCTGTTCACGCGCGCAACCGCGGAAACGCGCGCTGCGTTCTTCAAGCAGTTGTCGGCGCTGCTCGCCGCCGATCACCCCGCGCTCGCGGTGCTGACCTTGCGGGCCGATCATCTGCCCGACCTTCAGACCGCGGAAGGGCTTACGGCCCGCTTCGAACATTTCCTGTTGAACCCGATGCCGATCGAACGGCTGGGCCTGATTGTGCAAGGTCCCGCGCGGGTCGCCGGGCTGCGTGCCGAAGATGCCTTGGTGACGGCGATTGCGCGCGACGCCAAGACGCTCGACGTGCTGCCGCTGGTCGCGTTCACCTTGCGTCAGCTGCACGACCGCTATGCCTCGGGCGGCGTGCTGATGGCGATCCATTACGAGGCGCTGCGCGACGGCCCGCTCTCGCCCTTGGAGGTCGTGGTGCGCGATGCCGCCAAGGCCACGCTCGACGTCGCCAATCCCTCCGCCGAGGAGCTTGCCGCGCTGCGCGAGGCCTTCGTGCCCGCGCTGGTGAAGGTCAATGACGAAGGCGGCTTCGTGCGCGACGAGGCGGAGCTCGATGCGCTGCCGCCGCCCGCGCAACGGCTGCTGCGCTGCCTCGCCGACGCCCGCCTTCTGGTCATTGCGCCCGACGACGATGGTACCACCCACGTCGAGGTCGCCCACGAGGCGATCTTCCGGGTCTGGCAGCTGCTCGCCGGCTGGCTGGAGGAGGAGCGGGAGTTTCTCATCGGCAGGTCGCGGATCGAGAAGGCGCGCGAGGATTACGCGCGGCTCGGCGGCGGTGAACAGGTCAAGGGGCTGTTGAGCGGCATCCTGCTCGAGCGCGCCAAGGCCTGGCTCGCCGCACACCCGGCGCGCTTCTCGGCCGACGAAGCCGCCTACATCAAAGCCTCCGCCGACGAGGCGCAGCGGTTGGAAGCCGAGCGCGCCGCCGAGCGGGAGCGGCTGCGCCAGGCGGAGCTCGCCCGCGCCAAGGCCGAAACCGAGCGCGCGACCGAGCGCGCCGAGACCGCACGGCGCTGGCAGCGGCGCGCCATCGCGGCGGCTGCGATTTTCGCCGTGCTCGGCGCCATCGCCGCCGCGCTCGGCGGCGTCGCCACCAAGTTCTGGCAAACGGCGGAGCAGGCTCGCAAGGAGGCGCAAGCTTCGCTCTGGCTCGTCCGCTCGCGCTCCGACTTGAACGACGGCCAGGTGGCGTCGGCGATCGACCATGCGGCGCGGGCGTTCAAGGAGCTGCCGAGCGAGGCGAGCCGCTCCGCGCTCGCCGCCGCGGTGTTCGAGGTTTCGCCGCATCTGCGGGCGACCTTCGATATCGCCGCCAATGGCGCCGAAGCGATCGCCTGGGGCTCGCGCGACGCCGTCGTCTTTGCACCGGCCAAGGTCGGTGGTGCGTTGCGGACGCTCGACCTGAGCCAAGCCGGCCGCGGCCGCGCCGGAGCCGACTGGCCGATGCCGCGGCTGACCCGCGCCCAGGACGGCAACCGGGCGACCGTGCGCGCCATGCGCGGCCTCGGCTCCGACCGCGTCGTAGCGGTCCTGGACAACGGCGCGGTCGTGCTCACCGAGCGCGGCGCCACGGCGGGGCAGGCGTGGACGCCGGCATCGGCGGCCAAGTCGCTGCAAGCGGGCGCACACGCGGTCGCGATCGGCGCGCGTGGAACGCTGATCGCGACGGCGTCGATCGACGGCGACGTCACCATCTTGGAATGCGCGATTCCCGCTGCCCGGCAGACGGCGCCGCAGTGCCGGGAGCGCCCGCTGGCGGACGCGCGGGGGAGGGCCGTCGCCATCAGCCCGGACGAGACCCGCATCGCGGTCGCGGATGCGAATGGTTTGGTCTCGATCCATGACCGCGCCGGGCTCCGCCTCGGCGAGTCGATCAAGGTCGGCGGCACATTGCTGGCGCTCGGATGGGCAGCGGCGGCCGACTGGCTCGCCGCCGGCAACGCCAACGGCGACATCGTCATCGTCGATGCCGGCGATCCGGCCCGACCGGTGATCGCCAAGCCCTCGCTCGCCGGCGCCCCGATAACGACCTTGGCCTGGAGCTCGCAGGGACTCGACTTGGCGTTCGCTTGCGAGGGCGGACCCGTCTGCCTGTGGTCGGGCGCGGTCGATGCAAAGGGGGCGGCGAGCTTTACGCCGGTCCGGCGCTTCGAGGGGCACACCAACGGCGTCACCCATCTTGCCTGGTCCCCCGACGGCGACCAAGTCGTCTCCGCTGCTGCCGACGGCACCTTGCGGGTCTGGAGCGTGGCCCAGGACGCCGACGCCGGCTTTGTCCTCTACGCGGAGACCTCCGCGCAGCTCACCAAGGTCGCGACGTCGCTGGACGGCCGTTGGCTGGCGGCCGGCGCCAAGGACGGCAGCATTCGCATCTGGGATGCGGCGGCGGGCTCGCTGTCGCGGACGATCAGGTCCTCGAACGAGTCGGAAGTGGCCGCGCTCGCCTGGGCGCAATCCGGCCTGCTCGCCGCCGCGCATGACAGCCGCGGCATCACGCTCATCCCGCCGAACGCTGCGCAACCGGCCCAGGAGATCGACATCGACACCGATCAGGACACCCGAATCGTGTTCGCGCAGCACGACAGGTCGATCGCGATGCCGCTGCACAGCGACAAGCGCGTGGTCCTGATCGAGGTCGCGGCATTCGGCACGCGGGCCCAGCACTACCTCGAGCCGATCGGATCCGATCAAGCGCCATGGGGCCTGGCCGTGGACCCTTCCGGCCAGACGCTGTTCGTGAGCTACACGGATTCCGACGGCGAAATCCGCATCTGGGACCTCGCCACCCGCAAACCGATGGGGTCGATGGATTATACGCTTGCGGAAAAGCGCGATCCGGTCGCGGCCGGCAGCCTGGCGGTGAGCCGGGACGGCCGGTGGCTCGCCACCTCGGGCGGCGACAGCTATGTCCGCGTCTACGACATCGCGCGCAAACGCACCTGGCGGGCGCTCCCCATGGACATGACCACGGACGGACCTCGCGCGGTCGTTTTCAGCCCCGACGGGAGCAAGCTCGCCGCGCTCGGTTCCGAGAACCGTGTCTATGTCTGGAGCCTGCGCGAGGATGGCGCCGAGCGTTACGCGGTGTTCGGCGCGCTCCCGCGGCGCTCCGCGGTGGCCGATGCAAAGGATCGCGAGCGGGCCGCGACCTGGCTGGCGTGGATCGGAAACGATGCCATCGCATTGGCGACAACAGAGTCGGCGATCAACGTGATCGGTCTCGATCCGGCCAAATGGCAGCGGCGGATCGAGGCTCTTGCGCCGGTATCCATTGCGTCCCAGAATTGACGCTAGAAATTGCATTCCGAGCGAAGAGATGGGTTGCGCCACCCGGCGTGCGACCGCAGGGGAGCTGGCAATGAACGACTTCAGCAGGCTGACTTCGGTTTGCCTCCTTGCGCTCGCGACCACGATGACCGCCGCGCTCGCGGCAGAACAAAATGACGGCATCGGCGATCCCGAGCTCGCAGGCGCCGCGTCGGTCGAGCCGGGCGCGTGGCGCACCAAGATCCAGCAGGTGTTCGATCCAGCGACGCGCACGCTGTCGCGGCGCATGTACACGGTCTGGGACGCCGAGCCCTCGCGCGATCTGGATTTCATCTGGACGCCGGATCGGCCCTCCGACGAGAGACCGGGCCGGATCAACGGCAGCGGGCACCTTATCTGGCGCATCAAGGGCAAGCCCGCCTATGACCCGTCGTCGGTGTTCGCCGAGTATCGCGGCACCGTGCGCGAGGGGCGGATCGAGGGACGGGGCATCTACCTCGCCCGCTCCGGTCTCTATTACGACGGCGAGTGGAAGGCCGGCCGCATGGACGGCCACGGCACGCTGACGCTGCCGAGCGGTGACGAATACGTGGGTCAGTTCCGCTCGGGCAAGGCCAATGGGCCCGGCCGCCTGATCGACGTGACCGGCGAGATCTACGAGGGCCCGTTCGTCGACGGCCGGCGGCACGGGCGCGGAACGACGACATTGCCGAGCGGCTACAAGTACACGTCGCTGTGGAGCGCCGGCAAGGAAAGCGAAAGCTCGCGTCTCATCCGTCTGGCGCAAGCCCCGGGCACCCGCGTGCCCGGCGGCTCCGACGATATCCGCATCGCGATCACGCTGGACAAGCGGCTGCCGGTCTCGTCACGCAACGAAGCCGGCTCCGACCTGCAGAAGGGCGATCTCTGGTACGCCGTCTCTAATGCAGCCAACGGGCTGCTGATCCGGCCGGATAACCGGCGCCTGATGAGCATGTGGAAGGGGCGCGGCGAGATCCAGCTCACGCAAAGAGAGGAGGAGGGCAAGAATTACGACAATTACGGCGTGCTTTCCCTGGTCAGGGGACAGTTCGTCCCGCTCAATTTCATGATCGAGGTGCAGAACCGATCGCCGCGGCCAGCTCAGATCGCGGGCGTCTACCTGCAGGTCGATTCCAGCGTAACCGACCTGCAACCCGCCATTCAGATGTCGCAGGACAGCGCTTTCGGGGAATCCAGTTTCGATGAGGGACACTATCGGCCCTACTATTTCGTCGAGAACTTCGGCTGGTCGGCCGCCAAGGACGCCAAGCTGCAATTGAAGTTCGTCAATCCGAGGTCGCCCGCAGGCGCCGCGCCGCGACGGACCAACACGGTCGGCGCGATTGAGCGCAGCGTGAAGGTCAACTTCGAGAGCGACCTGGAGGCCGCCGGCGTCAACCTGAGCGTGCTCAAGCGCAACAGCAGCGAGGGCTTTCCGTGCCGAAGCAAGCAGCGGGCGGCCTGCCTGCGCGAAGTCGTGGCGACGGGCGCTTTCGGCTCCCTGGGTCCGCTCCTGTCCCTGGATGAGAATCGCATCATGGTCGGCGTCTCCGGCGACCTCGAATACGTCTGGGAGGACGCGTCGGGGGCAGCGAAACAGGCCTCATCGCCATTCAACATCAAATTGATGGTCGGTGCGCTCAAGCAGGAAGTGGAGCAGGGCGAAGGCGGGCAGCGCGAGATCATCACCCGGAAGACGCAACAGCTGCGGCTCGACGCCAAGGACTATCGCATCGCGATCTCCTACCAGACCACGGTCGCCGCGGGTCAAACCGCTCGCTTGGTCCTGCCGGTCGAGGCCGCGAAGTCGTCCTCGCACGACCTCAGCGTCGTGATCCAGTTGGCGGATGGGCGCGAAATCAAGTCGCGGCCGATCAATCTTCTCTATTACCGGCCGCGATGGTTCGCTCTCTCGAGCTTCGACAGGCAGGGCCCGCAGGGCGATGAGGACTTGCGCTCGAATTACTATCTGGTGGGCGACGACCTGGGGCAGTCGCAGAAAAAATATTCGTTCGAGTGCCAGGAGGCCTGCGGGGCCGAGCCCCGCTGTCGTGGCTATACCTACGACAATTGGCGGCAAACATGTTTCCTGAAGAGCTCGGCGAAGGAGACGCGGCTCGATCCTCAATATGTGTTCGGGCTGAAGAAGGGAACGCCGCTGCCGAGCAGCGCCAGCGTCCCAAAGATCATCGAAGGCTATCGCGACCAGGCGTTTTCCGGCTTCGGGTACCTGATCGCCCAGCAGACAACGCTGGAGGAATGCAATGCGCGCTGCGCGGCGGAAGATGCCTGTGTCGCATTCACGTTCAAGCGCAGAGAGCAGAACTGCTCGCTGTTCGACCAGGTGGAGCCATACAAGGCGAACCCCGACACCGACAGCGGCATCAAGCGCCAGCCGCTCAGATAGCGGTTGGTCGTCGAATTTGGCGGCGCTCGCGAATATTACGTGCGCAAAGCAGCCGAACATAGGCTAGCGAGCGCTAGCTGCGGGCTGTTCTCCGCTCGCCTTGCGGGCCATCTCGCCGGTGGCAAGCTCGAATAGATTCGGCAGCGGCACGAGCCGGGTGGCGAACGTGCCTTGCTTGAACAGCCGCAGCTCCACCAGCGCGCTCGAGACCCGCTCGCCGCGCTGATCGAACAGCAGGTTGCCCAGCGAGAACACCATCGCAAACTCGCCGCCCTGCATCGCTTCGACCCGCTGGGCGGCATGATGGCTGTGCGCGCCGATGATGGCGTTGACGCCGCATGTGTGCAGCGCTTGCGCGGCGGTGTAGTTGGCGGCTTGCGCGACGCGGTGATACTCCTCGCCCCAATGCACCAGCGCGATCAGCGGCGAACGCGCCTTCATGCGGCACAGCGACTGCAGATCGGCCGGGCTTTTGACCACCGGATAGCCTCGGTGGTCGCGTGACCCGATGAAATTGATCGCGATGAGACCGAAGCGGCCGAGATCGACGGCTTGCATGTGTTGCAGCGGCGTGATCCCCGCCCGTTTCAGGATCGCCACGCTTTCGCGCAAACCAGCCGGCCCGAGGTCGTGACTGTGATTGTTGGCAAGACCCGCCGCCCGCACGTTGAGCGCCTTGAGGATCGGCACCGTAAGGCTGGCGTGCATCATGTGCAGATCGGGAGCCACGCCGTAAGGCGGGTCGTCGAGCAGCAGCCCTTCCAGGTTGACGATCAACGGCGCTCCCGCGGTGACGGCGCGCACCTTCGCCACGACCTGGCGCGCGATCTCCGGATCGGCGAGCGGCCGGGTGAACCATCGGCCGATGAAGGTATCGCCGCCGAAATAGACGATCTCCTGGTCGTCGTATTGCAGCTTGGAGCCGTCCTCGATCTCGCTCGAATAGACGGTCACGATGTAGCTGGTGGTCGCCGACCCGATCGAGCTGTACTCGGCTGAGCTGCGGCTGGCGATCACAGTTGCGCGCGCCTTTTTTACCTCCTGCAGCCGCATCTGGATGTACTGGGAGCCCTTCGAGTCCATGTGGTCGGGCTGCCGCGACCGCGCGACGATGTCTACGTCGTTTGCCGCGATGACGTTGAGCGTTTCCTGGTCGCGCCGGACCGCAAGCTGCTGCGTCAGGTAGTGCGAATAGTCGGTCGACTGGACGATCAGCGTGCCGGGCTCGACAAATGCTTCGAGCATTGCGACCGCCGCGTCCCAGTCCGCGCGGGTGGAGCCATAGGACACGACGATCGGGACGATGCGTGCATCCGGGAAGAAATACTTGGCGAACGGCAGCACGGCCGCGATGCCGTGTTCCTGCTTGAACAGATCGCTCTCGTCGAACAGCGCGTCGTTGGACAACAGCCGGCCGGTCGCCGCGTCGTCATTGCGAACGAGGCCGAACGGCGTCTCGATGTCCTGCCGGGTGGTGGCGAGCGGCCGGCGGCTGCGGTTGAAGTGATCCGGGGACACCAGGATGATGCGATCGTACGAGCCGGCCGACGCAGCCCAGAAGCCGCGGGCGATGAGATCCGCCGCCAACAGGTGGTGCGGCACGGTGATGCCCGTCAACTTGACGTCGGATTTTTGCTTGGGCCGCTCTTTTTCAATCGCCGCCACGAAGGGCTCACGGTCCGAATAGAGCGACGGGATGCTCGGCCCTTGCCGGGCCTGCACGAAGGTCGAAGCGGCCAGCGAAAGCAGGACCAGAGCGACGAGTTGCAGTCGGCTTGCGGGCCGCGTGCGAATGTAGCGGTCAAACAATCGAGAATCCGACGCCATCACCTCGGTCCGCCATGTCCTTTCGTCCAGAGTGTAGCACAGGTCCTGATGCGAGCAGGGCACGGGGACCGGGCGGGGCAGCCAGAGGTCCTTCGGCCTTGTGATCAATGTTGCCCGCCTTGATGCCAGCGGAATCTGCGAGCATATATGGCCCGAGCCGAGGATTCGAAGGCGCCTGTCCATGGCGCGCCAGATAGAGTAGCGACAATGCCCAAAGGCATCGCGCCAGCCGCCCGCAGGCGCACCATCCTCAAGCTGCTGGCCGGATCAGTTGCGGGCGTCGGGCTGAGCCGCCTCGGCGCGGGCTTGGCAGCGGCGGCCGAGCCGCCGGCGCAGGTGGGCGATGCGGCGATAAGTCTCGAGTTCGATTCAGGCCTGCGCAGCCGCGTGATCGCGCGGCAGGGCGGCGGGATCGAGCCGCTCACCGAGTTCGAGTCCAGCGAGACGCTGCGGCTCGCGGACGGCAAGCGCATCGAGCATTTCCCCTTCCTCGACCGGCGCAGCGAGCCCGTGGACGACGCGCACGGCCGCGGCACGCGGCATGTGCTGCGCGGGCTTGCCGGCGAAGGGATCGAGAAAGAGGTCGCCATTGTCCTCTACGATCGCTTCCCGGGCTTTGCGCTGCTGCGCGCCGCCTATCGCAACGTCGGCACAGCGCCGGTGAGGATCGAAGGCTGGGTCAACGGCGCGCATGTCCTCAAGCCGGCGGCGGATGGCGCGCTCGACTATTGGTCGTTCTCGGGCGCATCGCACGAGGATCGCCGGGACTGGGTGCAGCCGGTGCGCGGCGGCTTCGATCAGCGCAACTTCATGGGCATGAATGCGTCCGATTACGGCGGCGGCACGCCGGTGGTCGACGTCTGGCGGCGCGACTACGGGCTGGCGGCCGGCCATGTCGAAACGGTGCCGAAGCTCGTTGCGCTGCCGCTCACGATGACGGAGGCCGGTGCGCGCCTCGCGGTCGAATGCGACCGGACGCTGACGCTCGCGCCGGGGGAGGGCTTTTCGACCTTCGAGACTTTCGTGGCCGTTCATCGCGGCGACTATTTCGCGACGCTCGACGCCTATCGCAGGCTGCTCGCCGAGCGCGGGATGGCGCAGGCCAAGGTGCCGGCCGCCGCCTATGCGCCGATCTGGTGCGCCTGGGGCTACGAGCGCGATTTCACCGTCGACCTGGTGGTGGCGACGCTGCCCAAGGCGAGGGAGCTCGGGCTCGGCTGGGCCGGGCTCGACGACGGCTGGCAGAGGGCGGTGGGCGACTGGCAGCCCGACCCGAAAAAGTTTCCGCGCGGCGACGCCGACATGCTTGCGCTCGTCAAGGCGATCAAGGACGCGGGCCTCAAACCCAAGCTCTGGATCGCGCCGCTGGCCGCGCATCCGGCAAGCGATCTCATACGCGACCATGCCGACCTGCTGCTGCTGGACAAGGACGGCGCGGTGCAGAACGTGACCTGGTGGGACAGCTATTATTTGTGCCCGGCCTATCCGGAGACGGTGGAACGGGGCAAGGCGCTGGTGCGCAAGGTCATCGGCGAATGGGGCTATGCCGGGCTCAAGCTCGACGGCCAGCACCTCAACGGCGTCGCGCCCTGCCACAATCCGGCGCACAGGCACACGCGGCCCGAGGAGTCGGTCGAAAAGCTGCAAGACTTCTGGAGGGCGATCTACGCGGAGGCGATCGCGATCGATCCGGACGCGGTGGTCGAACTCTGCCCTTGCGGCACGGCGCAAGCCTTTCACAACATGCCGTACATGAACCAGCCGGTCGCCTCCGATCCGGAGTCGTCGTGGCAGGTCCGCCACAAGGGCAAGACGATCAAGGCGCTGATGGGGCCCTCGGCGGCCTATGCCGGCGACCATGTGGAGCTGAGCGACAAGGCGAATGATTTCGCCTCCGCGGTCGGGATCGGCGCGATTGTTTCCACCAAATTCACCTGGCCGCGCGATCCAAAGCCGAAGAACAGCTTCCTGCTGACGCCGGCACGAGAGGCGGAATGGCGCAAATGGATCGCGCTCTATAACGAGAAGCGGCTTCCCGAGGGGCGCTATCGCGGTGAGCTCTACGATATCGGCTTCGACAAACCCGAAGCCCATGCCATTGCGAAGGACGGCCGGTGCTACTACGCGTTCTACGCCGATCGCTGGGAAGGCCCGGTCGAGCTGCGCGGGCTCGGCGAGGGCCGCTACACCGTAGCCGACAGCTTCACCGGCAGGACGATCGGCGTTGCATCGGCCACGGCCAATCGGCTGTCCGTCGCGTTCGAGCGCTTCCTTCTGCTCGAGGCAACGCCGCTCGATGGGGCGTGATGGTGTCGGACGTGGCCCTGCACCAGGCGACGCGGCCGAAGGCATGGCTGCTCTATGCCTTCGCAACCACGATCCTGTGGGGCGTGTGGGGCGCGTTCACCGGGATCTCGGCGGAGCGCGGCTTTCCAGAGACGCTGGTCTATTGCGTCTGGTCGCTGACGATGATCCCGCCGGCGCTCTATGCGCTCGCGCGCGCCGGCTGGCGGCTCGATCGCGATCCGCGATCGGTGGCCTATGGCGTGATCATCGGGCTCACCGGCGCCGGCGGCCAGATGCTGCTGTTCCATGCGGTGACCACGGGTCCGCCCTATCTGATCTTTCCGCTGATCTCGCTGTCGCCGGTCGTGACCATCGCCATGTCCTTTCTCCTGCTCGGCGAGCGCACGAACATCGTGGGCGCGGCCGGCATCCTGCTCGCGCTCGCGGCGCTGCCGTTGTTCGATTTCTCCCCGCCGGAGCTTGCCGAAGGCGAGCGCCTGGTCGCGAGCCAGGGGCGGGGCTGGTTCCTGCTCTCGCTCATCGTCATGGGGGCCTGGGGCGTGCAGGCCTACTTCATGCGGCTCGCGAACCGCACGATGAGCGCGGAGAGCATCTTCTTCTACATGACGGCGACGGGGCTGTTGCTGGCTCCGATCGCGTGGACGATGACCGACTTCACCAAGCCGGTGAACTGGGGCGCCGACGGCCCCTATCTGGCGGCGGGGATCCAGCTGCTGAACGCGATCGGCGCGCTCACCATCGTCTACGCCTTCCGCTACGGCCAGGCGATCATCGTGTCGCCACTCACCAATGCGGGCGCGCCGCTGATGACGGCGGTGATCTCGCTCATCGCGATCGGTACGCTGCCGGGACGGCTCAAGCTCGTCGGCCTGGTGCTGGCGTGCATCGCCGCGCTCTTGCTGGCGCTGACGCCGGAGGAGGGAGCGACGGTCGACACGACAACGAAGCCGACCACGTCCTGAGACGCATGATACTCAAAACAGGGTGATTGCCGCGCCTGTGGCGCCGGGCGAAATCCGAAGAAGAGTTTCAATGAAGGCCATTCTCGACCTGATCGCGCGTCACAAGGCAGGCGAGCCGTGCGGGCTGTTTTCGGTATGCTCCGCGCATCCGTTGGCGATCGAGGCGACGTTCCTCCATGCCCGGCAGACGGGCGCACCGTTCGCGCTGATCGAAGCGACCTCGAACCAGGTCAACCAGGACGGCGGCTATACCGGCATGACGCCGGCCGACTTCCGTGACTCTGTATATCGCATTGCCGATCGCGTCGGCCTGGCTCGCGATCGCATCCTGCTCGGTGGGGACCATCTCGGTCCCAATGCCTGGCAGGCGCTGCCGGCCGAGCAGGCGATGGCGCGGGCCGACGTGATGATCGAGGACTACGTCCGCGCCAGCTTCCGCAAGATCCATCTCGACTGCTCGATGTCGTGCGCGGACGATCGAGCGCCGCTGTCCGACGAGACGATCGCGCGGCGCGCGGCGCGCCTCTGCGCGGTCGCCGAGCGGACCCATGCGCGCGCGGGAGGAGAGCCGCCGGTCTATGTCATCGGCACCGAGGTACCGGTTCCCGGCGGCGCCGCGGAAGCGCTGGACACGCTCGCCATCACCACGCCTGAGGCGGCGCGCACGACGATCGACACCCATCGCGCGACCTTCACCGCGGCCGGCCTCGCCGACGCCTGGCCGCGCGTGATTGCCGCCGTCGTCCAGCCGGGCGTCGAATTCGATCATCGCAAGGTGGTCAGCTATGCGCCCGAGAAGGCGCGGGCGCTCAACCGGATGATCGAGGGCTGCGACGGCCTGGTCTTCGAGGCCCATTCGACCGACTATCAAACAGCGTCCGCGCTCAAGGCGCTGGTGCGGGATCATTTCGCGATCCTCAAGGTCGGCCCCGGCGTGACCTTCGCGCTGCGCGAGGCGCTGTGGGCGCTGGACGCGATCGAACGCGAATGGATCGAGCCCGGTTCGGTGTCCGGCTTCCGCAATATCGCGATCGCGCGCATGAAGGCCGAGCCACGGCACTGGGCCAAATACTATCATGCGCGCGGCGCCGCGCTGGACCATGACCTGCAATACAGCCTCAGCGACCGGATACGTTATTACTGGCCCGACTCGGAGATTGCCCGCGCACAGGAGACGATGTTCCGCAACCTCACCCGTAACCCGCCGCCGCCAGCCTTGATCAGCCAATATCTGCCGCTCGCCCATGCCGCGCTGCAGGACGGGCGCATCGGCGGCAGCCCGGCCGAGCTGGCAATGGCGCATGTGTGGACGGTGCTCGACGACTATCATGCGGCGGTGTCGCCCGCGAAAGAGAAGTGTCATGGCTAAGCTCGGCCGCGACGAAGGTGAGCTGCAGGCGCTCGGCGCGCTCTGGACCGCGCGCGAGATCGCGCAGCAGCCGGTGATGCTGCGCAAGACCCACGCGGCGCTCGTCGCCCGCAAGGCCGCGCTGGAGAGCTTCCTGCGCCCGTTGCTGGAGCGCGCCGCGGCGCGCGTGGTTCTGACCGGCGCCGGCACGTCCGCCTTCATCGGCGAATGCCTAGCGCCCTATCTGGCCGCCCGGCTGCCGTGCCGGGTCGAGGCGATCGCCACCACCGATCTGGTGTCCGCGCCAAGTCTCTATTTCGAGGCAGACACGCCGACACTGCTGGTGTCGTTCGGCCGATCGGGCGACAGCCCGGAAAGCGTCGCCGCGCTCGATCTCGCCGACCGGTTCGTCGGCGACATCCATCACCTTGCGATCACCTGCAATCCGGACGGCGCGCTGGCGCGCAAGACCGGGACAGCCGGCAAAGGGGTCGCGATCCTGCTGCCCGAGGAAACGCATGACCGAAGCTTTGCCATGACGTCGAGCTTCAGTTGCATGATGTATGCGGCGCTTGCCGCGCTGTCCGGCATCGACGGCATGGCAACGCGGGTCGATCGGATCGCGCGGGCGGTCGAAATCATCATCGCATCGCAGGCGGACGCGATGAAGATGCTCGCCGCAAAGGGATACGAGCGCGTGGTCTATCTCGGCAGCCATATCTTCAAGGGACTTGCGCGCGAGGCCGCGCTCAAGCTGCTCGAGCTGACCGACGGCGGGGTGATCGCCGCCTATGACTCCCCCATGGGTTTCCGGCACGGGCCGAAGACGATGGTCAATGACCGGGCGCTCGTCGTGGTCTTCCTCTCCAACGACGCCTATACGCGCCGCTACGATCTCGACCTGTTGGAGGAGATCCGGCGCGACGGCAAGGCCGGCGGCCTGCTCGCGATCTGCGGCCGCGGCGACGGGGTGCCCGCCGGGGTCGAGCGCATCCTGGTCCCCGCCATGGCGGACGCGCAGGACGTCGATCTCCTGATCCCGTTCATCGCCGCACCGCAGATTTTCGCGTTCGAGGAGTCGCTCCGCCGCGGGCTTTCGCCGGACAATCCCAACGTCGCGGGCACCGTGAATCGCGTCGTGCAAGGCGTGCGCATTCACGCCGTCAGGTGACGCCATGAGCCTGCCACTCTTCCTCGGCGTCGACGGCGGCGGCACCAAGACGCGTTTCGTGCTGGTCGATCGCGACGGCAACCTCCTCGCCTCGCAGCAGGGGCCGGGCTCCTATCATCTCGAGATCGGCATGGACGGCCTGCGTGCCGTGCTCGCCGAGGGGCTCGCCGCGCTGTTCGGCCAGGCGGGGATCGACGGCGGCGCCATCGCGCACGCCTTTTTCGGTATTCCAGCCCATGGCGAAGACAGCGTGGCGCAGCCGCTGCTCGACGCCATGCCGGAGCCGCTGCTCGGCCATCGCCGCTATCGCTGCGGCAATGACATGGTCTGCGCCTGGGCCGGCTCGCTCGGCGGCGAGGACGGCATCAACGTCGTCGCCGGAACCGGCTCGATCGGCTATGGCGAGCGCCGGGGCAAGTCGGCGCGCGCCGGCGGCTGGGGCGAGGTGTTCGGCGATGAGGGCTCCGCCTACTGGATCGCGGTGCAAAGCCTGAACGTCTTCACGCGGATGAGCGACGGCCGTCTGCCGAAGGGGCCGCTCCATGCCGCTTTCAGGGCATCGTTCGGCCTGAGCGCGGACCTCGACCTATGCGCCAAGGTCCTCAATGAGCACACCCGCGGCAGCATCGCCGCCATGTCGGAGCTCGTCACCC
Organism: Xanthobacteraceae bacterium; assembly: GCA_040510815.1. Classification (GTDB taxonomy): domain Bacteria; phylum Pseudomonadota; class Alphaproteobacteria; order Rhizobiales; family Xanthobacteraceae; genus VAZQ01. The sequence continues at coordinate 42,022 of JBEVIH010000031.1, read as the reverse complement.
GCGCGGCGCGGGACGGCGATCCCTCGGCCGTCCACATCTTCGACGATGCGGCGCGCGAGCTCGCGGCCGTGGTCGAGGCGGTGCGCCAGGCGCTGGAATTCGCGCCTGGCGAAGGCGTTCCGGTTTCCTATTCCGGCGGCGTCTTCAATGCCGGGCCGCTGATCCTCGGCCCGTTCGAGCGCCATCTCGTGCGGCAATCCGGCAGCTATCGCCTGCAGGCGCCGATCGTCACGCCCAGCGGCGGCGCGGCGATCTACGCCGCCAAGCTGGCGGCGCAGCCGCTGTCGGTCGCGGCCATCGAGCGTCTCGCCGGCGGCCTGAGGGCGGACGTAGGCAACAGGAAAATGACGTCGCGCTGACAGATTCTTCTTTTTCTTCTCCGCCGGCTCACGTGGCGACGATCAGCGATACGGGCACAAACCTCACCGCCGGCGACGAGGTCATCAGGATGATGCTCGACAGCACGCAGACGAACGTTCACGTCTGACAGGACGAGCGGCGTTCGATTACGACCCCGAGGTCGCGGTCTGAGCGACCCGCGGATCGCCGGTGCACCGCCGGCCGCGGCCACATGCGGGCCCCAAGGCCCCGCGATAGCCGGCCGCTATTCGACAATTTTGTGATGACCATCACATCGCGTAGGGCGGCCGTCCGGCATGGTGCCCTCATGACGCCGGGAACCTCCCGGCCCAACCAAAAGGGGACTGTCATGCTGGCCCTGGCGACTTTTGCCCTGTTCGCGGCGGCGATCGCATTCCCCGGTCTGATCGCGGTGGTGATGAGCCGCACGGCCGCCGCTCACTAGACCGAGACACCGACATTTCGCTCGATGACCCCCACCCCCATCCACCATCGAGCGGCTAGAAGAGCCCCGGGAAACCCCACACCCGGGGCTCTTTCCTTTGGCGCCGGAGCCAGCCGCGTTCCCGTCTCACCCCGCTCGCATGGTCTTGCGCTGATCGATGCGCATTTCCAAGCAGTTTGAATCAATTCAGGCCTTTCGATCCTCGCTGACCGAAGCGGCGCAATAGCCGCGCCGCGCCTGTGCAAATCGACGGTGGCCGAACTCGCAGGCCGCGGCTATCATTCGATTCTTCACGTATCCGGCGGCCCCGCTGAGAGGAGCGTCTGTCATGGACCTGACAGTCATGGCCTATGCGACGCTCGGGCTCTCCCTGTTCGTGTCGGCGATCAAGGTGGGCGACTGGATCCTCAACGCCGACCCGCGGACGATCATCAATGCCGGGCGCTGGGCCCTGGTCGCGTTCGTCGTGCTCGCGGTCACCGCCTTGGTGTGGCTGATCGCCAGCGGCCGGTGGACCGGCGCCATGATGCTGGCGGCCTTCATGCTGCCGGTGTTCGTTCAGGCGGCGCCGCGCTGGCGCGTGCTGTTTGCCCCGCTCCATGCCGGCTTTCCTCCCGCCCCGGATGTGGGCGCCGGGCCTGGCGGCTTCTCGACGGCGCGCGTGACGACCGATCCGGAGCTGGTGCAGCAGTCCATCGCGGTGTTGCGGGCCTATCTGGAGGAGAGCAGAGCGCAAATCGAGACCAAGCCGAGCGACCGGACCCTCGCGAGCGGACCGATGAATGGCTCCGGCGCCTTGCGCACGCGGATGTCGGCCGAGGAGGCGCTCGACGTGCTCGGGCTCATGCCCGCCGCCGGCGCCCAGGAGATCTTGGACGCGCACCGCCGCCTCGAGCAGAAAGTGGATCCGGCGCTCGGCGGCACCCATTACCTGAGCATGAAGATCGACGAGGCCAGGGATGTTCTGCTCGGACAACGGGCCGGGTTCACGTAACCCGGCGCGCCGTCACCGCCGCTGCAACCGCCCGTTTCCTGCTCGCTGCAGCCGATGAGGAGGCCGGGAAGCGAGATGGCGCGGCGCCGGCATGATCGTTGGCTGCTGATCCGGCTGGCGGCGCAGAACGTCGGCCGCCGCCGGCTGCGCGCGATCTTCCTGGGCGTGGCGGTGATGCTCGGCGTCGGCATCGGCTTCGCCAGCTTCGTCGCCGGCTGGGCGCTGCGCGAGGGCATCGCGGTGAGTTTCGCGCGCATGGGCGCCGATCTCGTCGTCGTCCCGCGAGCGACCTTGGTGAACATCACCGCGAGCCTGCTTACCGTGCAGCCCACGGACGCGACCCTGGCCGCGGACCTGGCGCAGCGGATCGCCGCGATGCCCGGGGTCGCCCAGGTGGCGCCGCAGCGCATCGTCCCCTCGCTGGTGGAGGGACGCCACGCCAACCTGATCGCGTTCGATCCGGGGCACGACTTCTCGGTCCTGACCTGGCTTGAGCAGCGCCAGCCGGGACCGGTCGAGGGCCTGATCGCCGGCAGCCGCCTCGCCGCGCCGCTCGGCGGAGCGCTCAGCGTCTGCGGCCGGCCGATGAGCGTCTATGGCCGGCTCGGCAAGACCGGCGTCGGGCCGTTCGACGAGTCCTATTTTCTCAGCTTCGACGCGCTGGCCGACGTCGTCTCGTTCTGCCGCACGTCGGTGGCTGCCGGCAACCCGCCGCCAAAGGCGACGGACGACACGCCGGCACTCGCGGCCATGAGCCATGCGGACGTCTGCTCGCCCGATCTCGCGCTCGACCGGGTTTCGGCCTTCCTGCTGCAGCTCGCACCGGGAGTGAGGCCGGAGGACGTCAAGTTCGCGCTCGCCCAGCTTCCCGACGTCAAGATCGTCGAGGGCAACACCGTGCTCACCTCGTCGCGGCAGGCGCTGAGCACGCTGCTGGTGGGCATCTCGGTGTTCACCGCGTTCCAGCTCGTCGCGCTGCTGATCCTGGTCTCGCTGCTGTTCTCGGCGATCGTGCAGGAGCGCCATCGCGAGGTCGGCCTGCTGCGGGCGATGGGCGCGCAGCCCAATCAGGTCATGACCATCATTCTCACCGAGGCGGCGATCATCACCGGCCTGGGCGGCCTCGCCGGGCTCGGCTTCGGCGCCGTCATACTGCTGATGTTCGCCCGCTCGCTCGGCTTCTATTTCGGCCTGCTCGGCGTACCGTTCGCCTGGCCGCCGCTCGCGGTGCTGCAGGTGGGCGCGATCGTGGCGATCGTGTTCTCGGCGGTCCTCGGCCTCGTCGGGGCCCTGCTGCCGGCTTGGCGGGTGCGCCGCATGGCACCCTATGCGCTCATCCAGACGGAGGGCCGGTGACCCTCTCGGCGCAGTCGCTGACCAAGCGATACGGTCCCGCGCCGGGCTACGTGGCGGTGCGCGACGCCAGCCTCGAGCTCAAGCGCGGCGAGTTCGTGTCGATCGTCGGACGGTCGGGCTCGGGCAAGTCGACGCTGATGGCCATGCTCGGGGCGCTGACCCCGCCGACGCAAGGCAAGGTCCTGCTCGACGGCACCGATATCTGGGCGTTGCCAGAGGCGGAGCGGGCGATCGTCCGCTCCCGCCATATCGGCTTCGTGTTCCAGTTTCCAAGCCTCCTGTCGAACCTCACGGCGGTGGACAATGTCGCGGTTCCGGCGCTGCTCGGCCGCACGATGGATGCGCAGGCGGCGTATGCGCGCGCCTACGATCTGCTCGCCCGCGTCGGCCTGGCGGAGCGCGCTGACGCCTATCCGGGCAGCATGTCGGGCGGCGAGCAGCGCCGGGCGGTGGTCGCCCGCGCGCTGATCAATTCGCCGCCGCTCTTGCTCGCCGACGAGCCGACCAGCGACCTCGACGAAGACACCGAAGCCGACATCATCGACCTGCTCGAAGCGCTGCAGCGAACCGAGGCGTTCGGCTTGGCGCTCGTCACCCACGATCTGCAGCTCGCCAAGCGTGCGCAGCGCAGCTACGAGATGCGGCAGGGCGCTCTGGCGGCAACCGACTTGCCGGAGGTCGCGGTCGAGGCGGAGCGCCCAGTGCGGCACTTCGGGCCGACGACGGCTCGCAGCGGGCCGCAGCCGGCGGCCCTGGCCGCGGCGCGCGCGCCGATCAGGCTGGGCAGCGACCTGTGGCCGGGCGTGCAGACCTTTCTGCTGACCGGAGCGGTCCTTCTCGGCGCCGTCCTCTTGGCCAACTTCGGCATCGGCAAATACCAGGACAGCCAAGTGCGCGAGCGCGCGGCGCGGATCGCGACGCTGCAGCACATCGCGCTCAACGGCTTGCGGGGCGATGTCCAGTCGGTGAGCGACCTCGGCGAGGGACGCTACGAATTGACCACCTATCTGCAGAACGTCGGCGGCGAGCAGCCGATCTACGTCATGGCGCCGGACCTGCGCGCCTATGTCCAGGTCGGAGCGATATGGCAGGAAGTGTCGATGCGGCCGACCGAGGCCGCCGCAAACGGGGTCATGCGGATCGAGGGCACGCAGACCTTTCGATACCTGTTCGACGCCCGGGTCAAAGACTTCACGCAACTGCTTCCCAACTACATGCACGTTCGCTTCTCGGGGACCATGCTGGTCAGCCCGAGCAGCATGCCGAAGGACGACGTGTTCGAGCGCAAGGACAACTACTACGTCTATCTCAAGCCGTTCGACGTCGCCGACGAAGTGGTTTTGCGGCGGATGCGCTTCCCCGGCAAGCCGCCGGTGTGGATCCCGATGCCGCCGCACTGAGGTGCTCGACGTGTAATCACCGACAGCCGGACAACGTCAATGAAGGAGCAGGGCCATGTCTGACGGGCGCAGGACGAAGCTGAGAGAGAGCGTGCATCTGCCAAATTTGAAGCTGGAGGTTCCGGCCGCGGAAAGCACGCCGGACAAGCCCGACAATGCGGTGCAGAACTTTCTCCAGCGCAGGGCGGAGGTGACGCAGCAGGACCACGCGGAATTCTCCGGCTATCTGGAGGAGAAGCGCGCGCGCGATCAGCAGCAAGCGGCGCCAGCGGCCGACGCGCCTCCTGCGGCGCCGTCGCGGCTCAATCGGCGCAGCCTGTTGAAATGGGCCGCCGGCACCGCGGCGGCCGGCGAGGCGGCTGCGCTCGGCTATACGATGGTCACCGGGGAGAAGATACCGGCGCACGGCGTCATGCACAGCGGCGCCAGCACCGCCGAAGCCCAGCGCCATCATATCGAACGCGAGCTGGTCAACCCGCAGGCCGAGATTCGCGGTAGAAGTTTCGGCAACTGGGTTCTGCTGATGCCGACCAAGCTGGGCGGCGGAACCTACGCGGTCAACCTCAATACCGGCCGCACGCTGGCCTGGATCTCGTACTGGAACTACGGCGATTTCAGTCCGATCTCGCATCACCTGTGCGCCTTCCCGAGCGCGGACCCGGTCAAGGGCTTCGAATGGATCAACAGCACCCAGGGCGGCAAGAACTCGCTGATCTACGGCATCCCCACCAACATCGAGACGCCGGAGGAAGGGTTCAACATCTACCGGGTGCGCTATGACGGCGCCCAAATGGAGCTGATGGAGAACGTTTCCGAGACCACCGGGCTGGGTCTCGGCGTCCACGTTACCATCGATCCCAAGAACGCCGACCGCTATTTCGTCACCGACGGGCAGAAAGACATCGCGGCGTGCTTCGACCGGCGGACCTCGCGGGTGATCGCGGCGCTCAAATACGACTGGGTGCCGAACGTCCGCAACCTCGCCGAGGGCTGGCAGAAGGGCGGCGTGCTCAAGATCTCCAAGATCTATCCCGATCCGGCGACCGGCAAGTACGACTATCGCGGCACCAAGGGCCAGAAGATCGAGTGGGAAATGGTGCCGATGGGCGAACTGTTCGTCGAGGAGGGGACCATTCCCGGCGACGACGTGCACGGCCTTTGTGGCGCCGACGGCACCATCTGGCATCCGACCGGCCGCTGGGCGTCCACCGTGATCAGGCTCTGCGGCGGCCAGCTGATCCTCGATGCCGAGAAGAATTTCGAACCGGTGACTTTCCTGCAATTCAACAAGGACGCGCCGAACCAGTATCCGGTCAGCAGGATCGACAACGATCACTGGGAAGTGAAGTTCGACAAGGTCTTCTCGCCCGGCCACGAGGTCGGCTTCTCTCCCGATGGCCGCTTCCTGTGCATGATGAACAATCTGCGCGAGAACAACTGCTCGATCTTCGACTCGAGCGATCCCGATCCGCGCAAGTGGAAAAAACTCGCGCATGTGGAGGACCCGCTGTGGCGTGGCAAGTATCCCAACCCGTTCCACATGGTCTTTTCCATGGACAGCTCGAAGCTCTATCTCTCGATCCTGCACCCATCGCCGGCCACCAGCGGCGTCATGGTGGTCGACACCAAGACCTGGACGATCAAGAAGGAGATCCAGGGCATCGGGCCCGACATGCAGACCTTGGCGATCACCTATGACGGCAAATACGTGGTCGGCGTGTTCAGCGGCTTCCAGCGGCTCTCCAGCGGCATCGCCATCATCGACGCCGAGACCGACGAGCTGGTCGGCATCTGGCCCAGCAACGGCGGTCACCACGACTGCGTGATCATTCCGACCAAGCTCGAGCACATGAAACACACCCGGTCGTGCACGCTTTAGAATCTGTCAATTGTCATTCCGGGGCGCGCCGAGGGCCCTCGCTCCGCTCGAGCTCCGGAATGACGACCGCGAGATTGGAGCTAAACGATCGTGGCCACGGCGATCGCGAGAGTTGGCTCCAATGAAGTCCTCGCTACTCGAGAAATATCACTGAAACCCGAAGTCCGATCGGCAAATGTTCGGGCTTGTTTTCCAGATCGACGATCACTTCCATCACGTCCCGGTCACTCTTGTCGGCGGGATCGGATGTCAATATTTGTCGCCGGCCCATCACGGGAGCAATGCTCGCAACGCGTCCCCGAAGGCGGTTCCGGTCCGACGCATTGACGACAATTTCCACATGCTGGCCTTGCCTGACGCGCGGTACATCATGCTCATCCACCTCGGCCCGAACGCGGTACTTGCGTATCTCAGAGATCGTGACGAGGGGCTTGGGATAGAACAGACTTACGAGCTCACCCTCGGACACGTGCTTGCGCAGGACGATTCCCGCTACCGGACTCTTGACGTCACACTTTGACAGCTCCGATTTCGCAACCTCGATCTGATGCCTGGCGGCAAGCATTTTTGCATTCGCCTCCGCCAACTCCTCCTCGCGCGTGCCGGCCTTCAAGAGCCGCAGCCGAAGGCGGGCCGCGTCGAGTTGCGCCGCAGCCACGCGGACATCGCGCTCATCGACGTCGCGGGTAGCCTGACTCACCGCGCTCCTCTCGAACAACGTCGAGCTGCGGATCACTCGCGTCTGCGCTTCGGAGAGGCGCGCCTCCGCCAATTTGAGCTCGGCTTGAGCGATGTCGATATCCTCCGGACGCGCCCCGTTGACGAGCTTGCGGTGAAACGCTTCAGCCGCGTCATGCTCTGCAACACGTGCCGCGAGCTGTGCTTTGATATCGTGGCATGCAATGCGCACAAGCAGGTCACCGGCTGATACCAGATCGCCCTGCCGCACGGTCACGGTTTCGACGATTCCGGTAATCGAAGCGCCAATCGACACGGCGTCTCCCGATCCTTCGATGCGTCCGGGCGCGGCGGCCACGACTTTGCGACGAGCGGCCGCATCCTGGCCGGCGTCTTGAGCCGGCGCCGATGTCGTTGCAACGGCCACGACCCCGCACAGCGCCGCCGACCAGAATGCTAGGCGTGACATAGTTGGTCTCCCGCTATGCGGCCATCTTCCAGTCGAACGATGCGCTGCGCGACCGGCAATATCCGAGGGTCGTGGGTCACGACCGCTACAATGCGCTCATTGTCGCGCGCGATATCGGCCAGCAGCTGGGTGACCTGCGCTCCGTTTGCGGCATCGAGGCTGGCCGTAGGCTCGTCGGCGAGCACCATGACCGGTCCATGGGCGATAGCCCGTGCGACTGCGACGCGCTGTTTTTCACCGTGCGACATCTGGTCTGGCCTCAGATGCGCCTTCGCGGCCAGGCCTACCATGTCCAGCGCGGCCAGGGCGCGTTGCCGCCCCTTGGGGAGCCGCCTTAGCTCGAGCGAAAGGCGGATATTTTCCTCGGCATTGAGCGCCGGCATGAGGCGGAACGACTGGAAGATGTAGCCGACTTTTTCGCGCCTGAAGGCGGATCGGCGATCGGGTGCGAGCTTTGTGATGTCCCTATCCTCGACCAACACTGAACCGCTGTCGGGTGCAAGCATGGCGCCGAGAATGGAGATCAGGCTCGTCTTGCCGCTCCCCGAGGGGCCGGAGATGACGGTGAAGAGTCCCGGTTTGAGTATGAGATCGATGCCATTGAGCGCCGTCATCTGCGCCGCCCCGGATCCGAAGCTCAAGGTCACCGCGCGCAATTCGACGTTATGCACGAAACACTCTCCCGGGGTCTACGCGCACCGCAGGTCGCGCCGCAATCAGAGAGGCCAGAACGCAAAGCAGTGCAAGCGCGCCAGCCACGACGAAATACATCCAATATGGAACCGACATCCAGCGCACCATGAAGCGCAACACTGCGGCGAATGGCTCGATGATGAGGAGGCCGAAGAGTCCTCCCAGGACTCCGCAGATCAGCGATTGAACCAAAACGACGATTTGGACGTCGCCATTGGATGCACCCATCGCCTTCATGGTCGCGTATTCCTCGATGTTCTCGGCCGTGATGCTGTAGATCGTCTGAGCGACCAGCACGAGTCCGATCCCGAATCCGAGGATGGCGGCGACCGTGAGTGCTCCGCCTGCTCCGGTCTGGACAAGCCAAAAGATCCGTGATTGCCAAGAAAACTCCGACGTCGTCCAAATGTCGACGTCGGTCAGGCGCGAACGCAGGGCGTCACGCACGGCAGTAGGGTCGTTGCCGGGCGCGACATGCAACAGGATGAAACTCGCTTGCGTGCGCTCCATGCGAAGAAACCGATGGGCGTCGATGTAATCGGAGAAAATCAGCGGCGACCCGAGGAACGATGCGAACCCTGCGGTCTCGCCCACGAAATAGCCGCGACGGCTCGCGATCTGCGCCGTCTGCAATGTGCCGTCAAAACCGAGGGTCCCTGCATCGGTGGTATCGATCACCAATGCGGAATCGCTTAGTCCCCTCGCAGCCGCCACGTCTGCAACGACGGGAAGACGGCCGCGATATCCGCTCTCGACGCCGATCAACATGACCAGCGTTCTATCACCATTGGGACGCTGTATCGGCGCCCAGCCCGCAATGCCGCGCCCGGCGTCGCGTACGCCATCGATGCCGAGGGCCAAAAACGCATATCGCTCGGGGATGGGTGAAACGTAGTCGAAGGTCGGCGTCCCTTTGCCGACGAGCCACAGATCGGCATCCACCGAATCGACGACTCGAGACGCGGCGCGTGTGAAGCTGTGAAGCAGGCTGCCTTGCACCCCCATCAGAAAGGTAGCGAAAGCAATTCCGAACAATGAAACCCACAATCGCCCGCCCGATCTTTTCAGATTACGGACTGCCAGAACGACTTTCATCGGCCAGGCCGGATTCAACCGCGACATGCCAACCCCAAACCTCGCTCTACGCCGCGTCAGGATAGGTCACGGCGCATGGCCGCACCATCCCACTGCCCGAGCTTCGTACGGGCTCGCGACGCCGAAATAATTGGTATGGTGGCTATCTCGCGCTCCCGCGCAATGTGACCCGCATGGGCATGCCGTTCTCGGGCAGCAGAAACATCCGTGCCGACGGCTGCGGGTCGAAATCGGGGCTGACCTCGAAGTGGCCGGCTCGGACGAAGGTGGCGAGCATGATTGTCGCCTCGATCATCGCGAACGCGGCTCCTATGCAGACCCGCGGCCCCGCCCCGAAGGGCATGAATTGAAAGCGCGTGGGTTTTGATCGACTGTCGCGAGCGAAGCGATTCGGATCGAAGCGATCGGGGTCATCCCAATAGCTGCGGTGGCGATGAATGGCATAGATCGGGATGATTCCGATCGTGCCGGCGGGAACGGAGACACCGTCGAATTCGATGTCATGGACGATGTCGCGAACGATGATCGGTGCGGTCGGAAAGAGCCGCAGCGATTCGTTCAAGACCTGTTGAACCATTCCGAGGTGCTCGACGTGAGCGGACGTGACCGGGCCGGGCCCGACCACCTGCTCGATTTCCTGGAGCATTCGCGCTTCCCATTCCGGACTCTTCGAGATCAAGTAGAGCGTCCAGGTCAAGGCGAACGCCGTGGTGTCGTAACCGGCCATCAGAAACGACACGATATTATCGACGAGAAGCTCGTCCGACATGCTTTGCCCGGTTTCCGGGTCGCTGGCCCGCAGCATCCGGGCCAGCAGGTCCTCGCCGGCGGCAGCGCCGGCGCGCCGCGCCTGCACCAGTTCGGCGACGGCTTGCCGCAATCGGGTCTCGTGTGCCCGCATCGATTTTCCGCCAGGTCGCGGCAGCCAATGGGGGAGCCCCAAAAGCGTATACATCACCCACCAATTGGCGCCGCCATAGTAGTCGGCATGTCCTTTCTCGATGGCATCGAACATTTCTTCCGCGCCGCCGGCCAGCATCGTGTTCGAGATGACATGAAATGCGGCGCGCATCATATCCTTGTGGATCGCACGAACCGAGCCGGGCGCGGCTGCCCGCCAGTTCGCGACGGTGGTCTCCGCCGCCGCGCTCATGATCGGCCCATATTGCAAAAGCTCGTCGTGCCGGAACAAAGGTGCGGCCGCGCCTCGCTGCCACCGCCAGTCCCGTCCCTCGCGCGAGATCATCGCGTTGCCGAAGATCGGCTTGAGAACCTCGACCTGCAGTCCGCCTTTCGGGAATTCCGTGGGACGGTCGAGAAGCAACGTCTTCAGTGGCTCGGAACCGGTGATGAACACCATCCGCGGTGGTCCCGGGGCGATGACGATCGGCTCGTGATAGGCTTGCTCGGGAATGATCGCCAGATTGTTGCCGAGGAGCTTGAAAAGATTGAACGGGAATCGGAGCGGCCTGGCAGCCGGCTTGGCGCGGGGCGGGTAGAAAGCCCCTGCATTATTCGCCGATGTGAGCATTTGGCTGGATCCAAGCTTCAGGTGACTCGGCCACACGGCTACGCCTGAACGGATGGCGCTGCTCTTTCCCTCAGCTTGCCGAGGGGTCTTCTCTCATGGGAGATTCGATCATAGAGTTGCTCGTAGTCGTCCCATTCCGTCTTGAAAAGTCGATCCAGGACACGAGTGCCAAGCCCGTAATTGCCGGTGTACCGGGAGTGGTGAAGCGAATGGTAGGTGGTGCTCGTCAGCACCTTCCCCAGCCAACGATTGTAATCTCTCGATTTCAGCTCAAAGTTCGCGTGGCTGAAAGAATTGATCACAAGATAGCCAATGTACCATGCTGCGATCCCGAAAGCATTCAGAGCGAAGAAATAATCGACAATGGCCAGCGCTCCGAGCAACCCAATGTCGAAGACCAGCTTTTCCGTGAACGAAAAGGAGATCGCCGTAAGAAAGCTGTTCAGACGGCTCTTGTGATGCTCAAGATGGATCCAGTGCAGCGCCCGCAGATGGAAGGCGCGATGCGAGCCGTAGTGCCAAACCTCGGCCCAGATCGTCGTCAGAAGCGCCGAATAGAAAAACGAGGCGAAACTGGTATCCCTGAAAAAGCCGAGGTAGAGGAAAGCTGCCAGGATGACGGCATGGATCGGCGCATGAAGTGAATTCCTCATCTCCCGTTTGATTTGCTGCGCGTCAATCGGCAAATCGTATATCGTTCGTTCGCATATTTTCCATTTGTTCCGGTCTGCAAGGTACCAAAAGAACGCCATGACGTGCCCAAGCGTGGCTATCACCAAGAGAATGACAATTTCACGCGTGGTGAACATGATTTGACCCACTCACGGTGCTGGGGCTCTCGCCCGTCCGCGAATTATGTCGATCCATTTTATGGCTTGGGCTCTCATGATCAAGCTCAAGTAGGGCACCCCACCTTCTTTGCTCAGCCTTTCTCCATACTTCGCCAAATCGAGCATCATCGGATGGGACGGACCATTCTCGCGATGAAAGAACTTCTCCCCTGTGATCCTGAAGCCGATTGCCTTGTAATACGGCAACAGTGCAGGGATGCAATCGATGTAGCACTCCTCGATACGATTTCGCATACCGTACCGAACCACCGCAGCTATCAACTTCATCGATGTCGCGCTGCCACGCTTCGATTTTTTGACGACGAATTTCGTGCAAATACCCGTTGCTTTTGGATGATGCCGTGACGTTTTCATCCCATACAATTCCTCAAGGGTACCAATTGAACCTTCCGAGGATAAATTGGCGCGCAGAGTTCCGATCGTCTCGCCGGCCTCGATGGCGACGAAGGTGTGGCCGGCAGCATCCAGATGGTCCGTGATGATCCTACGGTCATGATCGGCATATGGTGAACGTCGTCCCAACTCCTGACAGTAGACCTCGTATCTCAACCGCTGCGCCTGTTCGAGCATCTCGTTGTTGCGACACAGATAAACGTCTATGGTCTTGGGCCTGGTATAAGTTGTTGGCGTCGAGCTCCATGTCAGGTTGTAGCTCGTCCTCTCCTCCGCAGCATCGGCAAGACGACGCAGCAAATGCGCAGTCAAGGCAGGCTGTTCATGTTCCAGGCGGGCCAGCGTCGGATCGTCGATGACTAGCGCAGTTGTTGGCGCTCTTGCGATCACGGTCGCCATGGCGGGGCGGCCTCGCAGGAAGCCGATCTCGCCGATCGGGAATCCGGGATGCGAAAGCACGACCTTCGCTCCCTCGCGGCCGCTTTCCAGATCAACCTCCACGCAACCGTCGGTGATCACGTACATGTCCTGGTAGTGCTGCCCCTTCTGACGGAGCACATCGCCGGTCTGGAAGCGAATCTGTCTGCAGACGGACTGCAGCAATTCTGATTTGCTCAGGGCAGTCGGCTCGGACTCATTCAAATCTGGCACCTACGGTTAACGATCTGGTTCGAGCCGTGGGCATACGATTTCCCGGTGAGACTGGCAGCCTCCTGAAAACAATAACGCGGTTTGAGATCATTGACAAAGCCGCAGAATCCACTAGCCCCCGTGACCTCGGCTCGCCCCTCGCTCGGCAAAAAAATTCCTTTCTCCGAGCGGCAGCGTCACCGCGGTTCCGGTCGCCATCGAATATTCGATCGCCAGCGTCGCTTCGAGCGTCGCGCGCGCCTCTCGCGGCGTCGCCAGCGCGCACGGCTTGCCCATGGCCAGATGATCGAGCCAGGCGCGGGTCTCGTTGGCGATCGGTCCCCAGAATTCGCCCAGCGCCCAGTCGCCCGGCGTGCCGCTCTGCAGGAACACCATGTTGACGGAATGATCCGGCAGGTAGACGTGCGGGACGCCTTTCTCGCTGTACATGAGCTGGTCGGTGTGATCGTCGTCGAGGATCATCACGCCCTCGGTGCCGAGCACCTCGACCCGCGCCGCATGGCCGAGCGCGGGATATTTCTCGGGCAGCGCGTAGCAGATGCCGAGATTGACCACCGTCCCGTCGTCGTAGGTGAACACCGCGTAGCTCAGGTCGGTCACGTCGTAGCCGGTGTCCTTCAACACGCCGGTCTGGCCCCGGGCGTAGACCTCGACCACGCGCTTGCCATCGAGCAGCCAGTTCATCAGGTCGACGTAGTAGGTGAGGGCGTCGACCACCGGCGTCGCGTGCGGATTGCGCTTGAGGATCGCCAGCGCCTGCGAGCGGGAGTTGAACACGCGGGCGGCGCCGCCGACCAATGTGCCGATGCGGCCTTTGACGATCTGCTCCTTGGCGATCAGGTAGCGCTCCTTGTAGCGGCGGCTGTAGCCGACCCGGACATTGGCGCCGTGTCGCTCGATGGCGTGGAGCACCTGATCGGCGTCCTTGAGAGTGAGCGCGATCGGCTTCTCCACCAGCACCGGCTTGCCGAGCTCGATCGCCGCCAGGATCGGCGCGAGATGCTCGCCTTCGCTGGTGGAGACGATCACGGCATTGACCTCGGGCCGGGAAATCACCGCATCGTTGTCGCCGGAATGGAATTGCGCCCCGACGGTCTGGGCGAGCTCGCGCGCCTTGGCGGGGTCCTGATCCGACACCGCGATGGTACGCACCGCCGGATGCCCGGCCGCCAGCCGCGCCCGTAGCGTGCCGATGCGGCCTGATCCGACGATCGCGAGACCGAGCTCCCTCGACTGCATGACGCGCTTTCCTACTGCACCTTGCCGATGGCGCGCACGGTGTCCTCGGTCTTCTTGCTGTCGGCGTCCCACCAGGGGCGGAACGCATCGCGGTCCATGTATTCGGTGCCGCTGCCGACGCGCGCCATCGCCTGCAGGAATTCCGGGTCCTTCGCCGCCTTGGCGGCGGCCTCGCGCCAGATCGCGATGATCGGCTCCGGCACCTTGGCCTGGGTGAACAGGCCGTTCCACTGGTAGTACTCGGCCTCGTAGCCCAGCTCCTTCAAGGTCGGGATGTCGGGAAAGCTCGCGACCCGCTTGCTCCCCATGGTGCCGAGCGGGCGCAGCGCGCCGGCGCGCGCCTGCGGGCCGCCGACTGCGGGATGGGCGGCGAGCAGCGCGGCGTGGTTGCCGAGCACGGCGGTGAGCGCCGGCCCGCCGCCGGCGGTCGGCAGATGACGCATCTTTGTGCCGGTGGCCTTGAGCACGATCTCGATCGCGAGATGGGTGGTGCCGTAGAGCCCGCCCGACGCATAGACGATCTGGCCCGGCCGCTTTTTGGCGTCGTCGACGAGCTCCTGCAGCGTCCGCCAGGGCTGGCTCGGATTGACGAACAGCACCGATGGATCGGCGGAGAGGAGCGCGATGGGCGCGAATTGATCGCGGGTGAAGCTCGGCGGCCGCCCGAACACTTGATCGACCGCGGGCAGCAGCGCCAATTGCGTGGTCGCGACCGTGATCGTGTAGCCATCGGGCGCCGCATTGGCGACCGCCTGGGTTCCGATCAAGGCGGCCGCGCCCGGCCGGTTCTGGATCACTACCGGCTGGCCGAGGATGCGCTCGAGCACCGGCGCGATCGCGCGCGCGGTGGTATCGGTCGAGCCGCCCGGCGGATAGCCCAGCAGGATCGTGACCGGGCGGCTCGGGAATTTCTCCTGCGCCTGCGCCTCGGCGCCGGCCAGGCAGGCCAGAACCAGCAGACCTGAGATGAACGCTCGCATGCGCGGCTCCTCGTGTCGTTTCTCATTGCGCGGCTTGACTGCGGCGCAAGCGCCTGCGCCAGAGCGGAGGCACCAGTCCCAGCAGCAGCACGGCGGCGCCGATCGCCAGCAACGTGACCGCAATCGGCCGCTCAAGGAAGATCGCATAATCTCCGCCCGACATCGCCAGCGATTGCCGGAACGCCATTTCGAGCATCGGCGACAGGATGAAGCCGAGCACGACCGGCGCCACATCGTACTGCAGCCGCCGCAGCATGTAACCGGCCGCGCCGGCCGCCGTCATGATCAGCACGTCGACCATGCTGGAGTTCACGGTGTACACGCCGACGATGCAGCAGACCAGGATGATCGGATAGAGATACGAATAGGGCAGGCGCAGGAAGGTGACGAACAAGCCGACCAGCGGCAGGTTGAGCACCAGCAGCACCAGGTTGCCGATATACATGCTGGCGATGAAGCCCCAGAACAGCTGCGGCTGCTGGGTGATCAGCAGCGGACCGGGCGCGACGCCGTGCACCATCAGCACCGCGATCAGGATCGCCTGCACCGGGCCGAGCGGGACGCCGAGCGCCAACATCGGCACGAAGGCGCCGGAGGCGGCGGCGTTGTTGGCCGATTCGGGTCCGGCGACGCCTTCGACCGCGCCCTTGCCGAACTGCTCCGGGTGCTGCGAGAGCCGTTTCTCGACCGCGTAGGATACAAACGACGACAGGATATGCGCGGAGCCCGGGATGATCCCGATCAGGAAGCCGATCACCGTGCCGCGTCCGATCGGTCCGACCGAGCGGCGCACGTCCTCGCGCGAGGGCATCAGCTCGGCGAGCCGCGGACGGCTGGCCGGCCGCATCCCCTGCTTGCGGTAAGCGAGCATGATCTCGGACACGCCGAACAGCCCGACCGCCAGCGGCAGCACGCCGAGGCCGTCGGACAGCTCGTGCACGCCGCCGGCAAAGCGGTTGTAGCCGCTCATCGGGTCGATGCCGATCATGCCGAGCAGCAATCCGAGCGTCGCCATCGTCAGGGTCTTCGGCATCGGGCCGCTGCTGATGTAGGAGAGCACCATGAGACCCATGAGCAACAGCGCCAGATATTCGGGCGGGCCGAAAGCGAGCGCGAACCGGGCGAGCGGCGGCGCCAGCAGCATCAGCGCCACCACGCTGACGGTGCCGGCCACGAACGACCCGATCGCCGCCATCGCCAGCGCGGGGCCGGCGCGCCCCTGCCGTGTCATCTCATAGCCGTCGATGCAGGTGACCACGGAGGCCGCCTCGCCCGGAATGCGCACCAGGATCGACGTGGTCGAGCCGCCATACATCGCGCCGTAATAGATGCCGGCGAGCAGCACGATTGCGGTGGTCGGCGGCAGGCCGAAGCTGATCGGCAGGAGAATGCTGATGCCGGCGAGCGGGCCCAGCCCCGGCAGCACGCCGACGATGGTGCCGATCACGCAGCCGAGGATCGCGTAGGCCAGGACGGAGGGCGCCAGCGCCACCTGGAAGCCGACCAGCAGGCCTTGCAACGACTCCGCCATGTCGCCGTCAGATGCCCATCGGCCCGCTCGGCAGCGGGATTTTCAGGACATGAACGAACAGCGCGTGGCTGCCGAACGAAAGCGCGGCGCTCACGGCCAGCGCGGTGACAATCGGCTTGCGCTCGACCAGGCCGAGAAAGAACAAGAGCAGGCAGAGGATCGTGAGCCGGTAGCCGAGCCGGTCGAGCGCGACCGCGGCCGCGAGCAGGGCGGCGATGACGAGGACGGCGTGGCGCACGCCGCCGCCGTCCGCGTCAGGCGCATCGTTATCGTCGGCCGCCGCCGGATCGAGCAGGCCGGAGCTGGCGCCGCCGAGGCTCCACAGCGCGAACACGACGAGCAGGACCGCGAGCGCCAGCGGCATGGCCGCCGGGCCCGGATTGTCGATCGTTCCGAGCGGCAAGGCGGCCAGGCTGCGCCAGACGAAGAACGCGCCGGTGGCGACGAGCGCCAAGGCGCCGAGGCGTTGGCGTCCGATTTGGCGGTCGTGCGGCCAAAGTCTGCTCATCCCCTGCAAGGTACCCCTAAAGGATCGCGAGAGACCAGCCGATCTTGACAACGGCTCGGCGGCCATGCGCCGATCGTTGCGTCGAACGCCAATCCCCGGAGACAGCATCCCATGGCACCGCGATTCTCGCAGCTCACGATGGACCAGTTGAACGACGTGCAGAAGCGCGTGGCCGAGAGGGTCTTGAAGGTGTCGAGCGCCGGCCTGGATGGCCCCTACAGCATTCTGCTGCGCAGCCCGGTCCTCGCCGAGCGCTACCTCGGCATGACCGACTATCTGCGCTTCGAGACCTCGCTGCCGCATCGCCTCAACGAGCTTGCGATCCTGATCGAGGCGCGACTGTGGGATGCGCAATACGAGTGGTGGGCGCACTATCCGATCGCGCTGCGCGCGGGCGTTCCCCAAGCGGTGGCCGACGACATCCGCGAGGGACGGCGTCCGACATCGATGCAGCCCGACGAGGAGGTTGTCTACGACGTCTGCATCGAGCTGTTACGGGATCGCAACCTGACCGACGAGACCTTCAAGCGCGCCAAGGAAACGCTGGGCGAGCAGCCGACCATCGACCTGATCGCCGTCGCCGGCTTCTACGTGATGGTATCGTCGGTGCTGATCGCGGGGCGGGTCGGCATCCCGGATGGGAGCAAGCCGCCGCTGCCGGTTCTGCTGAAAAAATAGAAAACAAGGAGGCCGAGGGCCCAGGTCGGCGATCGGTGCGGCGCCGCCAAGTCTCCGGCGCGCCGGCTGCGGGCGGACCGGCCTGGGAGGCCGGTCGAGGACCGGTCGATGCGAGGCCGTTTGCGCTCGCTTCGACCCGGCTCGGCCAGGCTAGTCCTCGACGTTGCGGCGATCCCATTCCGCCTGCCAGCGACGCTCCCAGGCCAGTTCCTCGGGGGTCGACGCCGATGCGGCCGCAGATGCGGCGGTGCGGGCGGTGTCGTTCTCGCCGCGCCAGAGGCGCAGAGGTGAGGGCCAGAATTTGGAACCGATGGTCATGGCTAGCTCCGAAGTTATGCCGGAACCTCCGGCGTGTTCGATGCAAGCCTAGACGGTCGCCGGCGCGGCCGACGTGTCGGCCGTCACAGATTGGTCGATTCCGGGCCTCCCGCGTTCACCTTGAGCGGCCGCGATGAAATCGTAAAATACGGAATGATCCTCGCCAGATCGGGATGGAACTCGCCGCCGGACGATGTCGCCTGGCCGAAGGACGAGGTCCACGTCTGGCGCGCGACGCTCGACTGGTCGGCGGAGGCGATCGCGGACCTGGAGCCCATTCTGGCGCCCGACGAACGCGAGCGGATGCGCCGGTTTCATTTCGAGCGCGACCGCCGGTGCCATCTCGTCGCTCGCGGATTGCTGAGAACGCTGCTTGGGCGCTACCTCGGCATGGCGCCCGGCCAGTTGCGCTTCGACTACAGCCCGTTCGGGAAGCCAAGTCTGGCGGCCGATCTCGCGCAAAGGTCCCTGCAGTTCAACGTGTCGCACGCGGGAGAGCTGGTCCTCATCGCGGTTACAGCCGGCCGTGCCCTGGGCATCGACGTCGAGCACATCCGCACCGACATCGCGGTCGGGGAGATCGCCGCGCGTTTTTTTTCGGCGAATGAACGCAACGCCCTGGCCACGCTTGCCGGCGACCTGCAACACCACGCGTTCTTCGACTGCTGGACGCGGAAAGAGGCCTATATCAAGGCGATCGGCGACGGCCTGTCGCTCCCCCTGGACCAGTTCGACGTGTCGTTCCTGCCCGGCGAACCGGCGCGGCTTCTGGCGACCAGGCCCGATCCCGCCGAGGCTGGGCGCTGGTGCTTGCAGGGACTCGACGTGGCGGACGGCTACAAGGCGGCGCTGGCGGTCGAAGGCACGGGGTGGACGCTTCGATGCTGGGATTGGCCGGCGCCGCAAGGTCGGGCCTACCGCTGACTGTCGCGCCTGCGCCGCGGGAGCGCAAAAGGGGGTGACGTTTCCGTCACCCCTGACGCCGAAGGTGGCTCCGACGCTCAGCCGTGCAGGTGCGCCAGAGAAGGCTCGGCGTAGGTTGCCGAAGGCTGCGCCGCGAAGGCGTTTCTGCTCATGTCGAGCTCGAACACGCCGGGGACGGTGATCACCAACTCCGGCCGGTCGCCGTTCTCAAACAGCGCAAACTTGAGGGCGGCGGCGCGATTGACAAAAAGCCCGCCACGAAGGCCGCGCTTATCCTGGACGACCCAGTTGCCGCGGCTGTCTTTGCCGATCAGAAAGAGTGGGGTTTCCTCGGATTTGGTGCGCATTGTCGTCTCCTGTTTCTTGTTCTTGTTGTCGACGCTCCTGCTTGGTCGTGGCTGTGCCGCCTCGGGCATGTGACAGCGGTCACAAGAATGCGCTTTGCCGCCGGCGGGGCCGACGGTTCGGCGGCGAACGCAACAGAGAACGAGCCTGGCCGCCGACCGCAATTCACACGGCTGCATCGTTGAAAAGGCCTTGAAACAAGGTCGCTGATGGCGTGCGCGCGGCCGAGCGCCAAGCCGGAACGCCTGTCCGCAGCGGCTTCCCCCCAAATCGGCTCATTCGCCTCGGGCGCGCTCGTCGCCGGCTTTGCTCACGCCGCCGTGAAAAAGCGCATTCTTGTGATCGCTGTCACACGCTCAAAGCGGCCGAGCCCCGACCAACGGGGGAGGGCGAGCGTCGCCCCCCAAGCCCGGCACCCAACAAGAACCGGGCGCAGAGAGGAAACCATGCTGTACCGACAGAGCAACACCCCGCGCAACGACAATGAAGTCTTCGCCCGTTTGGAATCAAATGTGCAGTCGTACGCGCGCAATTTCCCGGCCATCTTCAATCATGCGCGCGGTTCCGAGTTGCGGGACGTGCATGGCCGCCGCTACCTCGACTTCCTCGCCGGCGCCGGCTCGTTGAACTACGGGCACAACAATCCCGTCTTCAAGGAGGCGTTGGTCGACTACATCCAGCAGGACGGCATCACCCACAGCCTTGATCTGCACACGGAAGCCAAGGAGCGCTTCCTGGAGGCGATGCAGGACATCATCCTGGCGCCGCGCGGGCTCGACGACTACGTCATGCAGTTCACCGGTCCGACCGGCACCAATGCAGTCGAGGCGGCGCTGAAGATCGCCCGCAAGGCCACTGGCCGCACCAACGTCGTCTACTTCACCAACGGTTTCCACGGCGTGTCGATGGGCGCGCTGTCGGTCACCGGTAACCAGTATCTGCGCCGCGCCGCCGGCGTGCCGCTGGGCAACACCACCGCGATGCCGTTCGACGGCTATCTCGGCGGCGAGGTCGACACCATCGCGCATCTCGAGCGCATGCTCTCCGATCCGTCCAGCGGCATGGAGCTTCCGGCGGCGGTGATCCTCGAAACCGTTCAGGGCGAGGGCGGCCTCAACGTGGCCAGCACAGAATGGCTGCGGCGGCTGCATGTGCTGTGCAGCGAGCGCAAGATCCTGCTGATCGTTGACGACATCCAGGCGGGTTGCGGCCGCACCGGCACGTTCTTCAGCTTCGAGCCGGCCGGGATCAAGCCCGACATCATCACGCTGTCGAAGTCGCTGTCCGGTTACGGGCTGCCGCTCGCGCTGGTGGTGCTCAAGCGGTCGCTCGACGTCTGGAAGCCGGGCGAGCACAACGGCACGTTCCGCGGCAACAACCACGCATTCGTCACCGCCACCGCGGCGCTCGAGAAGTACTGGCGGACGCCGGAATTCGGCCAGCAGGTGCGCGCCAAGGGCGAGTATCTGCGCAAGCGGCTGCAGGTGCTGGCGGACAAATATTCGCCCGACCTGGTCGACGTGCGCGGCCGCGGCATGATGATCGGCGTGCGCTGTGCCGACCCCAAGCGCGCGGCGGCGGTGACCGCGAAGGCCTTCGAGTACGGCCTCATCATCGAGCGCGCCGGCCCCGAGGACGAAGTGATCAAGTGCATGATGCCGCTCACCACCAGCTACGACGAGCTCGATGAGGCATTGGAGATCCTCAATCACGCGATGGCGCAGGAGTTCGGGACGGTGAGCGCTGCAACGCCAGTCATGTCACGCCTGCACGCCGATCGGCTGACGCGGGAGGTGGCGTAGCAGAAGAAACGACGGCTTTGCCGAGAACAAGCCGAACGGCGACTGCGCAAAGCCCAGCCCGCCCGCCCTCAGGAAGGCCGCCTTGGCCCACTGAGGGCGGGCCCCATTCACTAGCCAAAGTGAGACTCAAATGCTCGTGTGCAAGAACGCCGACAACGCGATTCGCTGGCAGGCGGGCGAACGGCTCAACCATCTGTTCGAAGAACGGTGCGATCAGTTGCATTCATCTAGCAACGGCGCCGCGCTGGCGGTGATCACCGATGACGCGGCGCTCACGTTTCGGGATCTCGACAATCGCGCCAACCAGGTCGCGCGCTTCCTGATCGGGCAGGGGCTGACATCCGGCGACCGGGTCGGCCTCATGTTCGACAAGACCGCCGATGCCTATGTGGCGCTGTTGGCGGTGCTGAAAATCAACGCCGCCTATGTCCCGCTCGACGCCGGCTTTCCCAATGAGCGGATTGGATTCATCGTGAAAGATGCCGACGTGAAGGCGATCGTCTCGATGTCGCCTTTTCGCTCGAAGCTCGGCGAGTTCTCCGTCCGGCAGATTTTCCTCGATACCGCCGAGCCTGAAATCAATGCAAAAAAGTCGATCCGCCTCGCCGACGGCGAGCAGGCGCCGCCCGCCGACCAGCTCGCCTACATCATCTACACCTCGGGCACGACCGGCACCCCGAAGGGCGTCGCGATCGAGCATCCGAGCATCTGCAATTTCGTGAAGGTGGCGGCCGAGGTGTACGGAATCCGCGAAGGCGACCGCGCCTATCAAGGCATGACGATTGCCTTCGACTTCTCGGTCGAGGAGCTTTGGGTTCCGCTGCTCGCCGGTGCGGCGCTGGTGCCGGGAAAGCCGGGAACCAGCCTGGTCGGCAGCGACCTGGCGGATTTTCTGCTGGAGCGGCGCGTCACCTATTTCGCCTGCGTCCCCACCTTGCTGGCGACGATCGAGAAGGACCTGCCGGACCTGCGCATCCTGCTCGTGTCCGGCGAGGCCTGTCCGCACAACCTCGTGGTCCGCTGGCATCGTGTCGGCCGCGCAATCTTGAACGCCTATGGGCCAACCGAGGCGACGGTCACGGCGACGTTGACGGAACTCTACCCGGACAAGCCGGTGACGATCGGCGGTCCGCTGCCGACCTACACGATCGTCATTCTCGACGAGAACGAGGACAAGGCCGTCGAAAACGGCGGGCTCGGGGAAATCGGCATCGCCGGCATCGGGCTTGCCGCCGGATATCTCAACCGGGCGGATCTGACCGAGAAGAAGTTCATTCCCGATTTCTTGAGCATCGCCAACAACCCCTCGCAGCGCATCTATCGCACCGGCGATCTCGGCCGCATCAACGACAACGACGAGCTCGAGTTTCACGGCCGCATCGACACGCAGGTCAAGATCCGCGGTTACCGGATCGAGCTGACCGAGATCGAATCGGTGCTGATGCAATTGCCGCAGATCGCGCAGGCGGTGGTCGACACCTACGAGTCAGAGCCGGGCACCGTGGAGCTTGTGGCGTACTACAGCCTGAAGCAGGGGGCGTCCGAGCTGGCGCCGGGCGAAGTCTCGCAGACCCTGCGAAAGCATCTGCCCGGCTACATGGTTCCGGCCTACCTCGAGAAGCTGCCCGTCATCCCGATGACGTCGAGCAACAAGGCGGATCGGAAGAATCTGCCGCCACCCAAGGGGCCGCGCTTCTCGGCCGGCAGCAGCAATTTCGTGGCGCCGAGAAGCGAGATGGAGGAGGCGCTGGCGGGTGCCCTGATCGAGGTCATGAAGATCGAGCGCGTCTCCGTCGCCGACAATTTTTTCCAGGACCTGGGCGCTCACTCTCTGCTGATGGCCCGCTTCGGCGCCGAGATCCGCAAGCGGCTGAATGTCTCGGCCGTTTCGATGCGGGACATCTATCTCAATCCGACGATCGAAAAGCTCGCGCTCCATCTCGGCTCGGCGGCCGAGGAGATCGCCGTTCAACGGCGACCGGAGCAATTCAGGATACCGTCCGACTTCGAATACTATGGATGCGGCGCGCTGCAGGCCCTGTGCTATGTCGCGTACGGGATGTTCGGCATCTGGGTGCTGGTGACTGGGCTGGAATGGACCTACGGCGCAATCAACATTACCGTCGAGGCCTATCTGCGCGCCGTCGCGTTCGGCATCGCGGCCTTTGCCGCGCTCAGCGTCATTCCCATCGCCTTGAAATGGCTGCTGATCGGGAAGTGGAAGGAAGAGGTCATCCCGATCTGGAGCCTTCGGTATTTCCGCTTCTGGCTCGTCAAGACGCTCATTCAAACCGCCCCGATCGCGGCTTTTGTCGGCAGCCCGCTCTACGTCTTCTACTTGCGGCTTCTCGGCATGAAGATCGGCCGCAATACGGTCGTTGCGCCCGGATCGGTTCCAGTGTGCACCGACCTCATCTCGGTCGGCAGCAACACGATCCTGCGCAGAGAGACGCTCGCCTTGGGCTACAAGGCGCAATCCAACTATATCTACACCGGACCGATCAGCATCGGCGACAACGCTTATGTCGGCGAAGGCAGCGTCCTCGACATCAACACGGCGATGGAGGACGGCACCCAACTCGGGCACGCATCGTCTTTGCAAGCCGGGCAGCGGGTTCCCAGGGGCAGGCGCTATCACGGCTCGCCGGGCCAGGAGACGACCGCCAACTATTGCACCGTCGAGGCGAAAGCGTGCACGCCGCTGCGGCGCGCCCTGTATTCGGCCTACCAGCTCTTCGTCATGTTCGGCCTCGTTGCTCCGATGACGGTCCTGCTCGGCTACTACGTGATCCAATATCTCTACGCGTATACCAGCGCGCACCTCATCCACGAGCAGCTCGGCTCGGCATTGCTGTTCCTGACGATCGAGATGCTGATCGTGTCCTCGTCGGTGTTTTTTGGCGCTCTCGCCGTCGGGCTGCTGGTTGTCCTGATCGTTCCCAGGCTGCTCTATGCCTTTCTGCGGGAGGACAAGACCTACGTTCTCTACGGCGTGCACTTTGTCATTTATCGAATCGTCTCGATGGTCAGCAATTCCCAGGTGTTCAGTGTGATCTTCGGCGACAGCGTCTTCATTCCCCACTACTTGAAATGGCTCGGGTACCGCTTGAACAAGATCGTGCAGACCGGCTCGAATTTCGGACTGGATCAACGACACGACATTCCCTTCCTGTGCGACATCGGCAGCGGAACGATGGTCTCGGATGGGCTGACCATGCTCAATGCCTCGATGTCGAACGCGGCTTTCACGCTCGCCAAGGTCAAGATCGGCGACCGCAGCTACCTGGGCAATCGAATCTATTACCCGGCGGCCGGCAAGACCGGCTCGAATTGCCTGCTCGGCACCAAGGTCATGATACCGATCGACGGGCCGGTACGGGAAAACGTCGGGCTCTTGGGATCGCCGTGCTTCGAGATCCCGCGCGTCGTCGACAGGGACAAGAGCTTGCAGGCGATGATGGATGACGCCACCCGAGAGCAGCGGATTGCGGCAAAGACCCGCTACAACATCGTGACGATGATAACGATGCTGCTCGGCTATTGGTTCTTTTTCTTCGCCTTCCTGCTCTCGGGATTCGTCGCCATCCTGCATTTTCATCTGCACGGCATTTTCGCGATCCTCGTCTTTTCGGCGTTCGTGTCATGCGCCGGGATTGCCTGGTTCATCTTCCTGGAGCGCGCCAGCATCGGATTCAAGACGCTGACGCCACAGATCGTGTCGATGTACGACGAGCGCTTCTGGCGCCACGAGCGCTATTGGAAATTCACCGGAGCTCCGTTCATTCCGGTGTTCAAGGGCACGCCCTTCGCGAGCGTGATCTCCCGCCTCCTGGGCGTCAGGCTGGGCAGGAGGGTGTTCGACGATGGATGTCGCTTCTTCGACAAGTCGTTGATCGAGGTCGGCGACCACGCAAACCTGAACGAAGGCTCGACCTTCCAGGGCCACTCACTGGAGGAGGGGGTCTTCAAATGCGACACCATCAAGATCGGAAGCAAATGCTCGATCGGCTGCGCGGCGTTCGTGCACTACGGCGTCACGATGGGTGACAACGTCGTGCTCGATCCGGATTCGTTCCTGATGAAGGGCGAGATCGTCGATGCCGACGCCACCTGGCGGGGGAATCCGGCCAAGGCCTGTGGTGGGGCGGCCGTCCGCGAGCTGGCGGCATAGCGGGTTTCCCGATCCGAAACGTCAGCCTGCCTCGGACATGCAGTGTCCCGATCCAATTCGACCGATGTGTGATCGCCAGCACAGCAGACGGAGCGGCGTTTCGGCATGCTGCTCCCTGCAGTACCCGCCGGAGCGTTTTCGGCGCAACAAACAGAAGAAGAAGAAGAAGGAAGAAGAAAATGACGAAACGCACGAGGTCTACCAATTGCGCCTATTGCGGTGAGCCGCTGCCGATCGTGGACGGGCGCATTCAGTCATGGCGCGTCCGCGACAAATATACCTGCAATGAGTTCTGCGCCGATGGCATCGAGGACTGCCCGCCCCCCAAGCGGAGGGTGTCGTCGACCGCTGCCAGGTCCGCGGGGATCGGGTTCGCCTGATCCGACCATGCAGCCAGCCCGATGTCCGGCCGGTCACGACTACAAGGCTGCCTCGCGTTCGATGGCAGCCTTGTTCTCCAGGCAATAATAGCCGGCGAGGCGGCTTACGAGCGAACGGCTTGCCCACTCCTTCAGGATCCGGCTGACGTTTTCGCGCGCAATACCGGCCATCGCTCCAAGATCGCTTTGCGTCAGTTTCTGACGCACGAGAATGCGTCCTCCGCCCACGTCCTGGCCGAACGCTTCGGCAAGGCTGAGCAGCGCGCGTGCCACGCGCGCCTTGAGCGAGAGGAAGCTGGTCGCCGCCAATGCGCTGTTGGTGTCGCGCAGCCGACGTGCCAGCAACGTCATCACGTGCCGGTAAAGCTCCGGATTGGATTGGCAGAAGGCCTCGAAGGCGGCACGGCTGACGAAGCTCAATTTGGAATCGCGCAGCGCGCAGACGGAAGCCGACCGCGGTGCCCCATCGATCATCGACAACTCCCCGACCAGCGAGCCGGGCCCCAGAATCGCGAGGATGCGTTCATCGCCGCCCGCCGCCACCACGCTGACCTTGAGCAAGCCCTCCTCGACCCGGTAGCAGCCGTCGCCCGCATCGCCGGCGAGAAACACCATCTGATCGGCGGTCAGCGAGAGGGTGCGGGCCTTGGTGAAGAGGCCCTGCGACAATTCCTCCGGCAGGCCGGAGAACAGGTTGGTCGGTGAAACGACTGGACGAGCCATCGCATGCCACGCCGCTGCACGAGCCACAGGGTCGAGAGTGCTACAATAGCGCAAGACCGCCCGGGAGAAAGGCGGATTTGCGACCGTCCGGCAGGCGACACGATCCGGCCGGCGGGCTATTTCCCTATTGCGGACATCGTCCTAGGCTCGGCTGGTTGGGCGCCGCGCCGCTGAAATTGGGCCTTTTCGACGCATGACGCAGCTCCGCGATCTTGTCCGCCGCGCGCCCAAGCGTGGACTGCAATTTCCATCCTGGCTCGAACGGGTGGTGTCGGTCGGCATCGTCGCGACCGACCCGCAGATCCTCCGCCGGCAACGCTGCGTCAACACTGGCGCTTTCGCCTCCGGCGGCAGCGCGCTGTCACATCTGCTGTTCAACTCGATCCATGATTTCTACGGGCTGGCCGTCGTCAACGCCTTCAACATGATTTTCATCTGCGCCATATTCGTGATTCCCCAGCTGCATCGCTTCGGCCGGAACGTCGGCGCAATCACCCTCATCCTGCTGGCGTTGATCGTACATTCGTGCGTGGTGTGGTCGTTCGGGCTCGAGAGCGATCTTCAAGTCTATTTTGTGCTCGGTGGCGTCGTGCTGTTTTTCTTCGGGGTGCAGAACTGGCGTTTGTCGTTCTTCTTCTTCGGCCTGTTCGTCGTCTCGCTCCTCATCGCGCTCAATTTCGCGCCGGCCAATGGGCTTGTGATGCCGGAGGATCGGGCGTTTCGCGACGTTTTGTCGAACCAGGCGATGATCAACGTGTCGGCGATCTTTGCCGCGCTGCTGTTTTTCGCGCTGGCCGCGCTGCAACGCGCCGAGGTCGAGCTACAGGACCAGCATGAGCGCTCCGAGGCGCTGATCGGAACCGTGATGCCGCACTCGATTGCCGCGCGATTGAAGTCGGGACGCGAGGACCGCATCGCCGATCGCATCGAAACGCTCAGCGTGCTGTTCGCCGATCTCGTCGGCTTCACCGGCGCGGTGCGCGATCTTGCGCCCGAGGAGGTCGTCGAATTCCTGGATGGGCTGGTGAGCAGCTTCGACGCGCTGGCCGAAACCCATGGCGTCGAGAAGATCAAGACGATCGGCGACAATTACATGGCGGCGGCCGGGTTCGAGGGGAGTGCCGTGGACGGCGCGGTCGCGGTCGGCCGGCTCGCGCTGGCCATGCTCGAGACCATCGCCCGCCACCCGCCGCTCGGGGAACGCAAGCTCAGGATGCGCATCGGCATCCATTGCGGCCCGGCAACCGCCGGCATCATCGGCGCCACGCGCTTCTCCTACGACGTCTGGGGCGACGCGGTGAACTTCGCCTCGCGCATGGAATCGCACGGCGTTCCCGACCGCATTCAGGTGAGCGAGGCGTTTCGCGAGCTGACCAAGGATGCCTTCGATTTCGAGGAGCGCGGCACCACCGACCTCAAGGGCCTCGGCGCAGCGAGGACGTTCTTCCTCACCGGCGAGCGGTCGGCAGGCCAGGTGCTCGTCGCCGGCCGTCCCGCGGGCGAATGCTCCGGATCACGATCATAGGCGACGCAAGCACGGGCGGCGGCGGCCGGCGGCTTTCAGTCCTTGGCGCGTTCCGTTCCGCCCTCGAGCACCTGCCATCCGATCCGATCGCACATCGCCCGCAGGCGCGCGCTGTCCTGGTGGCGCAGGACGGACAGGCCCGACTTGGTATCCTTGGCAAAGTAGATGGCTTCGTGGGGGTCGTGACAAATTTCAACCACACGGTCGGTCACGGGCTTTTTCATTCGCATCGGACGGGCGAGCTTGGCCGGAGTTGCCGGCTGGCTTTTTGTCGGCTGGCTTTTTGCCGGCTGCGGCCGACGCGTCGAGCTGCGGACCATCTCGATGGCGCGCTGGAGCATGGCCTGACCACCGTCCTCGCCGTCGTCTTCGGCCACGATCGATTTGAGCGGCGCGGTGGCCGGCGAGGGAGATTTGGCGAGCTGCGCCATGGTTTCGATGGAAGGCCACTCGGGTTTGACGGCGGGTGACGCCGACGCAGGCGGCGCCGTGGGAGACGGCATAGGCTTTGGCGCTGCCGCTGCCGCAGTCGGTGCCGCCGGCGCGGTCGGCACAGTGGGCGGCGACGCGCGCTCGACCGCGGGTGCCGTTGCGGCAGGCGGTGCCGTCGGACGCGAGACCGGCTCGGCGGGGGGCGCCGCTGCTGGCGCCGGGATCGCGGAGGGTGCGGCAGGCTCGGCGGCGCGCGACGGCTCGCCCGAATTGAAGACCATCCGCCGTTCAACTTCGCCGCACGCCGGACATTGCAGCGCGTGGTGCTCGTAACCGGAGACCATCATGGTCTCGTCCCGGGCGACCTGCACCAGCCGCATCTCGGCACCGCAAGCCAGGCAACGCATCACGCCCACCCATTATTCCCAGACATTGGCACGCCTACCCCGTCAAAACCGTCAAGGCATTCTAGCATAATTCGGTCGGCGCATGAACGCAGCCCCGCGGTCACGACTGTCCGCTATTGATGGCATAGCGCCCGTCCTTGAGGCGCTGGAGGCGGCCGTCGGCGTAGAGCCGGTCGAGCGCGCGCAAGACCTCGCGGCCGTCGCGGGTGCCGAGCGACGACATCAGGTCGAGGAAGGTCGCCGGGCCTTCGGCCAGCGCCGCTTCCACCGACCGGCGCGGACGCTCGAGCAATCGCGGCGCGCTCGGCGCCGTGAACTCCAAACCGTCGCCCTTGCCGAACGGCTTGGTGCAGTCGAACCCGGCCTTGGCGCCGGTGCGGCTGCCTTGCAGCGATGGGTCGAGCGGAACGCAGCGGAAGCCCGACGCGACCACGAAGTCGCGGTCGGCTTGGAAGCGGGTGGCGAGCGCCCAGTCGACCTGCGGGTCGGAGAACACATCGATGTCGTCGTCGACCACGAACACGTGCTTGACGTCGCCGAGCGAGCAGAACACCGCGGCGATGGCGTTGCGCGCCTCGCCGGGATAGCGCTGACGAATCGAGACGCGCACATTGTACATGCCGCCGGACGACGCCGTGCAGCACACCGCCACCGGCTCGCGGATCGCCTGCTGCAGCACGCTCCAGATCGCGGCCTCGGTCTTGGCCGCCCCGAGCTGCGCGGTGTCGGTGTAGTCGAGGCGGGTCCCGATGGTGACGGTCTGAAACAGCGCGTCGCGCCGCTTGGTGATGGCGGTGAGGTGGAACACCGGATTGTTCTTGAGCACGCCGTAATAGCCGACATATTCGCCGTACGGTCCCTCAGGCTCGACCAGTCCGCGTTCGTCGATATAGCCTTCGAGCACGAGCTCGGCGTCGGCCGGAACCTTGACGTCAACGGTGGCGCATTTGACGACCGGTACCGGCGCGCCGCGCACCGCGCCGACCACCTCGAGTTCGTCCATGGGCGGGGTCGAGGCCACGGCGGCGAGAAAATCGGCCGGATGGCTGCCGACCGTGAAGGCGACCGGCAGGCGCTCGCCCCTGGCGACCGCGGCCTGATAGAGCACGCGCAGATCGCTCGGCGCATTGAGGTCGACGCCGGCGGCGCGCGGGCCGCGCAGCATCAGGCGGCGGCAGCCGAGATTGGTGAAGCCGGTCCCGGCGTCTCGCGTATAGTCGATGCTCGCCGAGATATAGGGGGCGCCGTCGAGCGCGTGCTGCAGGTGCACCGGAAGCTGGGTGAGGTCGGCGTCGGCGCCGGTCTGCACGACCGCGTGCACCGGCGCCGCTCCGGACGGCACCTCGATCGGCGCAACCGGTTTCGCCAGCCGCTGCCGCAGCGCCGCCGGGAAGCCGGCATCGTCGGTGTCGAGCGCGCAAGCGAGCCGGCTGCGAGTCCCCATGACGTTGCCGACCAGCTCGGCCTTCTCCGGTCCCACCGCGCGGAACCAGACCGCCTTAGCGTTGCCGTCGAGCACGCCGGCGACGTCGATCAAGTCGATCGGCTGGTCGTGGACGACGCATTGCCCTTGCTGCACCAGCTTCTCGACGAAACGGCGCAGACGGAATTTTTCGGTGTCGGGCGTGGTCATGATGCGGCTTTCGAGCAATCGGCGCGGGAAACGATCCCCAAAGGTGCCACAAGAGCGCGGGCAAGTCGCGGGGTGGTCGCGGGCTCGCTCCCCAACCGGCGTTGGGCCCTGTCCCATCGGGATTTTTCGGTAATTCCGCGCCGCTTACCCGCGACCGTATTCGCCGCTAGGATCGCGCTAGAACTCCGCATGTCCAGCGGAGCAGCGGGTCCGCAGGAGTGGAGGAAACCGCATGGTGCGGGTGAAGAGCCCCCAGGACCTGGGGGCGGGTGCGGTGTTCGTGCTGATCGGGCTCGCCGGCCTCTATTTCGGGCGCGAGCTTGCATTCGGCACCGCCGCCCGCATGGGGCCCGGCTACTTCCCGATCCTGCTGAGCGTTTTGATCCTGGCGATCGGGATCATCGTCGCCATTCGCGGATTGACCACTGAGGGGCCGCCGATCGAGCCGGTGCAGCTGCGCCCGATTGCGATGATCATCGCCGCAATCCTGATTTTCGGCGTGCTGATCGACGTCGTCGGCCTGGCGCTCACCGCGCTGCTGCTCACCGTGTTCGCCGCCTATGCGCGGCGCGAGGTCAAGCTCACCGAAACGATCCTGCTCGGTGCCGGCCTCGCAGCGTTCACCGTCGCCGTGTTCGTCTACCTGCTGGGACAGCCGCTGCCGGCCTGGTGGGGTCGCTAGCATGGGGTTCGACCTGTTCCAGAACCTGGCGACCGGATTCGGCGCGGCGGTATCGCTCAAGAATCTCGGCTTTGCGCTGATCGGCTGCCTGCTCGGCACGCTGATCGGCGTGCTGCCCGGCATCGGGCCGATCCCCACCATCGCGATGCTGCTGCCGATCACCTTCGGGCTCGACCCGCTCTCGTCGCTGATCATGCTCGCCGGCATCTACTACGGCGCGCAATACGGCGGCTCGACGACCTCGATCCTGGTCAACATCCCGGGCGAGGCCGCCTCGATCGTCACCTGCATCGACGGCCATCAGATGGCCAAGCAGGGCCGCGCCGGCGCGGCGCTTGCGGTCGCCGCATTGGGCTCGTTCTTCGCCGGTTGCGTCGGCACGGTCTTCATCGCCGCGTTCGGGCCGCCGCTGGCGGCGATCGCGCAGGAATTCAACTCGCCCGACTATTTTTCGCTGATGGTGCTCGGTCTCGTCACCGCGGTGATCCTGGCGCACGGCTCGGTGATCAAGGCGATCGGAATGGTCCTGGTCGGTCTCCTGCTCGGTCTCGTCGGCACCGACGTCAATAGCGGGCTCACCCGCTATACGTTCGGCGTCTCGGAGCTGTGGGACGGCATCGACTTTGTTCCGCTGGTGATCGGGATGTTCGGCATCGTCGAGATCATCCGCAACCTCGAGCAGTCGACGCTGCCGCGCGCCCAGTTCAGCGCCCGGCTGAAAGACCTGTGGCCGAGCCGGAGCGATTTCGACGCCTCCTGGCGGGCCGTCCTGCGCGGTACCGGTCTCGGTTCATTGCTCGGCATCCTGCCGGGCGGCGGCGCCGTGCTCGCCGCCTTTGCGAGCTACACGCTCGAGAAGAAGGTCGCCAAGGACCCGAGCCGGTTCGGCCACGGCGCCATCGAGGGCGTGGCCGGACCGGAATCCGCCAACAACGCGGCCGCGCAGACCTCGTTCATCCCGCTGCTGACGCTGGGGCTGCCGTCCAACGCCATCATGGCGCTGATGATGGGGGCGATGATCATCCAGGGCATCCAGCCGGGCTCGGCGGTGATGACCAAGCGGCCGGATCTGTTCTGGGGCATGGTCGCCAGCATGTGGATCGGCAATCTGATGCTGCTGGTGATCAATCTGCCGCTGATCGGGATCTGGGTGCGGCTGCTGTCGGTGCCGTATCGTCTGCTCTATCCGGCGATCCTGCTGTTCTGCGTCATCGGCATCTACAGCACCAACACCAACATGGCCCAGCTGGTGCTGTGCGCGGTGTTTGCGGTGTTCGGCTACGTTCTGCTGCGGTTCGGCTGCGAACCGGCGCCGCTGGTGCTGGGATTCATTCTTGGCCCGCTGATGGAGGAAAATCTCAGGCGATCGCTGGTGATCTCGCGCGGCGACCCGATCGTGTTCGTCGAGCGGCCGATCTCGGCGATCCTGCTGGCCGCGACCGTGGGCGTGATCGCGCTGATCGTGCTGCCGCAGTTTCGCAAGACCCGCGAGGAGGCCTTCCAATGATGATTTCAGGCAGGAGGAAGCCCATGAACATGGCGTCGAAACGGCTGCTGCGTTGCGTCGGCTCGGCCGTCGCGCTCGCCGCGGCGGTCGGCATCATCACGACCGGTGCTTACGCGCAGGACTATCCCACCCAGGACATTCGCTTCATGTGCGGCTTTCCGGCCGGCAGCGGCGCCGACGTGCTCGTCCGCTACATGGCCGAGAAGGTGCGGCCGGTGGCTAACCGCACCATCATCGTCGAGAACAAGGTCGGGGCCGCCGGCAACATCGCGGCCGAGCATACCGCGCGGGCGAAGCCCGACGGCCACACCGTCTACGTCCACGCGGCGAGCGCGATCGCCGCCAACATGCATTTGTTCAAGAAGCCGCCGCTTGATGCGGCGAAGGACCTGCAGATCGCCGCCGGCGTCAACAAGCAGCCGTTCATGGTGATGGTTGCCGCCGGCAGCCCCTACAAGACATTGGCCGAATTGACCGCCGCGATGAAGCAGAAGGGCGACAAGGCGAGCTATGCCCAGTCGAACACCAGCGGCAAGGTCATGGGCGAGCTGTACAAGCAGGTGACCGGGATCAAGGCGGTGGAGGTCGCCTACCGGACGGCGAACGACAGCCTCAACGACTTTGCCAGCGGTGTCGTCGACTACGGCATGATGGATCCGGTGTTCGCGTTGAGCCACGCGCGCGCCGGACGACTGCGCATGCTCGCGGTCAGCACCGCTGAGCGCATGCAAGCGGTGCCGGAGCTTCCGACCATGGCCGAAGCGGGCGTCCCCGGCGTGGAGCTGCTCACCTGGTTCGCCGCCATGGTGCCGGCCGGCACGCCGAAGCCGATCGTCGACGCGCTCAACAGGTGGTTCAATCAAGTGCTGGCCACGGACGACGCCAAGAAGTTCCTCAACAGCTTCGGTGGCGATCCGTTCATCACCACGCCCGAGGACGGGCAGGCGCTGTTCAGGAAGCACGTCAAGGACTGGGAAGGATATGTCCGCGCAGCCGGCATCGTGCCGCAATGACGCTGCCGACAGGGAGGAAGATATGCGACAGATATCGGCATCGCTGACGCGCGCGACACCGTGCCTGCTCATCGCCGCGGCGCTTTCGCTGGCGCCACCCGGCGCCGCCGCGCAGGACTATCCGAGCCAGGATATCCGCCTGCTCTGCGCGTTTCCGGCCGGCAGCGGCGCCGACGTGATCGTGCGCTACTTTGCGGACAAGCTGCGGCCGCTGGCCAAGCGCACGGTGATCGTCGAGAACAAGCCCGGCGTCGGCGGCAACATCGCCGCCGAGACCATGGTGCGGTCGAAGCCCGACGGCCACACGATCTTCCTTCATTCCGGCAACACCGTCGCCTCGAACATGCACCTCATCAAGAAGCCGCCGTTCGACGCCGCCAAGGCCATCCAGGTCGCCGCCACCATCAACAAGCAGGCCTTCATGCTCACGGTCGATGCCAAGCGGCCGTGGAAGAGCGTGCCCGAGCTGACCGCCTATCTGAAGGAGAAGGGCGACAAGGCCACCTATGGGGTGTCGGCGAATTCCGGCGTCGTGATGGGCGCGATCTACAAGGAAGTGGCGGGCCTCAAGGCGGTGGAGGTGCATTACCGGATGGCGCAGGACGCGCTCAACGACATGGCCAGCGGCAAGGTCGATTACGCGTTGCAAGATCCGATCTTTGCGCTCAGCCAGCATCGCGAGGGTCGGCTGCGGGTGCTGGCGGTCGCGTCGGCGGAGCGGCTGAAGTCCAACCCGGAGCTGCCGACCATGACCGAGGCGGGCGTGGCTATGGACCTGGTGGGGTGGTTCGCCGCCATGGTGCCGAGCGCGACCCCGAAACCCATCGTCAACCAACTGAACAAATGGTTCGGCGAGATCGTGGCCACCCCGGAGACGCAAGCCTTCCTGAAGAATTACGGCGGCGATCCCTGGAGCGCCACACCCGAAGAAGGGCAGGCGCGGCTGCTGCGCGACATCAACGCCTGGGGCGACTACATCCGCATCGCCAAGCTCGAGCCGCAATGACCACGCAAGAATTCACGTTGGAAAACGCGCTAGCTGCGCGGTTCGTCCAATAACCGCACCGCCTCGTAGAGCGTCGCCGCTCCGGCGGCGAGCGCGGTGGGCTCCGCCCATTCCTCCGGCGCGTGGCTCTTGCCGTCGCGGCAGGGCACGAACAGCATCGCCGCCGGGGCGATGCGCGCCACGAAGGCGGTGTCGTGCCCGGCGCCGGACGCGAGCGGCATGGTCGAATAGCCCAGCGCGGAGGCGCCGCGCGCCAGCAGATCGCGCAGGCCGGCGTCGCAAGGCGTGTGAGGCGTGCTCGACAGCACCGCGTATCGGCTGCGCTCGACATTCGTGCGGGCGGCGATCGACCGGCTTTCCGCATCGAGCGCGGCAGTGAATTCATCGATCAGCGCGGCATTTTCGGCACGGATGTCGAACACCATGCGCGCCTGTCCGGGCACGACGTTGGTGGCATTGGGGCGGATGTCGAGAATCCCGGTGGTGGCGACGAAATGGCCTTGGCCGCGGCGCGCGAATTCTCTCGCGCGCTCGGCGACGAACAGGGTGAGTTGGGCGGCCGCCAGGGCGGCATCGCGGCGGGAGTCCATCGGGGTGGTGCCGGCGTGGTCGGCGGAGCCGTCGAACACGACTTCGAGACGCGTAATGCCGACGATCCCGGTCACCAGGCCGAGGTCGATCTTGCGGTTCTGCAGGACGGCGCCCTGCTCGATATGCAGCTCGAGGAATCCGGCAATGTCCGAGCGGCGCGCGTCCGCAAGCTTGTTCGGATCGCCGCCGACCCGCTCGACGGCGTCGGCGAGCTTTTCACCGCCCGGACCGGTGAAGGCGAGCAGCTTGCCGTCGAGCGCACCCGCCATGGCGCGGCTGCCGACGCACGACACGCCATACTCGCTCGGCTCTTCCGCCAAAAAGTCGACGATCTCGATCGCGTGCCGGGGCCGGTATCCCGCCGCCTGCAGCGCGCGCACCACTTCAAGCCCGGCGATAATGCCGGCCGGCCCGTCGAAGCGCCCGCCCGAGGGAACGGTGTCGGAATGGGAGCCGAGCATGATGACCCGAGCTCCCTGTCCGGTGCCGTCCATGCGGCCGATGAGATTGGCGCCCGCGTCCATGCGGACTTTCAGGCCGGCCGCCTCGAAGCGGTGGCGAAGCCATTCGCGTCCCTCGAGGAAGCGCGGCGAGAAGGATCGCCGGGTGTAGGGCCGGTCCGGATCGGTGATGGCGGCGAGCGCCATCAGGTCGTCCCACACACGCGCTTGATCGATCGGGGCATTGCTCATCGGGCCGTACTCTAGCAGTCGCCGACATCAAGTGTCGAACCTTCGCGGCAAACGACTGAGCTTCCGGCTGCCCGCTTCCGACCCCGTCGGAAGATTGCTATCGTCCGAGGCGATGGGATCGTCTCGGGAATCGATAATGAACGCGAAAGTCAGTTCGCCGCGCACGGCCGCGACGCCACGGCGGGCGTCGGAACGCAAGCTCGACCCGGATTTCGTCGACGATCTGGTTGCCGCCTACCGGACGCTCGCGAACCTCAACGTGCTCGATGCCTTCGGTCATGTCAGCGTGCGCGATCCGCGCAATCCCAATCGCTACCTGATGTCGCGCTCGATCGCGCCCGAAGCCGTGACCGCCGCGGACATTCTGGTGCTCGATCTCGACAGCCAGATCGTCGACCGCAAGGACGAAGGCACGCTCCTCTATCGTGAGCGCTTCATCCACGGCGAGATCTACAAGGTCCGTCCGGACGTCAACGCCGTCGTTCACAGCCACTCGCCGACCGTGGTGCCGTTCACGGTGACCCGCGCCAAGCTGCGCCCGATCCTGCACAATGCCGGCTTTCTGGGCTATGGCGCGCCGCTGTTCGAGATCCGCAAATGCGCCGGCAACGCCACCGACCTGCTGGTCGAGACGCCCGCGCTCGGCAAGGCGCTGGCGCGGTCGCTCGGCAAGAATGCCGCCGTGGTGCTGATGCGCGGGCACGGCGATTCCGTGGTCGGGCCGACGCTGCGCGACGCGGTGTTCCGCGCCTACTACACCGAGGTCAATGCCCGCCTGCAGCTGCAGGCCATCACCATCGGCGGGCCGATCAACTTCCTCACCAAGGAGGAGGCGATCACCAGCAGCGAAGCCATGTTGCGCGCCGCCGCCCGGCCATGGGCGCTCTGGCGAGCCAAGGCGCTGGCGGCGCGTTGAGCGGTGCGGCGGAGGATAGCCCGATGAAACGGACCGCAGGAGCTCTGATCGCAGCCGCCTTGCTGGTCGGAGCGACGACCGAGCTCAAGGCCGATCCGGTCGCCGACTTTTACCGCGGCAAGACCATCCGCATGTTCATCGGCTACGGACCGGGCGGCGGCTACGACATCTACGCCCGGCTCGCCGCCGAGTTCCTGCCGCGGCACATTCCCGGCAACCCGGCGATCCTGCCGCAGAACATGCCGGGCGCCGGCAGCTTCGTCGCCGCCAAGTACATGGCCGAGGTGGCGCCAAAGGACGGCACCGCGCTCGGCAGCCTGGCGCAGACGCTCGCGCTCGACAGCGTGGTCGGCAGCTCGACCAAGCTTGACGCCGCCAAGTTCCGCTATCTCGGCCGCCTCACCACCAATATCGACGTCGGCGCGGCGCTCCCTGCCACCGGCATCCGGACGTTCGAGGACGTCCGTAATAGGCAATACACGATCGGCGCCTCCGGCGGCGGCTCGACCACGGTGCTGTTTCCGCTGTCGCTCAACGCCTATGGCGGCGCCAAGTTCAAGATCGTGCGCGGCTACAAGGGCACCAGCGAAATTTTGCTGGCGATGGAGCGGCGTGAGGTGGACATCGTCGGCGCCTACGGGCTTCCCGGCATGCGGGTCAGCCATCCGGGCTGGATCGACAAGGGCGAGGCGGTGATCATCTATCAGGCCGCGCTCAAGCGCCACCGGCTGATCCCGAACGTGCCGACCTTGCCGGAGCTGGCGGTCAGCGACGAGGCCGTCGCGATCCTGCGCGCCGTCGCCAGCACGTCCGAGGTCGGCCGCTCGATCATCACCACGCCCGACGTGCCGGAGGAACGGCTGGCGGCGCTGCGCCGGGCGTTCCAGGCGATGCTCAAGGACGCGGATTTCCTGGCGGCCTGCGAGAAGCGCAACATCATGGTGGATTCGGGCGCCGGCGAGGAGATGGATGCGATCGTCCGCGAGACGTTGCAGCTGCCGCCGTCGATCGTGGCCAAGATCGGCGAGGTCCTCAACAGCAGCAATTAAACGGAGGTGTGGGCCACGCCTGCCTTGACGGTGAGCGCGTCCTTGGCGGCTTCGTAGAAGCTCACGTTCTCCGGCAGCACGATCGAGGCCGAGCGCACCGCGTGGGTGGCCGGATCGATGCCGTCGGGCTGCTTGCCTTGCTGCGCCGCGAGCGCCGCCTTGCGCAGCCGGACGCGCGCCATGATCACGCCGTTGTCGGTCGAGACCAGGTTCTCCTTGCTGCGATCCTGCACCGGCCCCATGCTCTCCTGGATCGCCGCGTCCTGCATGGCGATGCCGGCGACGCCGCAATAGGTCTTGTGCGCCTTCTGGGCGGCGCGGTCGATCATGTAGTCGTTGTCCTTGTTGACCATCGGGCGGAAGCTGCCGGGGATCAACTTGACGTGGATGCCGCCGCCGTTGCGCATGGTGTCGAGCTCATGCGCGGTGAGCGGCCGCGTCGGGTGGTGGGTGAAGCACCACGACATGCAGTTGTCGTCGTCGATCGGCACCCAGGCGTGACCGTTGAGCGCGTTCTCGCCGTAGGGCGGGATCATGCTGTGGAACGGCATGATCCATTGTGTGACCCGCCAGTAGAGATGGCCCTCCTGCGCTGGTCGCCGCACCCCGATCACCATGCCGCCGTCGGTCTCGACCACCTCGAAACGCGCGTCGGTCTCGCGCGTGAGCTCGGCGCCCTTGCCGACATGCAGCGAATCGCTGCGCAGGTCGTGACGATGCAGGAACGAGACGTGGGCGGAATCGATGCCGCCCTCCATAGCCTGGAGGTAGTTGCAGTCCTGGGTGCGCTTGGAAACGAACCGGTGCGAATGGGGAACGGTCGTCCACTCGAAGCCCGGCAAGGGAGGTTTGAGCTCGGGCGGCCCCATATAGATCCAGATGACGTCGCCGCGCTCCACGCACGGATAGGAGGTGAGCTTGATCTTCTTGCAGAAGCCGCTCGCCTCGGGCTCGGAGGGCACCTCGACGCATTGGCCGGTGACGTCGTATTTCCAGCCGTGATAAGCGCAGCGCAGCCCGTTCTCCTCGTTGCGTCCGAACCACAGCGATACGCCGCGGTGCGCGCAGAATTCATCGACCACGCCGACGCGCCCTGCCGTGTCACGGAACGCCAGCAACCGCTCCGACATCACCTTGACACGCACCGGCGGGCAATCGGGCTCCGGCACCTCGGCCGCGAGCAGCGCCGGAATCCAGTAGCGCCGGAGCAGGTTGCCCATTGGCGTGCCCGGCCCGGTCTGGATGAGAAAGTCGTTCTGCTCGCGGGTCGTCATTGCTCTAGTCCCTTGAAGCCTCCGGCGTCGGCTAGTTGGCCGGCTGGTAGGGCCCGAGCTTGGCAACCGCCGCCCGGGCGAACGAGCTGTCCACCACGCCGTCGACGCTCATGTCCTTCTTCTCGATCAGGCCGAGCTCGCGGAAGAACTCGAGATCCTTCTTCAGGCTCGCCACGTTCACCTCGCCGTCGGGATTGCAATAGCTCGGAATCATCCGGCGGAACATGCTCTCGTCCTTGATCGTGGTGTATTTGACCAGGATCGGGATCACCTCGTTCGCCCGCGGCCCGGCGAGGCGGCCGTCCTTCAGCGCATCGTTGTAGACGCGCACGCCGCGCAGATAGGCGCGCATGAACCGCTCGGCGAGGTCGCGCTGGTTCTTGATCAGGTGGTCGGAAAAGAACGTCACCGCGGTCTGCTGGTCCGGATAGGTGACGTCGTTGCCGGCGACCCGCACCGCGACGCTTTCCTCGATCGCGCGCGTCATGGTCGGCTCGTTGGTGATGCTGGCGTCGATGCCCTTGTTGCGATAGGTCGGCAGATGCTCGGGAAAGCCGATATAGACGACGTCGACGTCGGCGTATTTGAGCCCGCCCTTTTTCAGCGCCTCGTTGAGTGCGGAGGCGGTGCCGGTGCCGGGAGCCCCGATCGCCACCTTCATGCCCTTGAGATCGGCGAAGGTCTTGTAGCGGCCGGACGTGACGTGGTCCTTGCGCACCATCAGCGAGGAATAGCCGTAGCCCGGCTTGATCGACGCCTGATCGGCCACGATCTTCATCAGGATGCCGCGCCCGACCGCATTGTAGAAGCCAGCCGACACCGTGCCGCCGCCGACTTCGAGCTCGCCGGTGCCGAGCGGGGCGATCATCTGCGCCGCCGAATTGAAGCCGATGATGTTCACCGCGATGCCTTCGTCGCGGAAGAATCCCATCGCGTCAGCCAGATAATAGCCGGCGTCGCTGATCGTGCGCGAGATGCCGATGCGGACCTGGGTGCCCTGCGCCGCCGCCTCGCCGGGCGGAAGTGCGGCGACCAGCACGAGGCTCGCCAGCGACAGGCCAAGCGTAGCCATCGATTTGTGACGCCAGGTCATAGGTTCACTCACCTTCCGGTGGAAACCGGCCGCGGATATTCTCCCACAGATCGGCCGACTCAGAAAGCCGGTGCGGTGCCGACATCGACCGCATCGTTACGGGTTCAGATCACAGCATGACTTTGCAGCCAGCGGCGGCGCGCCACGGGATCTACGGTTATCGGGCTCGCATCGGTTACGCCTCGCCGCCGTTGATGACCGAGGTTTTCCCCTACGAATTCTACCAGATCGTCCCCGACGGGGTGACGCTCGTTCTGACGACCTTGGGCATCGTCGAACGCGACCAGGCCGAGGTCGATCAGGCCTACGAGCTCAGCATGCGGGCGGCGCGCGAGATGGCCGCCGCTGGCGTCGATATCGTGGTGCTCGGCGGGGTGCCGATCAACCTGTCGCGCGGCTACGACAACGCGCAGGCGATGATCCGCGCGCTCGAGGCCGAGCTTGGGGTCAAGGTATCGACCAGCCTGTCCGCGCAGGAGAAGGCCGCCCGGACGCTGGGCTGCCGGAAGGTGGTCATCGCGCAGCCCTACGACGCGAGCCAGAACGCGCGCCAGAGCGGCTACGCCGAGCGGTTCGGCTGCGAGGTCCTGGGCGCCGCCGGCTGGGGCAGCACCATCCCGCGGTTTGGGCAGATTCCAGCTGACGCCGCGCTGGCCATGGGGCGCGCATTGATCCGGCAATATCCGCAGGCCGATTCGATCCTGTTCCCGTCGCCGCACTGGCCGACGCTTGCGGCGATCGACGTGATCGAGCGCGAGCTCGGCGTCAACGTGATGACCGCGCTGCAGGCGGCGGTGTGGGACGCGCTGCGGCGGGTCGGCCTCGACGACCGGATCGAAGGGTTTGGCCGCCTGTTGCGAGAATTTTGAGCGTTCGCCTTAGGCGTGCAGCGCCATGAGCATATCGGCGACGTATTCATCGGCGCTCGGGATCACCAGCATCATCACGTGCGGCCGCAGCTGCGCCAGCGTCTTCGACACCGTCTGCTCCGACTTCGAGCCGCTGCCGAGCACGACCGCGGCGGTCATCACGTGCTTGACGTGGCACGCCTCGCCGATGATGGCCGCTGCTTCGGCATTCTCGCCCGCGGTCGCCACCATCAAAACGTGATCGGCGGTATCGATCTCGTCGATCAGATTCTTGGTGCGGCCGGCCAAGTCGCTCAGCCAGCCGTCCATGGAGAAGGGCCCGGTCCGGCGCGGCTTGCCGGCAAATGCCGACGCGGTGAAGAAGGTCGCGCCGTTCCAGCGCGACTGGGCGAGCTGCTTGACCACCTGTTCGCTCGGCGGATCGAGCGCGATGATCTTGATCGCCCGCGGCTTGGAGTTCGGTGCGTCGATGCGGAATTTGGCTTCCGCTGCCGAGGCCATGCGCGCCGATTCACTCTCCATCCTTCGCTCCCGTTCCAATCTGCGGCTGGCTTCGCAAGTTGCGAGGCTTCTTTCCACGTAGGCCAGGCAAGCCGGCGCAGAATAGCAATCATTGCACCGCAACAACAGGTCCGGATATAGATCAAGCCGATGTATTGTCGGCTGTTATTGGCTATTATCGCCGTAGGCGATGGAATAATCGTCCCCGACAGCAGTTGAGTCGCTTGGCACGCGAGCCTATATCGGGTGTCGAATGCCGCGGCGGACAATGTCTGCGGCATCAATGAAAGCGCGAAGAAAACAAAGCGCCGAGGAGGCCTCATGGTTCAGCTTGCCGAACAGGAAACGATCCCCGCAACGATCGAGGCGACGGTCAACTACGTCTTGGACAACGGCGACAAGCTCTTCACTCAGACGGGCGGCCCGGGATCGACCGAT